>DATAHR010000022.1:0-25439 GCA_036263035.1 Gaiellales bacterium | reverse complement strand
GTTCGTGCCCTAGCGCCTAGATGGTTGATTCCACGGCGCCGTGCGGTCTGAGCGATCGGTAGGCAAGCAGCGCAAGGATCGAGGGAGGGCCGATATCGGGAATATCGGCCCGACCGAGGACGCCGCGGTGCGAAGAGGTGCAAGGCGGTACGCCTTGCACCGGTCATGAGCGATCTGCGATCACGCAGATCGCGAATGCGGTCGCAGCCCCCACACGGCTGGCAACCACCCGCAGTCAGGCGATCAGACGTGCGGAGTCGTGGAATCAATCATCTAGCCCGTGTACCAGGGTGCGAGCGCGCCATTCGACCGCAGCGTTCCCAGTGCGGCGAGCTCCAGCTGGTGCACGCGCTGCCGGGAGATCGCAAGCAGCTGGCCGACCCGGTCGGCGCTGCGCGGCCCGCCGCCGTCGAGCCCGTAGCGGAGCTCGAGGACGACCCGCTGACGTTCCGGCAGGTGGGCCAGGCCCTGCAGCAGCGCCTCGCGCCGCTCGGTCTCGAGCATCTGGTCCTCCGTGCCGGCCGGGTTGACCGCCCGCTCCATCTCGTGCTCGAACTCGGCTCCGGCGACCTGGGAGACCGCGTCGATGTGAATCAGGAAGCTGACGCGCTCGACGGGCATCGCGACCGCCTCCGCCACTTCCTCGTCGGTGGGCACGCGGCCGAGCTGGTCCTCCAGCCGTGAGCGGACGCGGCGCACCTTGACCACCCGCTCGGCGGTGTGAACGGGGATGCGGACGGCGCGCCCATTGTTGTGGACGCCGCGCTGCACCGCCTGGCGGATCCACCAGGTGGCGTACGTCGAGAACTTGAGGTCGCGGCGCCAGTCGAACTTCTCGACGGCGCGGATCAGCCCGACCGTCCCCTCCTGGATCAGGTCGACCAGGGGCACGCCGTGGCCGCGATAGTGCTTTGCGATCGAGACGACCAGTCGCAGGTTCGACTCGATCATGCGGCGCCGGGCGGCGGGGTCGCCTGCCTCGACGCGGCGCGCGAGCATGCGCTCCTCGTCCTTGGTCAGGAGTGGCCGACGACCGATTTCGCGGAGGTAGACGTCGAGCGACTGCTCGGCGCCGTAGCGCGGTGCCACGTCCTGCATTCGCGGACGATGCCCGCGACGGGCCGGAGGGAAACCTCCGTGGCTGTTCGGGCTTTGTAAGAGCTTTCGCCCAGCTCTGGTCGTCTCAGCCCCGGACTGCTACAACGACCATGCAGGGTCGCAATGAGCAGTCTGCCTCTCCGTCTCGGCGGCCCTTGGAGGACCGCCTCCCGCCCGCGTTGGAGCCCGCGGACGGGAGGCCCGCCTCTCCGCGAGTCGAGGTCTAGGTCTAGGTCTCCGGAACGTCGAGGTAGCGAACCTCCGAGAAGACCCGCCGCACCATCGGCTCGAAGTGCTCGACCGGCAGTGAGTCGTACTCGGGGTCGAAGCAGTTCTGGTCGTACTTCTCGCAGAACTCCGCGCACGCGTCGAACCACTCGTGGTCGCGGTAGCGGTCGCGGGCGTTGCGGTCGCCGCCGGAGTGGTGCGCGTAGTAGTACATCTGGAAGAGGCCGTGGTGCTTGACCACCCAGCACAGCTCCGGGCGCACGTAGGGCTTCAGCACAGCGGCGACCATCTCGCCGTGGGTGTAGGGGGCGAGCTCGTCGCCGATGTCGTGCAGCAGCGCGGCGACGACGTACTCCTCGTCCCGGCCGTCGCGCACGGCCCGCGTCGCCGACTGCAGGGAGTGCTCGTAGCGGGTGACCTGATAGCCGGCGAACGATGTGCGCAGCCGATCCAGGGCCTCCAGCAGCCGGTCCGGGAGCACCGTCAGGTACTCCTCCTCGTAGCGGTCGAGCAGCGCGTAGTCCTCCGCGGTGCCCTCCGCCATGCTGGTGAACCCGACGGTCTCCATCGGCGCCATTGTACGCAAGGGCGAGGTCAGGGTTCAGCTTGACCGCACTAGACCGCCGGTTGACACCGGGGCCCGCCCGTAGGCAGACCCCGGTGGATTGGAGCTTTACGCCGCCAGCGGCTGCGCTTCGGCGAGCAGCTGTTCCACGGCCAGCGCCAGCCGGCCGGCCTGGTTGGCCTTGAGCGCTCCCTGCTCGTCGAACTGCTGCTGCGCGTGTGCGAGCGAGAAGTCCGCCGGGACCACCCGGGCGCCCATGATGCCGAGCACCTTCCGCAGCTCGGCCTGCGCCCACATGCCGCCGTAGCCGCCGGTGCTGGCACCGATCACCGCCACCGGCTTGCCCTTGATGGCGTTGTCAGGAAAGGGAACCGACACCCAGTCAAGCGCGTTCTTCAGCGTTCCGGGGATCGATCCGTTGTACTCCGGCGTGGCGATCAGCACGGCGTCCGCCGCCTGGATCTGGGAACGCAGTCGCTGTACCGCCTCTGGCGTGGGCCCCGAGTCCTGGCGGTCGCCGTGGAAGTGGGGGATGTCGGCAAGCCCCTCAAACGCGGTCAGCTCGACGTCGGCCGGAGCCTGCTCCTCCACTGCGCGGAGGAGCAGGGCGTTGTAGGAGTCCGGCCGCAGGCTGCCTGAGATGGTCAGCACACGCATGGTGGTTACGCCTGCTTCACGAACGAGAGGCTGGCGTGGAGGTTGACCTCGTTGTCCACCAGGAGGCCGCCGCCCGGGAGCGGGGCGTTCCAGTCGACGCCGTGGTCGAGGCGGTTGATCGTGCCCTGGAGCTCGACGCCGACGCGCTCGTTGCCCCACGGATCGGTGTCCGGCCCGGAGACGCTCGCGCGCATGGTGATCGGCTTGGTGACGCCCTTCAGCGTCAGCTCGCCCTCGAAGCGGTCGGGTGCGACCAGGCTGCCGGCGAGGGTGGCCTCGGGATAGCGCTCGACGTCGAAGAAGTCGGGCGCCTTCAGGTGGCCGTCGCGGGTCTCGTCGTGCGTGACCGCGCTGGCGGTGCGGATGCTGCCGGAAATGCGCGGCTCGTCACCGCCCTCGAGCGAGGCGTCGAAGTCGAGGAACACGCCGCGCACGGTGGAGATCTTCATGTGGCGGACGGTGAACTCGGCGGTCGAGTGGGAACGATCGGCGGCGTAGCTGCCGGCCGGGATCGTCCCTGGAGTGATCTCGATGGTGCTCATGTGGATGGGCTCCTTCTTCCGATGTATACTTGAGCTAGCAACAATCTAGCACCAGAAAGTTGAGCCGTCAAGTATTGAGCCCTCAAGTATTAAATGCATGGCTTCCGCTGCTGCGGAGCCACGCCGAGCTGACGCGTGCGATGAACGCGACCCTGATCTCGAAGCACGGCCTCACGCTGAACGACTACGACGTGCTCGTGCAGCTGGCCGACGCCCCCGAGCGTGTGCTGCGGCGCGTCGACCTCGCCGACCGCGTCGTGCTCTCGGCGTCGGGGATCACCCGCCTGCTCGAGGGCCTCGAGCGCGCGGGCTACGTCTGCAAGCGCTCGTGTGACGCCGACGCGCGGGTCACCTACGCGATGCTGACCGACGCCGGGTACGAAAAGCTGCTGGAGGCGTCAAAGACGCACCACGGCGACATCGAACGTCTGTTCACCGAGCACTTCACGGCCGAGGAGCTGGACACGCTCGGCACCTTGCTGAACCGCCTGGTGTGCCCAGCCGCGAAGGCGGCTGCCGCGGCCGAGTCCGAGCCGGCAGCCGTAGCCTGAGCCGCGCGCGCCGCGCGTGGTATAGCGTGGCGGCATGAGCACCGAGACCCACGTCCAGATCGACCGTGCGCGCCTTCGCCGGCTGATCGACCGCGAACGTGCGACGTTTGCGGAGCGCCACCCGCGATCGCGGGAGCTGTTCGCCGAGACCTCGAAGACGCTGCTCGGCGGCGTCCCGATGAGCTGGATGACCATGTGGGCGGGCGGCTTCCCGCTCTTCTTCACCGAGGCGTCGGGCGCGCGGGTGACCGACGTTGACGGCCACACGTTCGTCGATTTCTGCCTGGGTGACACCGGCGCCATGGCCGGCCACGCGCCGGAGCCGACCGCCCGTGCCGTCGAGCGGCAGGTGCGGCGCGGCACGACCGTGATGCTGCCGGACGAGGACGCCGCGTGGGTGGGGGAGGAGCTGGTGCGGCGCTTCGGCCTCGACGCCTGGCAGTTCTCGCTGACGGCCACCGACGCCAACCGGTGGGTGCTGCGAATGGCACGTGCGCTGACCGGGCGCCCGAAGGTGCTGGTCTTCAACTACTGCTACCACGGCACCGTCGACGAGACGGTGATCTCGATCGAGGACGGCGTGCCGCAGGCCCGTCCCGGCAACGTGGGGCCCGCGGTCGACCCGACCGAGACCACGAAGGTGATCGAGTTCAACGACCTCGTGGCGCTGCGTGAGGCCCTGGCGCCGGGTGACGTGGCCGCGGTGCTGGCCGAGCCGGCGCTGACGAACATCGGCATCGTGCTTCCCGAGCGCGGCTTCCACGATGCCCTCCGCCAGGCGACGCGCGAGACCGGGACGCTCCTGATCATCGACGAGACGCACACGTTCAGCAGCGGGCCGGGCGGCTACACGGCCGCGCACCGCCTCGACCCCGACATCCTCACGATCGGCAAGTCGATCGCCGGCGGCGTGCCGATCGGCGCCTACGGGCTGCGACGCGATCTGGCCGACCGCATCCTCGACCTCGATGTCGACCTGGAGGACGTCGGTGGCGTCGGCGGCACGCTGGCGGGCAACGCGCTGTCGCTTGCCGCCGCGCGGGCGACGCTCGGCGAGGTACTGACCGACGCGGCGTTTGAGCGGATGATCCGGCTGGCCGAGCGCTACACGGCCGGCGTGCAGGAGGTGCTCGAGAGCCGGCGCATGCCCTGGAACATCGTGCAGCTGGGCGCCCGCGCCGAGTACCGTTTCACGCCGCAGCCGCCGCGGAACGGCGGCGAGTCGGCCGCGGCGCACGACGGCGAGCTCGACGCGTACATGCACGTCTACCTGATGAACCGCGAGGTGCTGATCACCCCCTTCCACAACATGGCCCTGATGTGCCCGGCGACCGTCGAGGCGGACGTCGACAGGCACACGGAGGTGTTCGCGGCCGCGGTCGACGAGCTGATCGGCGGCGGTGGCTGAGGGGCCGCTGACCGGGCGCGTGGCGCTGGTCACCGGGGCGGGCTCGGCCGAGGGCATCGGCTTTGCCACGGCCCGACTGCTGGGCGCCCGCGGGGCGCAGGTGGCGATCACCTCGACCACCGACCGCATCCATGACCGGGGCAGCGAGCTGGAGCGTGAGGGGGTCGAGGCGGCGTCGTTCGTCGCCGACCTGATCACCTTCGCGGCCGCGAAGCAGCTGGCGGAGGCGGTCGCGCAGCGGTTCGGCCGGATTGACATCCTCGTCAACAACGCGGGCATCGCGCAGGTCGGCGAGGAGAGCGTGCTGCGCCCGTTTGCCGAGATGAGCGAGGAGCAGTGGGACCGCGACATCGCGGTCAACCTGAAGACGGCCGCGGCGGTCACGCACGCGGTGCTGCCCGGGATGATCGAGCGCGGGCACGGCCGGATCGTGAACGTGTCGTCGGTGACCGGGCCGGTCGTAAGCTACCCGGGCAACTCCGGCTACAGCGCCGGGAAGGGCGGGATGGACGGCCTCATGCGGGCGCTCGCGATCGAGACGGGGCGGCAGGGGATCACGGTCAACTCGGTGGCGCCGGGGTGGATCGCGACCGGGTCGTCGTCTCCGGAGGAGATCGAGGGCGGACGGAATACGCCGGTGGGGCGGCCGGGCCGGCCGGACGAGGTGGCGGAGCTGGTGGCGTTCCTGGCGAGCGACGGAGCGAGCTACGTGACGGGCAGGGCGATCGTCGTCGACGGCGGCAATACGATCCAGGAGTTCAAGGGCAGCTCGCCGCTCTAGCGGGTCTGACCCCACCTCAGCCTGAAGGCTGACCCCCACGGGTCTGACCCCGCCCTCCTGATACTCTCGCCGCCATGGACGACATCATCATCTCCACCATGAACGACCTCCCCGGTTACGAGGTGGTCGAGGTGCACGGCGAGGTCTTTGGCCTGATCGTCCGCGCGCGTAACGTCTTCTCGAACCTCGGCGCCGGCCTCCGCACCGTCTTCGGCGGCGAGGTGAAGGGCTACACGTCGCTGCTGTCCGAGAGCCGCGAGCATGCGGTCGACCGGCTCCGCGACGCGGCCCGCGAGAGGGGTGCCAACGCGGTGCTCGCCATGCGCTTCGACTGCAACGAGATCGCCGACATCATGAGCGAGGTCGCCGCGTATGGCACCGCTGTGACCGTCCGCAAGCTCTAGACCCAAGCCGGCTCCGCGTCGGGCGGCTCCGCTCCGGCCACCGCGGCCGCGCTTGCCACCATCACCAGCGCGATGCCGACCCACTGTGCCGCGCTCAGCCGCTGTCCGCGGATGACCAGGCCGCTCAGCGCCGCCACCGCCGGCGCGAGGCTGAGCACCAGCGCATAGGTGGCCGAGCGCAGCCGCCGTAGCGCGGCCGCGTCCAGCGTGCCGGGCAGCGCTGTTGAGAGCAGCCCCACCGCGGCGCCGACCGCAAGCACGTGCAGCGAGAGCAGATCGGTGCCGGCAGTCGCGATCGCAACCACCGCAGCCGGCACCGTCGCGATCACCATCGCCAGCGCGAGCCCCTGGGCGCCCGGAAGCCTGCGCGCATGGTGTGCCGACAGCGTGATGTACCCGGCCCAGCAGGCGCCGGCTCCCAGGGCGAGCAGGATCCCGGCCGTCGTGACGGGCCCGTCGACCCCGTGGGCAAGGGCCAGCACCACGACGCCCGGTACGGCCAGCGCAACAGCTGCGAGATCCCGCCCGCGCCGGAACCCCGCGATCGCCACGACGATCGGCCCGACCATCTCCAGCGCCACCGCGACTCCCAGCGGCACGCGCTCGATCGCCAGGTAGAAGCAGCCGTTCATCCCGGCGATCACCAGGCCGAAGCCGATCAGCGGCCCGGCCGCCGCCGTCCCCAGCGGTGCGGTGCCGGGACGCGCCGTGGCCATGAGGAAGCCGCTCGCGCTGGCCAGCCTCAAGGCGACCACCGCCAGCGGGCCGACCGCCGCGAACAGGCTGATGGCGATCGCCGCTCCCGATTGCACCGAGATCATCGCGAGCACCGTCGCGGCGACCCCGGTCAGCACGGAGGAGCGGGATCCCATGGAGAGCCGGCTCGGCCGGGCATCAAGCCCGGCCGAACGGAGAGCTAGCGCGCCCGGTAGACGATCCGGCCGCGGTTCAGGTCGTAGGGGGAAAGCTCCACCTTGACCCGGTCGCCGGGGAGGATGCGGATCCTGTAGCGGCGCATCTTGCCGGCGGTGTAGCCGATGGTGGTGTGGCCATTGTCGAGCGCGATGCGGAACATGCCGTTTCGCAGCGACTCGGTCACCTCACCCTCGAGCTCGATCTTCTCTTCCTTCACACTCATGAGCGTCCTCCCTCAGGTCAGACGGGCGTCACGCCCGTCGCCTCCGGGCCCTTCTGGCCCTCGCGGGCTTCGTAGGTGACCTTTGCGCCCTCGACGAGGGTCTTGAACCCCGCACCGTCGATCGAGCTGAAGTGAACGAAGAGGTCCTTGCCACCATCATCGGGGGCGATGAAGCCATATCCCTTGGAGTCGTTGAACCACTTCACGGTTCCGGTTGCCATATTGACACCTCCCTTCCAGATTCCACGAACGGGTCAGGAAGGCGGGACTGCACAACCAAACGAACGTTCCAGATCCCCTTAACTGTAGCACCCGACGTGTGTGTGCTAGGTGGCTTCGGCAGCGTTCTGCGGGGCCATAGAGCCCCGGAACTCGGCCGTCGAGTTGACGTGCGGGAACGGCTGCTCGGGCACCGGCACGCCGAGCGCCGCGCAGAGCGGCGCCCACCCGTCGCCGGGGCGCCACTCGACCAGCCGCTCGGGCGGCACCTCCTTGCGCACGCGCTCGTTGTGCCGCTCGTAGGCCTCGATCATGGCGTCGCGCTCCGGCCATCCCGGGCAGAACGCCCTCAGCATCGGCTCGGACATCGACCGCGTGTGCGCCTGCTCGGTGCTCCCCGGCGGCTGCGTCACCATCCTGACGATCGTCTGCTCGATGCTCGTCCACCACGCGTCGGCGCTCGACCGCTCCGAGAGCAGCACGGGCGCCTCGGGGTTGGCGTCGGCGAGCTGCGACCAGAACGCACAGGCGGGCCAGTCGACGGTGGCCGAGTAGCCGGCGAGCAGCCGATCCCAGTCCGGCATCGTCCCGTCCACGATCGCCGCGCGCCACGCGTCCACATGGTCGGGCTTCCCGAACACCTCCGTCATGTGGTAGCAGGGCTCGCCCGTCAGCTGCTCGATCGCAAGCTTGAGCGAGTTGGTTCCGGTACGGCCGAGCCCTGCTCCGACCAGCTTCAGCGGCATGCCCGGAGGCTACCGGCTCAGGTGTGGAAGCGCACCAGGCTCGCGATCTCGCGCGGCCCCTCGGCGGCTACCTCCTTGACAACGCCGATCCCCTTGACGTAGGTCTTGCGGTCGATCACGAACGGCTCCAGCCGCGACCACTCGAGCGTCAGCGCTGCGTGGTCGAACGTACCGAACGGCACTGACACGTGCTGGGTCAGGTCGACGAGCCAGTACTGGTCCTCGGCATGGCCGCGCCAGTACTCCTGCCGGTACGCGTCGCCGACCCGCGGCTGGGCCGTCATGACGATCCCCGGCTGGGCCCCGTGCACGCCGGCCTGCCAGGAACCGGACCTGTCCACGGTGCCGTCGCTGTACTCCGCCGTGGCCTCACCGAAGTACCAGACGTTCCCGGCGCGGTCCTGCGCGTACCAGTCCCGCGTCTTCTCGAGCACCGTCCCGTTGTGCGTGGCGATGTCGCTGACGACGGTGCAGTGCACCCCGACGATCGTCTTTGTGCGCGCCAGCACGCGGACGACGTCCTTCTGGGTCTGACCGTCCTTGACCCCGCGGTACACCCACAGCGACCCGGGCTTCCAGGGCAGCCAGGGGTTGGAGATGTGCTCGACGAAGTTCCCCGGATCGACCGTCGAGGCGCCCCGGGCGGGCGCGGCCGCGCTGCCGCGCCCGATCAGCGCGGCCGCACACGCCGCGATGGCGATCCCCGCCGCCGCTCTCATCCATGTCCTTCGGCTCATGTGCATTCCTCCTGCGTCGTGATGCCTCAAGCGTGCATCCCGCGCCTGAACGCCGGATGAAGTGAGAGGGACGGATTCGCCGACCGCCCGCCGGACGGCCGTACACTGGGAACGAGGTGGTGGATGTGAGAGTGCTCGTCGTCGAGGACGCGGCCAGACTGAGGGACATCGTGAGCGCACGACTCCGCGAGGAGGGGTACGCCGCCGACGGCGCCGGGCTGGGGGAGGAGGCTGTCGCGAAGGCGGCGGCCATCACCTACGACGCCATCATCCTCGACCTCCGCCTGCCGGACATCGACGGCGTGGAGGTGTGCGCCCGTCTGCGATCGATCGGCTGCTGGTCGCCGATCCTCGTGCTGACCGCGCGTGACGCCGTGGCCGATCGGGTGGCCGGACTGGACGCCGGCGCGGACGACTACCTGGCGAAGCCGTTCGAGTTCCCCGAGCTGTTCGCCCGGCTGCGCGCGATGACCCGCCGGCCCGCCTTCGAGCGGCCAGCGGTGCTGCGCGTTGCCGACCTCGAGCTGGATCCGGCTGGGCGGCGAGTCGCACGCGGCGGCGTGGAGATCGAGCTGACCGCCAAGGAGTTCGCCCTGCTCGAGTACCTGATGCGTCATCGCCACGTCGTCCTCTCGCGCGAGCAGCTGATCGAGGCCGTCTGGGACGACGGCTACCAGGGCGTGTCGAACATCGTCGAGGTGTACGTGGGCAGGCTGCGCGACAAGGTGGACAGGCCGTTCGGCCGCCGCTCGCTCGTCACCGTCCGGGGAGTCGGGTATCGGATCGAAGAGGAGAACGGTGTCGCGAACATCGCTTAGGGCGCGTCTGACGCTCGGGTTTGCGGCCGGCGTGGCGGTTGTCTCCCTGGGCGTTGGCGCCTTCGTCTACCAGCAGGTGCGCAGCGACCTGCGAACCCAGGTCGACCTCGGCCTCCGCGCGCGTGCGCAGGCGATCGTGGCCAGGCCGGCGCAGCTTGGGAACCTGGCGGCGACCAGCGGCCACCTCGCCGACAACGACGAGTCCTACGCGCAGCTGCTGTCGCGGAGCGGGCGCGTCATCTCCGCAACCCGGTCGGCGTCCGGAGCGGCCCTGGTCACAGCGAGTGACCTCCGCGGCGCACACCCGCGCCTGATCGACCGGCGGCCACCCGGCCTCGACCAGTCGCGCTTGCTGATCGTCCCGGTCACGTACGAGGGCGGCAGATCGTTCCTGGTGCTCGGGGCCACGCTCAGTGACACCTCGGAGGCGCTGGGGCGGTTGATCCTGATCCTGGCACTTGCGCTTCCGGCCGCGCTGCTCGTCTCCTCGCTGATCGGATGGTGGCTGGCCGGAGCGGCGCTGGCCCCTGTCCGCCGGATGAGCCGCGAGGCCGCGGCCATCGATGCCGCCCGGCCTGACCAGCGCCTGGCCGTCCCGCGCTCCGACCCGGGGCTGGCGATGCTCGCGACGACGCTGAACCGGACGTTCGACCGACTGCAGGTTGCGATCGAGCGCGAGCATGCCTTCGCGGCGAACGCCAGCCATGAGCTGCGCACGCCGCTGACCATCCTCAAGGCGGAGGTCGACACCGCACTGTCGCGTGACCGGCCCGCCCCAGAGCTGCGGGAGGCGCTCACCTCAGCCGCCGCGGAGGTCGAGCAGCTGATCAGGATCGCCGAGGGCTTGCTGGTGATCGCGCGTCCGACGGACGGCCGCCTACCCATCGACCGGCGGCCGACGCGGCTCCGCGAGCTCGTGGCCGACCGGATCGATGCGTTCGCCGATCGGGCCGCGGCGAACGGCGTGACGGTGGTCGCGGACGCCGACGACGCCGTCGCGGAGCTCGACCCGCTGCGAGCGCGCCAGGTGCTCGACAACCTGCTCGACAACGCGCTGCGGCATGCCCGGTCGGAGGTGCGGGTTGAGGCGATGGTCGAACCCGGCTCCGTCCGGCTCACCGTCGCAGACGATGGCCCGGGGTTCAGCGCCGCGGCGCTCGGCGCGGCGTTTCAGCCCTTCAACCACGCGGCGGCCGATCACGGCGGCGCCGGGCTCGGGCTGGCGCTGTCACGGGCGGTGGCCGAGGCACACGGCGGAACCGCGGTCGCGCGCAACCGCGAGGGAGGCGGCGCCGAGGTGGTTCTCCGGCTGCCGTCGAGTGTTCGGGTGACGGCCGCCGCGATCTAGATGCCCGGGGCGAGCTCCGCGCCGAGCCAGCGGGCGAGGCGCCGCAGCGGCGCCTCCAGCGAGACCGGCCGCACGCCCGGCTCCCACCACACGCCGCGCACGTGCAGGCGGCCGGCCCGGCGGTCGTGGACCGGCTCGATCCGGCCGAGCAGCCTGTCCCCCCGCAGGATCGGAATCACGTAGTAGCCGTACCGGCGCTTCGCGGCCGGGACGTACATCTCGAGCCGGTAGTGGAAGTTCCACAGCGCCTCCGCCCGGTCGCGATCGGATACCAGCCGGTCGAAGGGCGAGAGGAAGGTCGTGCGCCGCGGCACCGGATCTGCCACGGCGTCCGGGTGCGCCGATAGCCGGCCGCGTTGCAGGACAACACCCTGCGACCGCAGGCGACGCTCGTCGAAGAGCCGTTCCGCGTCCGGCCACGGCATCGGCTGGGCATCGCCGTACCAGCGCTCAGCCAGATCCCAGACCCTCTGGTTGCCTCGCCTGCCAACAACCGCGACCTCGCCGCCCGCGTTCAGCACCTGCAGCATGAGACCGACCTTCCGCTCACCCCACCAGCGATGCGGCGTCCGTCCGCTCGGCCGGTGATCTCCGATCTCGCGGGAGAGCAGCGGGCCGCGCCGTTCCAGCTCGCCCAGCACGTACCGCCGGAAGTCGGAGTTCTCCGACAGGTACTCCGCCCGCCACCGCTCCCGCGGGCCGGCATCGGCCGGCCGATGCATCCGTGCCAGCAGGGCGGGCAGGAGCTCCACCGGCCAGAGAAACGCGTTCCACTCGACCAGGGAGCGCTCCTCCCAGAGCAGGCGGTCGAGCTCGCGCCGGTCGTAGCGCAGCCCCAGCCGGCTCCAGAGCACGAGGTGCTGGGGCGGGGCGACCGTGGAGATGGGATCAAGCTGCAGGAAGCCGAGATGGCGCACGGTGCTGAGGACATCCGCGGCCGTGCCGTCGAGCAGCTGCGCGTGCACCGCGATGCGGCGGCCCTCGTCCGGGCTGACCTCGGCCAGTTTCACCGAGCCGATCCTACTCATGGCCGGCATGCGCCCACCGCTACACTCGGGCCGTGGCCGGGTTCACGTTCACGCAGCTCGACGCACTGCCGGACGTGCCGTCGGCCACCGACCCCGGGGATCCCGCCTGGAAGCCGGTGCAGCATCACCTCGGTTTGACCGCCTTCGGGGTCAACGTGTACATCGCCCGCTCCGCCGGCGACCTTCTCGCAGCCGAGCACGACGAGTCCGAGAGCGGGCAAGAGGAGCTCTACGTGGTGCTCGCGGGTCGGGTGCGGTTCACCGTGGACGATGAGCGGTTCGAGGGTGACGCCGGTGCGCTCCTGGTGGTTCGGGATCCGCAGCTTCGGCGTGCCGCTGAGGCCATCGACGAGGGGGCGAGCATCCTTGCCGTCGGCTGTCGTCCGGGATGCTTCGAGACCAGCTGGCGGCCCGAGCACTTCTCCGATCTGGCCCGGGATCCGTCGGTCGACGGGTGACGCGTCAGCGGTCCGGCGCGTCCCGCAGAAGCGCCTCAATGTCCAGATCCTCGCCCACGAACGCGATGTGGCCCTCGCCGTCGCGAGGCCACTGCTCGACCGGGCGGTCCCACATCAGCTCCACATCGTTGCCGTCGGGGTCGCTGACATAGATCGCCTCGTGCGTGCCGTGGTCGGTCGCCTGGCGGATCGGCCAGTCGGCCTCGCGAAGCCTTCGCAGTGCGTCGGCGAGCGCGGCCCGCGTCGGGTAGCGGATGGCAACGTGGTGGAGCCCGGCGACGCCGTCGGGCTGCGGCCCGCCGCCGGCGGACTTCCACGTGTTGAACCCGAGGTGGTGGTGGTAGCCGCCTGCCGAGACGAACAGCATGTCGCCGGTCGTCCCCCAGCCGGGGACGTCTCGCGCTTCCATCACGACGTCGAAGCCGAGCACGTCGACGTAGAACCGGCGCACGCGGTCGATATCGGAGGTGCGCAGGTGGACGTGGCCGATCGTCACGCCGGGGTCGATCGGGCGGCTGCCTCGTTCGCGCGGCTCGATCGATCCCTGGGGTCCGCTCATGGTGAGAGATGCTACCTGGGCTGGGCTAGGGTGGCCGGATGGCGGAGCTGACGCTGACCCGTGACCAGATCCTCGCCTTCCGGCGCCGGGTCGGCTTCCTCGATCAGCGCCTGCCCGCCGGTGCGAAGTCGCTGGGCAGGGCGGCCTGGGCGGGCCTGCAGGACAGCATGCCCCGCGCTGCGGTGCTCTCCCTGCACGCGCGCGTGGCGGGCGTCGACCACGCCGGCTGGGAGCACCCGTCCCTGATCCAGCTCTGGGGCCCGCGCTACCAGGTCTACGTGGTCGCCGCCGAGGACCTGGCGCCCTTCTCGCTGGGCAGGCTGCCCGATGACGAGCGGGGACGGCGGCGTGCGGAGCGGGCGGCCGACCAGCTCGAGCGGCATCTGGGCGGCGGCCGGCGTGCCTACAGCGAGGCGGGCAGCGGGCTCGGGGTCAACGCCAACTCGCTGCGGTACGGCGCCACCACCGGGCGCATGCTGATCCGCTGGGAGGGCGCGCGGGCGCCGACGGTGTGGGTGGTGCCGGCGCCCGACACATCGCCCCGAGACGCGCAGCTCGAGCTCGCCCGCCGCTTCCTGCACGTGTTCGGCCCGTCGACCGCGGAGGCGTTCGCGAAGTGGGCCGGCATCGGCGCCCGCGCCGCGAGAGCGTCCTTCGCGGCCCTGGAGGGCGAGCTGGTTCCGGCCCGTACGCCGATCGGCGACGGCCGGCTGCTGGCAGCCGACGAGGGGACGATGCGCGCCGCGCCTGCGGACCCGGCGGCGGTGCGGCTGCTGCCGAGCGGAGATGCCTACTACCTGCTGTGGGGGGCAGATCGCACGCTGCTCGTGCCCGAGCCCGACCGTCAGGCCGAGCTGTGGACGTCGCGGGTCTGGCCCGGGGCGCTGCTCGTCCGGGGCGAGGTGAGAGGCACGTGGCGCCGAGCTCACGACGTGGTCACGGCGCATGCCTGGGATGCGCTGGCGGCGCAGGACCGAGCGGCCGTCGAGGCGGAGGCCGCGGACCTGCCGCTGCCGGGGCTCGACCGCGGCGTCCGCGTGCAGTGGGAGGAGTGATCTCATCCCATCTGGGCGGGGCGCGCGGCGGCGGCATCGATAGCGTTGCAGCATGGGAGTCGCCGCCTGGAGTGTGATAGACGAGGGGTACCTGCGCGCCTACCAATGGGCCGGCGCGCTGGCGGCCGGCACGCCGCTGCCGCAGGAGGCGGCGACCATGCCGCTTGGGCCGGGCGAGGTCGCGCACCTGACGCTTCCGGCGACCGCCGTCAGCGGCTACTTCGGCGAGGACAAGCCCTACAACCGCTCGTTCCTGCTGGTTGGCGGCCCGGTCGGGCTGGCGCTCACCGGTGCGGCCAGCATCGCCCGCAACTCGGCGAAGAAGGCCGAGGCGGAACGGGCGGCGGTTCCCCGCTGGCACATGCTGGGAACGGCTGACCTGATCGCCACCAGCCAGCGCATGCTCGCCGTCGGCAGCGGCGGACAGAACGAGTCGTTCTGGTACGCGCAGACCTCGCCTGTCGAGCTGACCACCGGCGCGGGCGGGATGCCCGGCGTGCAGTTCCAGGGTGCCGGCCACCCGGTGCTGCGGTTCGATGCCGCGTGGGCGCCGATGCTGTACGTGTTCGTGCACTACCTGGTGGACAGGCAGGCGCCCGGAGTGCCGATGCCGCCCGGGCTGCTGGAGCGAGCGCGGCAGCAGGGTCGCATCAGCTAGGCGCGGGACGGGCCGGCCGACACTGTGGGGGATGAGGGCGCGACCCGGCCAACGGCGATGCCACGATCCGGTCACGAGCGCCGACGCCATGCTTTGAGACCGCCTGGCCGCGCAGCGGCCAGGCTCCATAGCGAACGCAACGATCGTGTGCCGATCGCGCAACGGGGCCCGACGGCCGGGTTTGACACCGCCTGGCCGCGCAGCGGCCAGGCTCCATGGCGATCGCAACGATCGTGTGCCGATCGCGCCACGGGGCCCGACGCTCGAGTTTGACACCGCCTGGCCGCGCTGCGGCCAGCCTTCACAGACGGCCGTCAGCCGCCGGCGCCTGGCCTACTTCCGCGAGTTGAGATCGACCGCCGCGCGGATCAGCGCCTTGAACGCCTCAGCGTCCACCTGCTCGCCCTCGCGGATGTCGATCGCCCGCCGCGCGTTCCCGTCGAGGCTCGAGTTGAACAGCTTCGCCGGATCGTCCAACGAGGCGCCCTTCATGAAGGTCAGCTTGACGACCTCCTTGTAGGACTCGCCGGTGCAGATGATGCCGTCGTGCGACCAGACCGGCGTGCCCGGGCTGGTGGCCTTCGCCCACTTCCACTCCTCGACCACCTCTGGATCGGCCTGGTGGATGAGCTCGCGCATCCGGCTCAGCGTCTCGCCGCGCCAGTCGCCCAGTCCGGCGATGCGCTCGTCGATCTGCTCGGTCGCGGTCTTCTCGGTTGAGTCGGTTGCCATGGCGTGCTCCTGTCCCGTGGTTCGTCGAGGCTCGTTCGAGCTTAGCCTGGGTAACGCCTGAGTGGGCGGGCGACACGCCCCCATCGCGGGCCCGATGTAAGGTCGCGATGTGAACCCGGACACGCGCTATCTGCAGACCGCCGACGGGGTCTACATCGCGTACCAGGTCGCGGGCTCGGGGCCGGTCGACGTCGCGGTCGACTTCCACATGTTCGCCGGCAACGTCGACCTGATCTGGGAGGAGCCCGACTGGGGCCCGACGCTCTCCCAGCTCGCGGAGTTCGCCCGCGTGATCCTGCACGACCGGCGGGGAACCGGCGCGTCGAGCAGGAACGTGCCGCCACCGAACCTCGAGACACGGGCCGCCGACCTGCTGGAGGTGCTCGACGAGGTGCGGTCGGAGGCGCCCATCCTGGTCGCGGCCGCATCGACAGGCGCAATGCATGCGCTGTTTGCGGCCCAGCACCCGGAGCGGGTGTCGGCGCTGTTCTGGACCTATCCCCGTCCGCGGCTGGCCTGGGACCCGGACTACCCTTGGGGCCAGCGCCCGGAGGAATTCGAGGCCGAGATCGTCGCGGGGCGGCAGTGGGGCACGACGGAGTACACCCGGGAGCTCGCGCTCTCGCGGGCGGCGCAGCGCACCGGTGTTCCGCACGAGCGACGTCATGAGCTGGCGGTCGACGACGATCTCGTTCGCCTGTATGCGCGGATCAACAGGAACACCGCCACGCCTGACGTGGCCGAGGCGCTCACGCGCATCGCCTGGCAGACGGACGTGCGGCAGATCCTGCCGAGCGTTCAGGCACCGGCCGCCCTCCTGATCGGCGAGGGCGACGGCCAGACGCAACGTGAGGAGGCGGAGTACACGGCGTCGCTGATGCGGAACGCCAACCTCCACGTGCTGGCGGGGCGCGCTGGACTCAACCTGCCGGCGCAGCTGCAGGTCTTCCGCGATCTGGCGGGTATCGAACACCCGCGGGAGGAGCCCTCGACGGTTCTGGCGAGCGTGCTGTTCACCGACATCGTCGAGTCGTCCCGGCGGCAGGCCGCGATCGGCGACCGGGCCTGGCGCGAGCTCGTCCTCCAGCATCACGGCATCGTCCGCGACGCGCTCGCGCGGTGGGACGGTACGGAGCACGACACCGCCGGGGACGGGTTCTTCTGCAGCTTCGTCGGGCCGGCCCGGGCGATCCACTGTGCCCGCGAGATCGCCGAGCGCGTCACAGCATTGGGCTTGCAGACGCGAGCGGCGGTGCACATCGGCGAGTGCGAGGTGATCGACGGGAAGCCGGGAGGCGTCGCCGTCACGATCGGCGCGCGCGTGCTCGGCACGGCAGGCGGGGGAGAGGTGGTCGTGACCCAGACCGTGAAGGATCTGGTCGCCGGAAGCGGGTTCCGGTTCGAGGACCGCGGGGAGCAGGAGCTGAAGGGTGTGCCCGACCGCTGGCGAACGTTCGTCGTAGCGCCTGGATCCTGAAGGCGCGTCCCCGCCTGGAGGAGAACGTGTCGGAGGCTCCCGAGAGCGACGGCTCCGTGATGATGCCGAACGGGCTTCGCATTCGCCTCGGCGTCGGCCTGGTGGTGCTCTCCTGGCTCCCGATCGCTCAGGTCGTCATCGCGCTCGACTCGCTGTCCGGATCGCAGGCCGAAAAGGTGCGGCTGGCTATCTGGGGCGTCCAGATCGTGATCGGCATCCTGGGAGTCGCCGTGGCGGGACGACCGACCGTGGACGTCGTCAAGCGTGTCGGCTGGAGACGGGCGCCGCGGGTGCTCTGGGGCCTGCTGTGGCGCGGGGAGGTGGCGCCGACCGCTACAGGAACCTGACCGCCGTGCCGGCCGCAGCGCCGGCGACGGTGAACAGGCCGACAGAGAAGAGCGCGTAGCTCACGGCCGCAAGCAGCACGCGGCGCGAGCCGAGAGGCCGGTCGCCGACGCTTCGCCCCAGCGTGACGGCCACGATGGCGCAGGTGAGCGCTGCCGCAGCGGCAAAGCGCGCGTCGGAGTCGCTCGAGATCCATCGCGTCGCCGCCCTGCCGAACCGGGTCGGCCGCACCTTGTCCAGCTGTCGCTCGACGCGCGCGCCGCTGCTGCCGTTCGCCCAGCTGCTCCACGCCCTGTCGATGAAGCGGCATGCCGCCAGGTTGATCGGGATGACGATGGCAAGTCCGACCAGGAAGACGACGAGCGGGTTCCACGTCGCCGCCAGGGCTGCGACCGGCAGGCCGATCACGTAGCCGTCGGCCAGCCAGTAGGCGACGATCGCCGCGGCGGCAGCGGGCGCGTGGCCGCTGATCGGGGCCGGCTGATCCTCCATGCACCCACGTATCGGTACGCCGCCGGCGTTCCGAGAGATCCCACTGATCCATAACACGTACAGATCATCGCCACGGTCCGTTTACCGGCTCGGATAACCGGGCAACCCAACGGTGGCATCCAACAGGGGGTGGGAGTTCAGTGAATCGTGTTGTGTGGGCTCTTCTGGTAGGTGCGGTGCTCCTGGGGTTGGCGCCTGCCTCCGCGACCGCCGGCGGCGTGAGCCACGTCGTGCAGGTGTCCGCCGGCGCCGGCAACCAGACGGCCATCCGCTCCGACGTGCAGTGGGCCCCCTTCGGCGGGCCGGCTGCGACCAGCGCCAACATCGCCAGCGCGACGTCGACGGACTGCGTCGGGTGCCGAGCGGTCGCCGTCGCGTTCCAGGCGGTGGTTCTGACCGGCGATCCAAATGTAGTCTCGCCAGGCAACGCGGCCGTCGCTGTGAACGGCGCGTGCACCGGGTGCGACACGTTCGCCTTCGCATACCAGGACATCGTCATGACGTCGGCGCCTGCATCGCTCAGTCCGGCCGGCGTTGCCGCGGTGCAGTCGGTCCAGCAGCGGGCGGATGCAATCGCGCACTCGGGCGAGCCCGACGCGCAGATGGAGGCGGATCTGAAGGCGCTGGCCGCGGAGTTCAAGGCCGACTTCGAGAGCAACCTGGTGCTCCACGGCCCGGCTGCGTCGACGGATCACCTGGACGTGCAGACGGCTGGCTGACCCGTGGCGAAGCGGGTGATCCAAACGCACATCCGCCGCGCGGGTGCATTGGGCCGGCTGGCGTCGGACATAAACGTTGTCATATCGAGCAACATAGGCGGGGGAGAATCCGAGCCGTCGGTTGTGAATGAGCCACGAGGACAAGGAGAGGAGGGACGTGATGAGCGAGAGCGAGTATCGGAAGCTGACGAGGGAGGACCTGGATCAGCTCGCCGGTGAGGCGCTGCCGGAGAAGGCGGCGATGTCGCTGGTGAACGCGAACCTGGCAATCCCCGTGAACGCCGCAGTCGCGGCCAACGTGCTGTCCGACGGGTCGATCGCGTATGCGGATGCGACGCAGCAGACCCCGATCGACCAGGGCAACCTGACCGGTGCCTGAGTATCAACGGAGGTTGTGTGATGAGTGAGTACCAGAAGCTGACGCGCGAGGATCTCGACCGGCTTGCCGGCGAGGCGCTGCCCGAGAAGGCGGCGATGAGCCTGATCAACGCCAACGTGGCGGCTCCGGTCAACGCCGCCGTGGCGCTGAACGCGCTGTCCGACGGCTCGACGGCGTACGCCAGCGCGACGCAGGACGCCCCGATCACCCAGAGCAACGGCTAGGAGGAACCATGGCAGACGAGTATCAGAAGCTGACCCGCGAGGACCTCGACCGGCTTGCCGGCGAGGCTCTGCCGGAGAAGGCGGCGATGAGCCTGATCAATGCGAACGTTGCCGCACCGATCAACGCGGCGGTCGCAGCCAACGTGCTCAGCGACAACTCCATCGCCTACGCCGACGCGACCCAGACAGCGCCGATCACCCAGACCAACTAAGGCGCTGAACGGCGGGGGTGGGGCAGGGCAGGCCCCACCCCCGCGTCGCTCGCCGGCCATGTCCTCCACAACGCCTCGCCCCACCCACGGTGCCGCCGAGCGCCCGGCTGCCTCCCAGCCGCCTCCCCGGCTGGCCCCTGGTCTCGAGCTGATCGGCGAGTTCGAGGGGTCGGGACTCAAGGATCCGCCGCTGATCGCCCGCCGTGCGGACGGCCAGGTCGTCCAGCTGCACCAGATCCTCTATGTGGTCGCCGAACAGATCGACGGCGAGCGCTCGGTGGCGGAGATCGCCGAGCGGGTCTCCGAGCGCGTCCAGCGCGAGCTGGCGCCTGACGACCTCCAGTACCTGATCGACGAGAAGCTGCGGCCGCTGGGCATCGTTGCCTCCCCGGGCGAGGAGGCGCCGCTGGCAACCGGACTGGATCCGCTGCTCGCGCTGAAGCTGAAGACGGCGGTGGTGCCCGAGCGGCTGGTCAACGCCATCACGACGGTGTTCCGCCCGTTGTTCCTGCCGCCGGTGATCGTCCTGGTTCTGGCGGCGCTCGGCGCGCTCGACTACTGGCTGTTCGTCCACCACGGCATCGCCCAGTCCGTACGGCAGATCCTGCTCGATCCGCTGCTGATGCTGATGGTGCTCGGGCTGGTCGTCCTGTCGGCCGCGTTTCACGAGTGCGGCCACGCGACGGCGACGCGCTACGGCGGTGCCAGGCCCGGCGTGATGGGCGTCGGCATCTACATCGTCTGGCCGGCGTTCTACACCGACATCACGGACTCCTACCGCCTTGGGAAGGCCGGTCGTCTTCGGGCCGACCTGGGCGGCGTGTACTTCAACGTCATCTTCATCCTCGCGACGGCCGCGGCGTACTTCGCAACCGGGTTCGAGCCGCTGCTGATCATGATCCCGTTGCAGCACGTCGAGATCGCGCATCAGTTCCTGCCGTTCCTGCGCCTCGACGGCTACTACATCATCAGCGACCTGACGGGCGTGCCGGACATGTTCGCCCGCGTCAAGCCGGTGATGGCGAGCCTGATTCCGGGCCGCCCAACCGACCCGCGCGTGGCCGAGCTGAAGACGTGGGCGCGGGCGGTCGTCACGGCCTGGGTGATGATCCTGGTGCCGGTGCTGATCGCCATGTTCGGCCTGATGGCGCTCACGGCTCCACGGGTGTTTGCCACGGCATGGTCATCGCTCGGATCACAGTGGGACGCAGCCCGGCACGCCGTCGATACCGGCTCATACGGCCGCGCATCCCTGTCCGCGATCCAGGCCTGCGCCTTGATCCTGCCGGTCGCCGGGCTGGTCGCAACGTTCGGACGGCTGGGCAGCCGGATCGCGAACGGCTACTGGACGCGCACGGCCGGGCGTCCCGCGGCGCGCTCGGGCGGCCTGATCGCGGCGGCTGCGGTCGCCGCGGTGGTGGCGCTGGTCTGGTGGCCGCGCGAGCAGTACACGCCCATCAGGCCGGACGAGCGGGGCACGCTGGCGAGCGCTGTCCATACCGTCGCGCACGCGACCACCGCCGACCCGACCGGCGGGTCGGCAAAGCAGGAGCGGTCGCAGCCTCCGGCGTCGAAGCAGTCCAGCCCAGATGTGGCGCAGGGCGGCGGCTCCGGCGCGAACGGCGATTCGGCCGGTTCCTCCACCGGCGGTGCGACCGACGGCTCGCCGCCGCCTGACCCGGTCAGCGGCCTCGCGGCCGACGCCTCGACGGCGGGGCAGGTCGACCTGTCGTGGACGCTGCCTCAGGGTGCCGACATCGCGCAGGCGGTCGTGCGGCGCGGCAGTGACGGAGCCTGCCCCGCAACCCCGTCGGATGGCACGCCGGTGGGGGGGACCGCCGCTCGCACAGCGCAGAGCGACGCGACCGTGGCTGATGGCATGACGTACTGCTACGCCGTGTTCGTCATCGACTCCCAGGGGCGCGCCTCCGCCCCGGCGACGGTAACGGTCGACACGCCGGCAAGCACGTCCGGCGGGGCGAGCTCGACGGGCCAGTAGCCAGGCAGACGAGGAGACCCCGGCTCGTCAACGCCGACAGGCACCGTGACGTTTGTCTTCACCGACATCGGCTGAGCCTCTCGACGCCCGGCATTGACTTCTTCTCCCATCGGCGGGATCCTCGACATGCGAAACGGGCGGGTCGACGGCAGCGCGAGTCTGGAGGAGGGGTCATGACGGGTCGGCTGCGGTACGTGGGGCTGCGCGGCGTGGGAGTCGCGCTCGTTGCGGCGACGTTGATCGCCGCCGTCCCCGCTTCGGGCGCGCAGCGCGCCTCTGCGGTCGAGTGGGCCGGGTTCGCGGAGAACGCTCAGCACACGGCCACGGTCTGGACGCGTTCCCAGCCGTTTCACCGCATCCGCTGGAGCGCCAAGGTCGACCTCTCTCCGGACCTGCAGTTCGACGAGCTGCTGATCCACTACGGGTCACCGATGATCACCGCAGCGAACACCGTGCTCGTCCCCACCCGCGTCAGTGACACTGCCGGATTCCGGGTGGTGGCCTACTCCGGGAGATCCGGCGCGCGGCGCTGGTCACTGGCCACTGACTACCGCTCGCCGGTCGGCACAGGCGGGTTCGGGATCTGGACGCCGCCGCTGCCGGCGACGCTCACGCCGCGCACGGCGCTGGCGGTTGCCGGCGCCGGTGGGACGGTGCTCCTGCGGGACCACGCCAACCAGGCGACCGGCAGGCTCCGGCGGCTGGTGTTCTACGGCGGGTCCCAGTGGCGCGGTCACCGCTGGGCGTACAACCACGCGGTTGACATCACGACGCCGCTGACCGCCGGGCCGGACGGCTCGCTGTACTTCGGCTTCAGCGTCACGGGTGAGACGCCGTCGCATCTGTCCAGCGGCATCGCCCGGATCGACGCCCACGGGCATGGGTCGTGGATCAGCGCGTCTGCGGCCGCCGGAGGCAAGCCCACGGTCGACGGCGTGGCGATGAACTGCGCGCCGGCCCTGTCGCACTCGGGCAAGACGGTCTACATCACGGTGACCAGCCCAGAGCGGGGCGTCCTGGTCGGCCTCGACGCGCGCACGCTCAGGCCGAAGTACCACGTGCTCCTGAAGGATCCGGCCAGCGGAAAGCCTTCGTGGATCTCGCCGAGCTCGTCCTCCTCACCCACGGTCGGGCCGGACGGGGACGTCTACTACGGCGTGCTCGAGAATCCGTTCCCGAGCCACGACGATCGCGGCTGGCTGCTGCACTACAACCCGACGCTGACCGAGACCAGGACGCCGGGATCGTTCGGCTGGGACAGCACCGTCTCCGTGCTGCCTTCCCGCGCCTTGCCGTCGTACCACGGCAGCTCGCCCTACCTGCTGGTCTCGAAGTACAACAACTACTTCGGCATCGGGCCGCACGGGAACGGACGCAACCGGGTCGCCGTGCTCGACCCGCGGGCGAGCCAGCAGGACCCCTACGCGGACACCCAGGTGATGAGGGCCGTTCAGACGGTGCTGTCGCCGGTGCACGTGCCGCACCAGCCGGCCGGCTCACGGTATGAGTGGTGCATCAACTCCGCCGTGGTCGATGCGGCAGACGGCTCGGTGATCGCCAACAGCGAGGACGGGATCCTGTACCGATGGGATCTGGCCAGCAACACGCTCACCGAGCAGATCCGGCTGAACGGCCCGCGGCCCGAGGCGTACACGCCGACCGTCATCGGGCCGGACGGCACGGTGTATGCGATCAACAACGCGACGCTGTACGCGATCGGTCGGTAGCGCGGCCCGCCGAGCTACGGCACCAGCACCAGCTTCCCCTTCGCCGCAGAGCCCTCGAGCATCTCATGGGCGTGCCGCGCATCGTCGAGCGGTAACCGCTCAGCGACCACCGGGTGGATTTCGCCTCGCCGCAGGAGTTCGACCAGGGCTCGGAAGTCCTCCTCGAACCAGGCCGGGTACCGCGGCTCTCCGCCCACGGCCCCGTCTCGCTGTTTCGCCGTGTCGCGAAACCGTTGGATCTGGTACTTCATGACCTTCTTGTGCGGCGACAGCGCGCCCAGCAGGAACACGGTGACGACCGAGCCGTACCACTTGAAGACCGCGGGCCAGTTCTTGTGGCCGTTCTTGAGGGTGTCGTAGCGGCCGAACACGACCAGCCGGCCACCGCGGCGGAGCGTACGGAACGACCGCAGCGAGATCGGACCGCCGAGCGAGTCGGACACGATGTCGACGCCGTCGCCGGTGAGCTCTCGCACGCGGGCGACGAAGTCCTCGTGCTGGTAGTCGATCGGGACTGCGCCGAGCAGCCGTACCTTCTCCTGATCGCGAGCCGATGCCGTTCCGAACATGCGCAGCTCGGCTGCCCTGCCGAGCTCGAGCATGGCGGTGCCCACGCGCCCGGCCGCGCCGTGCACCAGCACCGACTCCCCTTTCTTCGCCTTCGCTGTGCGGTGAAGCACCTGGTAGGCGGTCATGTATGTGAAGACGAGGCTGACCAGTTCGGCCGGATCAAGATCCTCAGGCACCGCGACGGCGCCCGCCTCAGGGACACACACCTGCTCGGCGTCTGCACCCCAGACGGTGAGCGCGCCGATCCGGTCACCGACGCGCAGCCGTGAGCAGCCGGGCCCCAGCTCTTCCACCGTGCCGACGAGCTCATACCCTGGCGTGAACGGGGGCTTCGGCCCACCCGGGATGTACGTGCCGGCGCGCAACTGGGAGTCCGTGAACGAGACCCCGGCGGCGAGCACCCGCACACGAACCTCACCAGGTCCCGGTCGAGGTACCTCGTCCTCCACGACCCGCACGACGTCCGGGCCGCCGTAGTGATCGACGATGACGCGCTTCATCTCAACCACCTCCGCCTTCGGGGAACCGTCCCTGGACGTTCCCGAACCGACCGCCGTGCCGCATCGGCAGATATGCCGAGAGTCGTTGTGGGGTTCTACGCAGTCGCGACGGAAGGACGGCATACGCTCATCAGATAAGGTCGCCGGATGGCAGACCGTGGAATAGTCGAGCGAGACGGCTTCGAGCTGGAGTGGGTTCGAGAGGGCAGCGGCACTCCGCTGATGGTGATCGGGGCGCACCGTTTCTACCCCCGCTATTTCCCGCAGTCCCTGCGCGATCACTTCGAGATCGTCTTCTGCGATCTGCGCCAGTGGGTTCCGACGCCAAACGGGTTCGACGTCAGCACCATCACGCGGGAAACGTTCTCCGAGGACATCGAAGCTGTTCGGCAGGCGGCCGGGTTCGACCGGCCGATCGTGGCAGGGCAGTCGCAGCACGGCTCCCTGGCGCTCGTATACGCCCAGCGGTTTCCAGAGCATGCGCGTGGGGTGGCAGCGGTCGCCCCTGTTCCACCCTCGCGCACGGCGGAGTGGTTCGAGGCTCGGGACGAGTTCTTCCGCCGCGACGCCGACGCCGATCGGCTCGCGGCGCACGAGCGAAACCAGGCCAAGCGGCCGGCGGCAGTCGAGACGGCCCAGGATTTCATCGATGCCTACGTCGCCGACAGTGCCAGGTGCTGGTACGACCCAACCTTCAACTGCTCCGAGCTGTGGGAAGGCGTCGATGTGAACCTGCAGGTGATGGGGCAGGTGTGGGCTCCGGCGGTGCTCGGCGGCCATACGGTCGAGGAGTCTGGGATCCCTGTGTTTCTCGCGCTTGGCCGGTACGACTATCTCGTGCCATACACCGCGTGGGACGACGCCGTGCAGCGACTCGCGAACGTGCACGTGAAGCTGTACGACCGAAGCGCGCACCAACCGCCCTACGAGCAGCCTGAGGAGTTCGGCGCCGACCTCAGTGGCCTGGGCAGCGGCGCTGTAGCGCGAGCGGTATGAGACAGGACCGGTCGCTTACACCGGTGCGAGCAGTTGCGTTCGCACATCGTCGTCGCAGTGTGCCTCGGG
>DATAHR010000021.1:0-6848 GCA_036263035.1 Gaiellales bacterium | reverse complement strand
AGCTGGAGCGGATGGGGGTCGAGATACGGACCGGTGCCCTCGTGACGGACGTGACCGAGACCGAGGTGGAGCTGCGCACGACCGCGGGCACCCAGCGCATCACCGCGATGACGAAGGTGTGGTCGGCGGGGGTCCAGGGCTCGCCGCTGGGCGCGTCTCTGGCCGCCCAGGCGGGCGTCGAGCCGACGCGGACGGGCCATGTGCCCGTGCAGCCCGACTGCACCCTGCCCGGCCATCCGGAGGTGTTCGTGATCGGCGACCTGATGGCCCTGAACGGCCTCCCGGGCCAGGCGGAGGTCGCCATCCAATCCGGCCGGCACGCCGCGGCCGAGATCCGCCGACGGCTCGCCGGGGACGCGTCGCCACGGCCCCTGCGCTATCGCGACCTCGGCAGCCTCGCATCGGTATCCCGGTACTACGCGGTCGGCGAGCTGGGCCGGGTGCGGGTGTCGGGCTTCATCGGCTGGCTGCTGTGGCTGACCGTGCACCTCACCTTCCTGACCGGGTTCAAGAACCGGATCAGCGCGCTCTTCCACTGGACGGTGAGCTTCTTCGGCCGCTCGCGGGCCGAGCGGACGATCACCACGCAGCAGGTGTTCGCCAGGCAAGCGATGGAGCGGTCGACAACGACCGCGCCCGCGGAAGGTTCAGCGGCTCCCGGGACTCGGGAGCCGATAGGCACACCCCGCGGATAGGGACCCCGCGGGGTGTGCCGCCCGGCCTCAGGGGCGCGCACCGGGAGGGCCGATCAGTTCGATTCCCTGCTCTGCGGCGATCTCCGCCAGCCGCGCGACCTGCTCGGCCGTCGGCGGGCCGGCCGGCTCGGGGAGGCGCTCGCCGTCGGCCTCGACCGAGACCGCCTCCACGAAGGCCTCGAATCCGGCCGGCGACGACTGCACCAGCGCGCGAGCGCCCTGGTCGCCCGCCCGGTAGATGTGGGGCACGCCTCGCGGGGCCACGAAGACCTCGCCGGCACGGACGAGCTGCTCCCGGCCCGGCAGATAGAGCGTGAGCTCACCTTCGAGGACGCAGAAGATCTCGTCGTGATCGTGGTGGACGTGCAGCGGCGGCTCGTCGCCGGCGGGCATCGTGATCTCGACGATTCCCAGGCGCCCGTCCGTGTCCTCGCCGCGGACGTGGACGACCGCCAGGTCGGCAAAGAACCAGAGCGGCCGGTTGCGGGTGAGTGTGGTTGGCATGACGCTCCTCTCGTGGTAAGATCTGTTTCGGAGGTTATAGATCCGAATCAGACCTTTGTCAAGCGACTCCCTCACACCGTTCAGCTACGTCATGCTGGTGCTTGTCGGTGACGACGGCGCCGGCGCCCACGACATCCGCCGCATGGCGGAGCGCGGCGCCAAGCTGTACTGGGCTGCGGCACCGAGCCAGTACTACGCCGAGCCCAAGCGGCTGGCGAAGTTGGGCTACCTGGAGGCGGCGAAGGAGCCGGGTCGCACCAATGAGCGCACCCGCTACACGCTCACCGAGAAGGGCCGGGACGCCCTGCGCGAGTGGCTGGGGACGCCGATGCCGTTCCCACGCATCCAGAACGAGGCGGCCGTCCGGCTGCTGGTGGCGGATCTGGCTCCGCCCGACGTCCTACGCTCCAGCCTCGAGGCGCTGGAGCGCGAGCTCGACGTCCAGCAGCAACGGCTCGCGGAGGCCGAGGATGTCGCCGGAGGCCTCGGCGAGCGCGAGCGGTGGCTGATGATCAACCACCGTCTGTCACGCCGCATGCTGGATGCCCAGCGGGCATGGATCGCCGAGGTGCGCGACGCCCTCGGCGTCGGGAGAGGCCGCTGAGCCGTGCGGGCCCCGGGAGATGGGCACCGGGGCCCGCAGACACGGCGTCAGGCGATGTGGGCGTGCACCTGTGCCGTGCCCAGCGTGATGCCGCGGGAGAAGAACCCGACGCCCAGGGCGCCGTTCAGCGCGTCGGCCGCGGTCGTGGTCAGCGTCGCCTTCACGTTGGAGACGGTCACCCAGGGGATGTCCTTCTCCACCGAAGCTCCGCTGAGGTCGAGGTTCAAGATGCGGACGCGCACGGACGGGTTGCCGTTCACGATGGCCGAGAGGCCAGGGTGCGCACCGATCAGGATCTTGAAGTTGGTCAGCGTCAGCGTCTTGCCGTTGGCGAGGTTGAGGAAGCGCAGGCCGCCCGAGTGCTTGATGTAGCCGGCGAGCGTGGTGGCGTCGACCATGCCGCCCGTGATCGGGAAGCGATAGCGAAGCGCGATGCCGTGGTCGACGACCGGCGTGACGGTGGCCGGCCCGACGGGCAGGGGAAGGATCCCGTGGCTGACGAGGACCCCGGTGGTCGCGGTGTCGGTCGTCAGCGCGGTGCTGCCGCGGTCGAGCCGCACCGTGGTGCTCGTCCCGGCGTTCGCAACCGCCGAGCCGCCCATCGCGAGCAGTGCCAGGAGCGCCGCCACGAGGGGGATGATGCGTCGCAGTCGAATGGTCATGTGGATGACCCCTTTCGGTCTACCTTGCGTCCCTGTATTGGGTTTGTACAAGGTTTGTGCGCGCTACTGTAGCTGTACCTCGGGAGTCTGTCAAGACTTTGTCTAACGTCTGTATACTCTGCACACAATGGCACAGCGGCGCATCGGAGAAATGGCTCGGCGGGTTGGCGTCTCGCCCGAGCTGCTGCGCGCCTGGGAGCGCCGGTACGGGCTGCTCGAGCCCGTGCGCACCGAGGCGGGCTACCGGCTCTACTCCGAGGAGGACGAGCGGCGCGTCCGCGAGATGGTGCGGCTCGTCGACTCGGGCGTATCGCCGCAGCAGGCCGCGAGCACGGTGCGCTCCTCCTCGGCGGAGCGGTCGCCGGAGCCGCCCGGGCGATCGCCCGACGCCGAAGCGGGGGAGCTGAGAGAGGCCCTGGCCCGGTTCGACGAGGCCGCCGCCGACGCCGCGCTCGACCGCGTGTTCGCCTCCTACTCGCTCGAGGCCGTGCTCGGCCGCGTGATCCTGCCGGTGCTGGACGATCTCGGCGAGCGATGGGCGAACGGCACCGCGACGGTGGCCGAGGAGCACTTCGCGAGCAACCTCATCCGCGGACGCCTGCTCGGCCTGGCACGGGGCTGGGACGCGGGAGCGGGGCCGCGGGCCGTGCTTGCCTGCCCGGCCGGGGAGCGACACGACCTCGGCCTGGTCGCCTTCGGCCTGGCGCTCCGCTCGCAGGGATGGCGGATCACCTTCCTCGGCGCCGATACGCCCGCCGAGAGCCTCGCCGAGACCGTCAAACGGCTGCGCCCGGCCGTCGTCGTCCTCAGCGCCACCGCATCCGAACCGCTGTCGAACGTGCCTCCGATCCCCGGCGTCCCGCCTGCACGCCTGGCCTTCGGTGGGCGCGGTGCGACGGCGGAGCTGGCGAAGCGCGCAGGCGCCGAGCTGCTGGACGAGGAGATGTTCGCCGCCGCGGGGCAGCTGGCCTTCGAGGTGCGCGGGCGGGCACGGGCGTGAGCAGCGCGGTGCAGGACCATCCGACCTGGCACCGCGCGAGCTGGGGGCCGCTCGGCCTGCTCGAGACGGCCGTCAAGGGTGCGGCGTTCGTGTGCGCGTACGCGGCGGCACTGGCATCGGACGGGCCGGCCGCGCTGCCCAGCGGCGCACGGCTCGCCGTCCTCGTGCTGCTCGTGATCGCCGAGACCGGCCTGCTGCTCGCCATCGGCGACCGCTGGATCGAGCGGGAGGTGACGGCCACCGTGTTCGTCATCTTCAACAACGCCGCCCACGTGGCCATGATCGCGGCCGTGCTCCGCGGCGTCTCGGCCGGGTGGATCGGCGCCTTCGCGCTGCTGATGCTCGCGGGAGAGCTGGTCAAGATCGTCTTCCTGCGCACCACCGGATTCACCGTTCGCGACGCGAGCACGGGGCTGCTCGTCCGGCTCACGGCCGGCTATGCCGCGATCTACGCCGCCGTCGCGGTGCTTGCCGCGCTCGGCTGATCCTCGGTACGTATCAACGGATGTTAGGATGACTGTCATGGCCGACGGCGTCCTCCTGCACATCGACGCGCAGCACGGGCTGCGGCTGCGCGATGCACGACCGCCGGCGGACGTCGCCGAGCGGCTGGTCGACGGCTACCGGTCGTTGGGTGATCCGACGCGGCTCGCGCTCGCCATGACGCTCACCGGCGGCGACGAGTTGTGCGTGTGTGACCTCGCCTGGATCGCGCAACGCTCACAGAACCTGGTGTCACATCACATGAAGGTGCTCAAGGCCGGCGGGATCGTGCGGTCCCGCAAGCAGGGGAAGATGACCATGTACTCCCTCACGGAGCGGGGCGCAGCGCTGCTCTCCGCTGCAGGTGGTGCCTGAATGGGCGACATCGCATCGCAGGTGCTCCGCGGGATCGAGAACGCGGTGCTGATGGCGTGGGATGTGTGGTGGGCGCTCGTGCTCGGCTTCGCCATCTCCGCGATCGTCCAGGCCTGGGTTCCGCGCGCCCGGATCGAGTCGGCCCTGTCGGGCTCCGGGCCGCGGCCGGTCGGGGTGGCGACCCTGCTCGGGGCTGCGTCGTCGTCCTGCTCCTACGCCGCCGTGGCGATCGCCAAGTCGCTGTTCCAGAAGGGGGCGTCGGCCGCGTCCGCCATGGCGTTCCAGTTCGCATCGACCAACCTCGTCTGGGAGCTGGGGCTCGTGCTCTGGGTGCTGATCGGCTGGCAGTTCACGGCCGCGGAGTACCTCGGCGGCCTGCTCATGATCGCCCTGATGACCCTGTTCATGCGGGTCGTGGTGTCGCCGTCGCTGGAGCGGCAGGCGCGCGAGCACGCGCTCGCCGCGGACACGGGCCACCAGCACCACATGGCCGGCGATGCCATGCCGCTCCGGCAGCGCCTGACCAGCGTCTCGTCCTGGTCGGACGTGGCGCACAACTTCCGAGGCGACTGGCAGATGCTGTGGAAGGAGATCTCGATCGGCTTCCTGCTCGCCGGCTTCATCGGCCTGCTCGGCAACGGGTTCTTCCAGTCGCTGTTCCTGACCGATGCGCCGGCACCCGTGGCGACGATCGAGAACGCACTGATCGGCCCGCTGATCGCCATCCTCAGCTTTGTCTGCTCGATAGGCAACGTCCCCCTGGCTGCCGTGCTGTGGTCGGGAGGGATCAGCTTCGGCGGCGTGCTGGCGTTCATCTTCGCCGACCTGCTGGTGCTCCCGATCCTCGCGATCTACCGGAAGTACTACGGGATGGCATTCGCTGTCCGTATCAGCGCGCTGATGTTCATCACCATGGTGATCGCTGCGCTCGCCATCGACGGGATCTTCACGCTGGCGGGGATCGTGCCGGACACCCGTCCCAGCAGGGCCGAGATCTTCGCGCCGATCACGGTCGACTACAAGCTGGTGCTGAACGTCCTCGCAACGGCCGTCTTCGCCGCCCTGTTCGGTCTGACCATGCGGCGGGGCACGACCGACCCGGTGTGCGGAATGCAGGTCGATCGTGCAAAGGGGCTCCGCGCCGAATACGGCGGGCGGACGTTCGTGTTCTGCTCGGAGCACTGCCTGCACCGCTTCCAGGCCGACCCCGATCGGTATGCGAGCGGACGCGGTGGCGGCTCCCACGAGCACGCACACGCGCACTAAGCGGGGTATGGCGGTGGTGGAAGCGATCTGACATAGTCAGGCCGGTGTTCGACCACGTGACCGTCCGCGTGTCCGACCGAGCTGAATCGCTGCGGTTCTACAACTTGGTGCTGGGAGTGCTCGGGGTCGAGCCCTCGACCGACGGCGAGTGGGACGACTTCGGGTTCTACGAGGCGACCCGGTCGATCCCGGCGACACGGCGGCTGCACATCGGGTTCGCGGCTCCCTCGCGGGAGCACGTCGACGCGTTCTGGAAGGCGGGGACGGACGCCGGGTACATGGACGACGGCAGGCCCGGCCCGCGTCCCCGCTACGGCGACGACTACTACGGTGGCTTCCTGCGCGACCCGGACGGGATCAGTGTCGAGGCGGTGCACCACGACACCGTGCGGCAGGCCGGCGCGATCGACCACGTCTGGATCCGCGTCGGCGACCTCGAGCGCTCGCGGGCCTTCTATGAGCTGGTGGCACCGTACGGCGGCTTCCGCATGGCCGGCGAGCACCCGGACCGTGTCCGGTTCGCGGGCAGCAGCGGCTCCTTCTCGATCGTCGCCGGCCGCCCCACCGAGAACCTGCACATGGCGTTCCCGGGCGGTCCGGGCGAGGTCGAGGGCTTCCATCGCGCCGCGCTCGCCGCCGGGTTCGAGGACAACGGCCCGCCCGGCGAGCGCCTCGAGTATCACCCGGGCTACTACGCGGCCTTCGTGCGCGATCCCGATGGCTCCAACATCGAGATCGTGCATCACGGCGCCGCGTGATGTCGCCTGCGTGGGCGGCAGCGGCCCAGTCGCGGCTCGTGGCCGACACCTGGAACGACCGCATCCAGGTGTTCGCGCTCGGCTAGATGATTGATTCCACGACTCCGCACGTCTGACCGCCTGACTGCGTGCAGTTGCCAAACGTGTGGGGGCTGCGACCGGAAGGACGGCCCCTCCCGATCTGCGTGATCGCAGATCGGTCGTGACCGTTGCAAGGCCTGCGGCCTTGCAACTGCGGCGTCCTCGGTCGGGCCGATATTCCCGATATCGCCCTCCCTCGATCCTTGCGCTGCTTGCCTACCGATCGCTCAGACCGCACGGCGCCGTGGAATCAATCATCTAGCGGGCGCGCACCGGCCAGCGGCGCGCAATCACGTCCGGCACGTCGCTGCGCAGCCGGGTCAGGGCAAAGGCCGTCATCGCGACGCTCGCCGCGCCCGAGACGAGGAACGCCGCCTCGGTTCCGCCGCGGGAGGCGAGCCAGCCGGCCATCAGGCCGCC
>DATAHR010000020.1:0-1854 GCA_036263035.1 Gaiellales bacterium | reverse complement strand
CCGCGAGCTACCGCCGATATAGGTAATGCGCTAAAATGTTAGGCATGCTAACTATCTCTGATCCGGTCACCGTCGCCAACCGTCTCAGGCCCGTCCTCCTCCAGCTGAACCGCCAGCTCCGTCGCGAGCTGGCCCCGCTGGGGATCACCGGCGGCCAGGCGGCACTGCTGCACGTCATCCGCACCCATCCCGGCATCGGAGTGCGCGAGCTGGCGAAGCGCGAGGGCGTCAGCGCGGCCGCCATGTCGACCGCCCTCACCCGTCTCGAGGACGGCGGGCTCGTGCGCCGCACCCGCGGCCAGGTCGACCGCCGCCGCGTCGGCCTCGAGCTCACGGAGGACGGCCTCCGCATCCTCCGCTCAGCCCGCTCCCGCCGCACCGCCTGGCTCGCGGCGCGGCTCAAGCGCCTGACGCCCGACGAGCTCCACGCCATCGACCGGGTCGTCGACCCGCTCAGCCGCCTGCTCGACGAGGAGCCGGCGTGACGGCTGCGCTTCTGCGCGCCAACCGGCGGACATTCGCCAGTCTCAGGCGTCATCGCAACTACCGTCTCTTCTTCTCGGGCCAGGTCGTGTCCGTCAGCGGCACGTGGATGCAGAACATCGCCACCGCCTGGCTGGTGCTCGACCTCTCCCACTCGGCGCTGATCGTCGGCCTGCTCGCGCTTTGTCAGTTCCTGCCGTTCACGCTCTTCGGCCTCTTCGCCGGGGTGGTCGTCGATCGCCTCGACGCCCGCCGCACCGTTATCTGGACGCAGATCGTCTCGATGGGCATCGCCGGCGTGCTGGCGGCCCTCACGCTCGCCGGGGTCGTCACCACCTGGGAGGTGCTCCTGCTGGCGGCCATGCGAGGCACCGTCCTCGTGCTCGACGCGCCGGCGCGTCAGGCGCTCACCTTCGAGATGGTCGGGCGCGATGAGCTGCCGAATGCTGTCGCGCTCAACTCCAGCCTGTTCAACGGCGCCCGCGTGATAGGCCCCGCCCTCGGCGGCGTGATCGTGGCGACTGCCGGCGCCGGCGTCTGCTTCGCGCTCAATGCGGCCAGCTTCGCCGCGGTGCTGGCCGGCCTGCTGCTGATGCGCACCGACGAGCTCTTCCCCCGCAATGCCAACGCCGAGCGCCCGACGCTTCTGCGCGGCACCCGTGAGGCGTTTCGCTACGTCCGCAGCTCTCAGCCGGTATGGCTCGCGCTGCTGATGGTCGCCGTCGTCAGCACCTTCTCGTTCAACTTCAACGTGCTGCTGCCGGTCATGGCCCGTCAGACGCTGGGCGGCGGCCCGGAGGTGTTCGGCGTCGTCACCGCCTTCTTCGGTCTCGGCGCACTGACCGGCGCTCTGGTCTCGGCCTCGCTCGGCCGCGCCAGCTGGCCCGTGCTGCTCGCCGGAACCGGCCTGTTCGGCGCCTCCCAGCTCGTGCTGGCGCCTGTCGCCGGCCTGGGCGCGGCCTCGGTACTGCTGTTCGTAACCGGCGCGTCGTTCACGCTCTGGACGTCGAACGCCAACTCCCTGCTGCAGCTGAACGCGCCTGACCGCCTCCGCGGCCGGGTGATCGGCCTCTACTTCTTCGCGTTCAACGGCGCCGGGCCCCTGGGCGGCCTGATGGCCGGCTGGCTCGCCTCCCGCGGCGGAACCGAGGCGGCGTTCCTCGTCTCGGGCGCGGCGAGCGTCGCGATGACGGCCTTTGCCCTGACCCGGCTGCGCAGCGACGTGCCTGACGTGATTGCGCGCCGCTGGCCGGTGCGCGCCCGCTAGATGATTGATTCCACGGCGCCGTGCGGTCTGAGCGATCGGTAGGCAAGCAGCGCAAGGATCGAGAGAGGGCCGATATCGGGAATATCGGCCCGACCGAGGACGCC
>DATAHR010000019.1:0-6327 GCA_036263035.1 Gaiellales bacterium | reverse complement strand
GGGCCCATCAGCAGCGTCTCCATGTAGCTGGCGGTGTAGCCGGCGTCGCGGTCGAAGACGATGTTCTCGTAGTTGGTGGTGTAGCCCGGCTCCCAGGTGAACTGCTCGAAGGCGTCGTTCGACAGGTACGTGTGGCCGACCCAGTTGGGCGGCATCGCGATGCCGAGCGCGTACCCGCCCACCCACCAGACCTGCTCGCGCGGGAAGCGCGAGAAGACGTACTCCTCGGCCACCCGCTGCGCGACGTCGAGCGGATCGCCGGGGCGAACGGCGGCGATCACCTGGTCGACGCTGTGGGCGGTCTGGTCGAGGATCGCGCGGGCCTCGGGATGGTCGCGGCCCATGGCGAAGGTGCGGCAGACGTCGACGTGGTAGCGGTTGACGACGCCGCAGACGTCGACGTACATCACGTCCCCCACCTCGACCGGCCGCATCGTCGGCGGCGAGTGGGTGCGGCACCACACCTGCGGGCCGGCCGACACCATGGTGCGGACGGCCGGATTCTCACCGCCCATGCCGGCCATCGTGGCGTCGAGGTGGGCTGCGATCTCGAGCTCGGTACGGCCGGGGCGGACAAAGTCGCCGAGCGAGAGGACGGCCGTGTCGACGATCTCGCTGGCGCGCCGGACGCTGGCCAGCTCGGCCTCGCTCTTGACCAGGCGGACGCGGTCGACGATCCAGTCGCCGTCCACGATGCGCGCGCCGAGGTCGCCGATGGCCGTCACGATGCGGTCGACCAGCGGTGCGCCCGGGGAGATAGTCCAGCGCTCGATCCCGATGGCGCCGGAGTCCCAGCCTCGTGCACGGATCGCGGCGCAGATCTCGTCCACCGCCGTGGCATAGTCGTAGAACACGGCGTCGTCGTAGAGGGCGACCTGCTCGACGAGCGTCTGGTGGCGCTCGTAGTCCACGAAGACAACGTCGTCGCTGTCGGTGGAGATGAGCACACCCACGGGCGCGCGGGGCGGGTACCAGATCGACTCGAAGCCGGTCAGGTAGTACAGGTTGGGCGGCGACAGGACGAGCAGGACATCGACGGAGCGCCGGCGCATCACGTCACGGACACGCGCGGCGCGGCCTCGGTACTCCTCGTCAGTGAACGGCCGCACGGCCCCGTCCCGATCCGCCATCGCGGCACCATCGCGCACCGCCCGGCGGGCTGTCAACAGCGAGACGATCGCTACGAACGGCGAACCAGCGGCAGGAACAGCCAGACGGCGAGCGCTGCGAAGACGAGGCCGAGCACGGTCATGAACACGGTGCCCCCGGTTGAGGCGTTCGGGTCGCCGTTCACGTGCATGACCAGGGCCATGGAGGCAACCGCGGGGCCGACCAGGCCGAACCAGCCGCCGACCAGGTACTGCGCCCGGCGCGCCCACGCCTCGCCCCGGCTGAGACCGGCGCACGTGGCGGCAGTGACCGGTAGGAAGACGCCGAGATCGAGCGCCGCGATCGTCCACGCGAACGCCGGACCGGCCAGGTAGCCGGGGTCCTGCGGGTCGCCGCTCATCCAGTCGCCCAGGGCAGGGATGTAGCGCACGAACGCGAGACCGGCCAGGGCGGGAAGGATGAAGCGGCCGGTGCGCCGCTCCCGCGCCGGCGAGTGCGGAAGGCGGTTGTCGGTGGCAGCGAGCCAGCCCGCCAGCGCGACGATCCACCCGGCTGCGAACATCGACACGGCGAGCGGGAACAGCCGCTCGTTGTTCCCGGGCAGGTGCCCGTAGTCCGGGCCGACGGTGTACTGGATGAACATGTAGCTCGTGTAGGAGCCGACTCCCATCGCCAGCGCCGGTCCGGCGACCCGCCCGCGCAGGGCGAGGACGGCAGCGAGCGCGGACAGCGGCGCAACGATAACGAGCGATACGGCATCGAGCCCGATCGTCTGGTTCCGCAGCGTCTCGCTCACGCGATAGTCGATCACGCCCGTGACCAGCGGTCCGAGCAGCGCGACGGCGACGAGCCCGGCGGCGATGGCCACGAGTCCGGCGGCGAGCCTGCGCTCTGCGGCGGTTCGGGCGTCGGCGCGATGGGTGGCCTGTTCATGCGTGGAGAGCATCGGCCACAGGATCGCCCGGCAGTCAGGGAGGGGCGTCGGCACCCTCTCGGGTCATGGGTCGGGGAAGTCACGTACTGCACCGGAAGCGTCACGATGGGTACGGTGCCGCGTGACTGCCCGCACTGACACCATGGAGCATCCGGTACCCGACACGCCGCCGAGCGGCCAGGCCCTTCGGGCCGCCTTCGACCATCCCGTCGACCTCACCGTCGCGGCCGAGGAGGAATTGCTCGTCCTCGACCCGAGCACGTTCGACCTCACCCCCGCCGCTCCCGGCCTTTTCCTCAGCCTCGACGACACCGAGCGCTACCGCCAGGAGATCTCACCCGCGCAGCTCGAGATCGTGTCCGGCATCTGCACCACAAGCGCCGAGGTTCGCCGGGACCTTGCCGAGGGGCGCTGCCAGGCGATCGCCGCCGCCGGCGGCCTTCGCCTCGCGGGCGTCGGCGCCCATCCCTTCGCCCTGCCCTGGAGCGAGATCGGCAGCGCCCCTCGCTACACCGCGCTGCTCGCCGAGCACCAGCTGGGCGTGCGCCTGGGGGCGCTCGCGGCAGGGCTGCACGTGCACGTCGCCGTGCGCGGCGCCGATCGAGCTCTCGCCGTCCACGACGCCCTGCGAACGCTGATGCCGGCGCTCGTCGCCCTGTCGGCCAACGCGCCGCACATCGCCGGGATCGACAGCGGCCTCGCGACCGTTCGCTGCACCCTCGCCGACGCGCTTCCCCGGCACGGCACCGGCCCGGCCTTCGGCAGCTGGGACGCGTTCGAGCAGGCGCTGCGATGGGGGCGCGAGAGCGGCGCAGTGCCCGACCCGTCACGGTTCTGGTGGGACTGCCGGCTGAACACCCGAACCGGCACGATCGAGGTGCGCGCGCCCGATGCGCAGGCGTCGCTGGACGACGTCGAGGCGCTGGTCGCGATCGTGCACGCGGCCGTCGCCGACCTCTGTGCGCGCCACGACGCGGGCGAGGCACTGCCCGCCCACGACGTGATGGTGATCGAGGAGAACCGCTGGCGTGCGGCCCGCTACGGCCTCGAGGGCGAGATGGTCGACACCGAAGTCGGCCATCTGCGGCCCGCACGGGAGGTGATCGCCGCTCTGCTCGACCGCCTGCAGGGCGCCGCCGAGCTCTGCGGTTCGGTCGAGGGCATCCGCCGCGCCCGGGCCATGCTCGACCGCGACGTGCCGCGGCAGCACCGGGAGGTCGCCGAACGGCAGGGGCTGCCCGCCCTCTGCCGCCTGCTCGCGGAGCGCACGGAAGCGGTCTGATCCGTTTCCCAAGGGGCGTCGCGGGGAATCGACGACCTGTGTCAGCGACGGTTACCCCCGCCCTCGATCTGACCTCAGGCCCGCCGTTCCCGCGTCCGCGCGGACCGATCAGCGAGGCCGTGCTGGAGGCGCTGCAGCGCTGTCACGGCGAGGTCGCACTGCCGCCCATCGAGCACGTTGACCCGCTGGGCGACGATGACCTGCACCTCGCCCTGTACGCCTGCTACGAGCTCCACTACCGAGGCTTCGCGGGCGTGCATCCCGGCTGGGAGTGGGAGCCCTCGCTGATCGCCGCCCGCCTCCAGCTCGAGCGCGCATTCGAGGCAGCGCTGCGCGAGGTCGTCGCCGCGCCGAGCGCCGCTCCCGAGCAGGTCGAGCGCAGCCTGCGCGCGCTGGTGGCCGACGACGACGGCCCGCCGCTCTCCCGCTTCCTGCAGCGCGAGGCCACGCTCGAGCAGTTTCGTGAGTTCATGATCCACCGGTCGGCCTACCAGCTGAAGGAGGCCGATCCCCACTCCTGGGCCGTCCCGCGACTGTACGGCCGCCCGAAGGAGGCGCTGGTGGAGGTGCAGGCGGACGAGTACGGCGGCGGGCGCGCCGGGCGCATGCACGCCACCCTGTTCGCGAACGCGATGCGCGCCGTCGGCCTGGACGACACCTACGGCGCATACCTCGACCGGCTGCCCGGGACGACGCTCGCGACCGTCAACCTGATGTCGCTGTTCGGGCTCCACCGCCGGCTGCGCGGCTGCATCGTGGGCCACCTGGCCGCCTTCGAGATGACCTCCCCCGGGCCGAACCGGCGGTACGCCGCGGGGCTTCGCCGGCTCGGTGCCGATGACGCCACGGAGTTCTTCGACGAGCACGTCGAGGCGGACGCGGTGCACGAGGCCGTGGCCGCGCACGATCTCGCGGCCGGGCTGGCGTTGCAGCAGCCCGACCTGTGCGACGACATCCTGTTCGGCGCGGCCGCTCTCCTCCACCTGGAGGCCCGCTTCGCCGCCGCGCTGCTCGAGGCGTGGTCGGCGGGTCAGACCGCTTTACGCGACTGAGCGGCCGTCGGCCGCGGCGGCATGGCGGCGCCTGGCCTCCTCGCTGAGGCCACCCTCGGCCCGGAAGCGCGATGAGAGATGCGAGCCGTCGCAGAACGGCCGCAGCTTCGACCGCCCGCACCGGCAGAGCGCGATGGTGCGCCTGCCGGCGTCGATGGCGTTGCCGTCCTGATCCGTGATGGTGAAGGGCCCGCGGACGATCAGCGGCCCGTTCTCGTATGGCGTGATGACCGCCTCGTCGGACATGCAGCGGCGCTACCCCGACCCGGAGCAACGCCAAACGCGAGCGTTTCCCGGCCGCCACCCGGCGGGTACCCGCGCGGCATGCGAACCGCGGCCGACGAGCAGCTCCGCCATCGGCCGCTCAGCCGCCGCATCGGACCTGTAACCAGGTTCGGGGACCTGTGGCTACTGACGCCGCCGGGCGTGTTCGTGCCCCGCAGCGACGCCGGCATGCTGCTCGATTCCCTCACCGGCCGCATCCACGGCCGTGTCCTCGACCTCTGCACAGGAAGCGGCGTGCTCGCGTTGTCCGTGCAGCCGGCGGCCGACGCGGTGACGGCGGTCGATGCCAGCCGCCTCGCGGTTGCGACGGCGCGCCTGAACGCCGCCATGAACCGCCGGCCGGTCGAGGTCCTGCGCGGGGACCTGTTCGAGCCGGTCGCGGGCCGTCGGTTCGACGCCATCGTCAGCAACCCGCCCTACCTGCCCGTGGCCGGTGGCCGTGACGCACGCCTCGGCGCACGCGCATGGAACGGCGGCCACGACGGGCGGGCGGTGATCGACCGCATCTGCCGTGAGGCGGCCGGGCACCTGGCGCCCGGCGGCGAGGTGCTGCTCGTGCAGTCTTCGCTGACGCGGGTCGGGCCGACCCTGGAGCTGCTCGAACGGTCCGGGCTGCGCACCGAGGTGGTCGCCTCGTACACCGGGCCGCTGGGAGCGCTGGCCCGGGAGCAGCTCGACCATCTGAGGGCGCTCGGCGTTGCCCCGCCTGACGATGGCGTTGAGCAGATCGTGGTGATCAGCGGGAGGGCGCCAAGCCGCCGCTAGGCGCACGCCCGGGCGCGAGCCAGGGCAGCCGGCACCGACGGACTGGTCTCGAGATGCCGTGCCCGCTCGAGCGGGCCGATCGCTTCGCCGCACCGGCCGAGCTGGAGCAGCGTGTAGCCCAGGTTGTAGTTGGCGTAGGCCTCGTAGGGGTCGCCGGGGCCGGCACCGCGCAGATCGGCGACGGCTCTACGCAGCGAGGGCAGCGCGCCGGCGTAGTCGCCCCGCTGCATGGCCGCATAACCGCGGTCGTTGAGCACGCGCCCCTCGGCCGCTCCCCCGCCGGCCGGGGCGGCCGGCGCCGCCGGCACCGTCACCGTGCGCGTCGTCGTCGTCGGGACGGTCACCGTGGCCCCCTGGCTGGTGACAACGCGTTCCACCGTCTCCCGGCGCGTGATCGTGCGCATCCTCGGCACGCTGGAGTCGCCGCCGTGCGAGACGGCGTAGGCGGTGGCCAGACCGCCCACCAGCGCGAGCAGGGCCAGCAGGCCCACCAGCAGTCCGGCCGGCCGCCGGCGGGAGCGGGAGGGCGCGTGGCCACCGTAGGTGGCCATGGGCGCCGGTGCCGCTGCGGCGCCAGCCGGTGGCATCACCACCGTCGGTTGGTCGGTCCGACGCAGAGCGGCGGCCAGGTCGTCGGCAAACGCCTGCGCGGTCGGGTACCGCTGCGCCGGGCTCTTCGCCATCGCACGGGCGAACACCGCGTCGGCAGACCGCGGCACCCCGGCGCTCCCGGACGCGGGCGGGAGCGGCGCATGCATGTGGGCATCCAGCTCGTCGGCGTCGACCTCGCGGGCAAAGGGCCTGCGGCCGGTCACCAGCTCGTAGGCGACCGCCCCCAGCGAGTAGATGTCGCTCGCGCCGCCGGCCGGCTCCCCGCGTGCCTGCTCCGGCGAGATGTA
>DATAHR010000018.1:0-27171 GCA_036263035.1 Gaiellales bacterium | reverse complement strand
TCTGCTGGAACATCAACATCGCCGCATCCAACCCGCAGCAGGCCCGGCTGCGCGAGGCGCTTGGCCGTGAGGATCTCTTCACCGTCGCCATCGACCTGTTTCCGACCGACACCTGCGACTACGCGGACGTCGTCCTCCCCGCCGCGAGCTTCCTCGAGTTCGACGATCTCGTCTCGTCCTACTTCGACCTGTCGCTGTCGGCCCAGGTCCGCGCCGTCGATCCGCCCGGCGAGGCGCTCCCCAACCAGGAGATCTTCCGGCGGCTGGCGACCGGGATGGGCTACATCGAGCCGGAGCTGTTCGAGAGCGACCGGGCCATGATCGACGCCATCGTTGCGCAGAGCGGCGTGGTGGAGAGCTTCGAGCAACTGGCCGCGGTGGGCACGGTGCCGCTGACGTCCGAGCCCGTCATGCAGTTCGCCGACATGCGGTTCGAGACTCCCAGCGGGAAGATCGAGATCGCGTCGGCAGCCGCGGAGGCGGACGGCCATCCCCGCCTTCCCCAGCCCCTCAGCGACCCCCACCCGGCGAACGGCGCCCTGCGGCTGCTGTCGCCGGCGTCGGCATGGCTGATGAACGACAGCTTCGCCAACGACCGCAAGATCGCGAAGCGTCTCGGCCCGCCCACCGTCACTCTGCACCCGGTGGACGCCGCTGCCCGCGGGATCGTCGAGGGCGACCGCGTGCGCATGCGAAATGGCGTCGGCGCGCTGGAGCTGGTGGCCGCCGTCTCGGACATCGTGCCGGCCGGCGTCGTCTACTCGCCCAAGGGCCGGTGGCCGAAGCGCGAGCAGGGCTTCGCGAACGTGAACGTTCTGAACGACGGACGCAAGGCCGACTTCGGCGGAAGCACCGCCGTCCATGCGGTCGAGGTGGTCGTCGAGCGGCTGTGACGGCCTCCGCAGCGGCCTGGGGAAGATCGCGGGTGGCTCGGCCGTCTCTGTGTCTGTACCGTCACCGGCCCGCGCGCTCGCTTCTCCCAGACTGCCTAGGCGATCTGCGGCTCCAGCGGGTCGGTGACGGCCCCCATGGCCGAGTTGCGGTACCGTCGCCACCTCGATGAAGGACGAGGAGGCGAGACATGCGCATCGGCAAGGCTGACGAGCCGTACACGAGCATCTGCCAGGCCTATCCCGACCGGGTCGAGGTGCGCGGGCGCGACCTCACCGGCGACCTCATGGGTCGGCTCACCTTCACCGAGTACGTCCACCTCCTGATCACTGGCGATGAGCCGACCGATGACCAGCGGTTCTTTCTCGACCTCCTGCTGATCGCGATCGCCGAGCACGGGATGATGCCCACCAACATCGCCGCGCGGATGACGCTGGCGGCCGACCCGGGATCGCTCCAGGGCGCCGTCGCCGCGGGCATCCTCGGGGCCGGCCCCGTCATCCTCGGCACCGCCGAGGTGTGCGCGCAGGTGCTGACCAAGGGCGCTGCGGCGGTCGACGCCGGAGGCGACCCGGCGGCCGTGGCGCGCGACATCGCGCAGGAGACCAGGGAGGCCGGCCGCCGGCTGCCCGGCTTCGGGCATCCGGTGCACTCGCCGGTCGACCCGCGCGCCGAGCGGATCCTCGAGCTCGCCGACCAGCGGTCGGTCAGCGGGCCGCACGTCCGTCTGGCCCGCGAGCTGCGCGACGCGGCCGCCGAGACGTGGGGGCGGCCGCTGACCATGAACGTGTCGATGCCGATCGCCGCCGTGATGCTCGACCTCGGCTTCCCGGCGTCCATCGTCAAGGCGGTGCCGCTGCTCGCCCGTACCGCCAGCCTGCTCGCGCACCTGGCCGAGGAGCAGCGCCGGCCGGTCGGGTTCATCATGTCGGCCGCGGCGGAGGAGGCGATCGAGTACCGGCCGCAGGCGACATGACGATGCTCGAGCCCGACGTCGAGGCGAGGCCGTGGGCGCAGCAGCTCGAGCTGGACGACGCGGCGTTCCGCGTGCAGCTCGGGTACCTGCTCGAGCGCTCGCCGTTCTACCGGGCCAAGCTCGCCTCCGCCGGGATCACCCGGGCAGATGACGCGGGCGGCCTGACCGGCATCGGCCGGCTGCCGCTGACCGAGAAGCAGGAGCTGCGGGCCTCCCTAACCACGGACAACCCGATCGGTTCGCATCTGTGCGTTGGCCGCGAGGAGATCGTCCGCATCTACTCCACCAGCGGCACCACCGGCACGCCCAGCTACATCCCGCTGACGGCAGCGGACCTCGAGAACTGGATCGCAGGCTCCGCGCGCAGCTATGCCGCCTCCGGCATCCGGGCCGGCCAGCGCATCGTCTCGACGTACAACGCCGGCCCGTTCGTCGCCGGCGCCGCGCTCGCCTCCTTCGAGCGGATCGGGCTCTCTCACATCCCCGTCGGGACGGGCAACACCGACCGCCTGCTGATGGCCATCAAGCTGCTGCGTCCCGAGGCGGCTGTCCTGACGCCCTCCTATGCCGCGTATCTGATCGAGGCGGCCGAGTCGCGCGGGATCGACCTGGTGGCCTCGAGCGTCGAGCGCGTGCTGGTCGCCGGCGAGCCGGGCGGTGGCGAGCCGGCCTTTCGGGAGCTGCTCGAGCGCGGCTGGGGCGCCCGCGTCATGGAGGCGATGGGCATCGGCGACATCGGCATCTCGCTGTGGGGCGAGTGCGAGCAGCAGGACGGCATGCACCTGGGTGCGCGCGGGTTCGTCCACCCCGAGCTGATCGATCCCGGCACCGCCGAGCCCCTGCCGCTCGAGGACGGTGCCTCCGGGGAGCTGGTGCTGACCCACCTGCGCCACCAGGCGGCGCCGCTGCTTCGGTTTCGCACCCGCGATCACGTCACGCTGCGGATGGACGACTGCCCGTGCGGGCGAACGGGCCCGCGGGTGCGATGCATCGGCCGCACCGACGACATGCTGATCGTGCGTGGGGTCAACGTCTTCCCGTCGGCCGTTCGCGAGGTCGTCAGCAGCTTCGCCCCGGAGGTGAGCGGGCACATCCTGGTGCGGCCGGCTGCTCCCGGCGTGAAGCAGGAGCCGCCCCTTCCCATCAGCGTCGAGCTTGCCGCCGGACGTGAGGCCGACGACGACCTCGCCGAGCGGATTCGTGAAAGACTCCGCAACGTGCTGGTCGTGCAGACGCGTATCGATCTCGTGCCCCAGGGCAGCCTCGGACGCAGCGAGTACAAGTCGAGGCTTGTGGAGCGTTGACGATCGAGAAGATCCAGAGCCAAGGCGTCCACCACATCACGCTCACCGGTGCCAACCGCCAGACGTCGATCGACTTCTGGGAGGGCGTGCTCGGTATGCCCTTCGTGTTCGAGCAGCCCAACCTGGACAACGACCAGGAGAGCCACCTCTACTTCGACCCCGGCGACGGGCGGCTGATCACGGTGTTCACGAACGAGGAGCGGGTGCCCGATCCGGCGCGGACGCCAACCGACCCCGGCTGCGTGCACCACCTCGCGTTCGCGCTGTCGCAGGCGACCTTTCGCCAGACGGTGGCACGCCTCGAGGCGCGCGGCATCCGCCACAGCGGCGTCAAGGACCGCGGGTTCATGGACTCGATCTACTTCACGGACCCGCTGGGCCTGCTGATCGAGCTCGCGTCGTACCGCTTCGAGCCGCCCGCCGGACTGACCCACACGGACGTCCTCTTCGAGGCGCATCTCCTGCGCGTCGAGCGGGGCGATCCCAACATCCTCGAGGTGCATCTGGCGGACGCGATCGAGATCCTCACCGAGCGGACACGCCGCTCGCTTTCGGAGGACCGCTCTCCGAAGAACCCGTACTGACGAGACCGGGAGGAGTGGAAATGGCCGACATCACGCTCAACATCCTGAAGCCGAGCGTCAACAACCTGACGGTGCGCATCTTTGTCCGCGCTGCGGGGATCGACGTCGAGGAGGTGGACGTCTGGGGCCAGACGATGACGCCCGAGTTCCTCGCCAAGGATCCGGCGCACCTGACGCCGATGATGGAGGAGAAGGGGCTGCCGCGTGGATCGCTGTGGGAGAGCTGCGCCATCATGGCGTACCTCTGCAACCGGCACGGCCTGGAGCAGTTCTATCCGTCCGACCCGGGCGAGCGGGCGATGAACGACAGCGCCATGTTCTACCTGATCGGCACCGTCTATCCGTTGATCGCACGGGCAACGTATCCGACCCTCTCGTTCCCGCAGTACGCCGGTGAGGTTGGGCCGTCGGAGGCTGACGACGCGCTGAAGGCAAAGGCGCAGCAGGATGCGGCAGACGCGCTGGCCGAGCCGATCGACGCGTACCGCGCGTTCTTCCTGAACGGCCGGAGGTTCATCGGCGGCGACCATCCGAGCATCGCCGATATCCGGTTCGCCGCCTCGCTCGAGTTCCTGCGGGCGATCGACTACCCGTTCCAGCAGTGGGCCGAGGACTACCTGAGCGCGATGGAGGAGGCGCTCGGCGACGCCTACACCGAGCCGGCCGCGGACGTCCGCGGGTACATCGAGTACGTGCGCTCCCAGGCCGCAACGGCCTAGATGATTGATTCCACGATCCCTCACGTCAGACCGCACGGCGCCGTGGAATCAATCATCTAGCTCGCGTACTCATCCCGGAAGGGTGTGCTGCCGATAGGAGGGCATGCGCGCCGGGGCCATCATCTGCTGCCTGCTGGCGCTGGCAGCCGTCGGCGCCGGCTGTGGCGGCACGGCTACGGCCGACTCGGTCGTGATCACCCACGTCGACATCAGCAAGCGTGCCAGCGATCTGGTGCTGGATGCGGAGGACATCGGCGGGGTCTACGTTGTCGTCGACGGCGACTCCGGAATGGATCACCTCGGCGATGTCATCCGCCGCGACCCGGCCAAGATCAAGGCGCTCGAGCGCCGGGAGTGGCAGTCGGGCTACCACGCGCTGTATGCCTCCCCCAACAGCGACGGCGTGCTCACGGACGCCTCGGTGTTCCGCAGCGAGGATGCCGCGGTCACGGTCAGTGCAGCGTGGGCCCGTGAGATGGCCCAGCGCTACCACGGGGTGCGAGTGGCCGCATCCGACCCGAACCTCCAGCACGTCACGGTGCTGCGGGCCCGGATCCCATCGCGGTCCGGTCTCAAGACGGCATACTGGATTCAGTGGGTGCACGGCCGCGTGGTCGCGCAGATCCTCGCGTTCGGGGCAAGCGGCACCGTGCAGGGCGTCTCGCAGCTCGCGCAGGCGCAGGACGGCCGCATCACGAACTCCGAGTAGGCGATCCCTTGTGTCCCCCGTCGCAATGGCGTAGCGTTGCGCGCAGGCACTTCGGGAGAAGAGATGGCGACGGTCACGAGGCACTGCGATCGTTGTGGGAAGCAGACCCCGCACTCGGCCGAGACGGTTCACGAGTCCGTCGCGACGTGGATGCTCTACACCTGCACCTGGTGCTGGACGATCACACGCCGCCGCGCTCCGCGGCGAGAGCTAGCTCCGGAATGCCGCGAGGCCGGCGTCGATGTCGTCGTACACCGGCACGAGCCCGGGGAATCCGACGGTGTCGAGCAGCCGCCTCGGCCATGACCCTGGAGGCGAAACGACGACAAGCCCATCGTCTGCCTTCCGGCTGGCGCGCGTACGGCCGAGGACGATCGCGCCGAGCACGGCCGAGTCGAGGAACGTGGTCTCGCGAAGGTCGATGAGGACTCTGGTGCCATGCGCGAAGACCGCCTCCAGTTCCGCGGTCAGCGTTGGGGAGTTGGCGGTGTCCCACTCACCGCGGAGCCGCAGGAGCCATGCAGCTTCGGTCTTCTCCACGATCAGCTCGCCTGCTGGCTCCATGCGACCATGCTACTGGCCGAGGCGAAGCGAGCATAGACCGGCTGCTTCCGGCCGGCGGTTACCAGAGCAGCCGGATGGGGCATCCACATCGCGTAGACGTCCGAGAAGGGAGATGCCGTGAGCGTTGCCAAGACGATCGAGCTGACTTCGACCAGCAGCGAGGGCTTTGAGGCCGCGATCCGCGATGCGATCGCGAAGGCGAGCGAGACCGTGCGGAATATCGAGGGCGCGTGGGTCAAGGAGCAGAAGGTGCTCATCAGCGATGGAAAGGTCACCGGCTTCCGCGTTCATCTCGAGGTCACATTCGTGCTGGACTAGTCACGGCGACATGGGGCAATCTGTCCCGATGGTGCCTCGATGGCAGCTCGAGGATGGTGGCGTACCGGGTCGCGAAGAGCGCCGACGTGCAGGAAGCATCGAGCGATACCCCCAACGGGATTCGAACCCGTGTTGCCGCCTTGAAAGGGCGGAGGCCTAGGCCACTAGCCGATGGGGGCGCGGGCACGCAGGATACGTGAGCCAGAGGATCAGGCGGCGCCCGCCGGCTGCTCCTGCAGCCGCGACAGGGTCACCTGCAGCTCGGCCCAGGCCGTCTCCTCGGTCTCGCCGTACGTCTCGGGAGCAGCCGAGCGGACGGTTTCGAGATACCGCCGCCAGGCGGCCTCGCGCGTGATCGGGAAGTAGTGGAGCATGGCGTGGTGGTCGCGTGTCATCGGCGCAGGCCCTCATCATCCATACGGCGTCGGACGCCGAATGGTTCCCGGGTCGGTGTCACTCCCTACAATCGCTGCTGGGGCCGTTAGCTCAGCTGGTAGAGCAGGGGACTTTTAATCCCAAGGTCGCTGGTTCGATCCCAGCACGGCCCATCCTCTAAAGGCGGCCGACCTGCCGGCGGCTGCCATACTCGCCCCGTGTCGGACGCCATCAAGTTCACCCGCGCCGACGTCCTGCACGCCGCCGTCGGCATCCTCCCGGCCTTCCCGCTGGTCGCGCTCGGGCATCTCACGCCGGGGGTCGCGTTCATCATCGGCCTGCTCCCCACCTCGCTCATGGGCATCGCGCCGCGCCGCAGGCTCCGCGTCGTCTACGGGCTCGTCGGCTGCCTGTTCGGTGTCGGAATCCTCGTCGGCGCGACCATCAACAGCACCCACGTCCCGGTTGTTTCGGCGGCTCTCTTCTTCCTCATCTGCCTGGGGGCGACGATGCTCGCCGCAACCCGGCCCGCGGGGGCCGTTCTGCTCGGCATCCTGATCCCGTCGCTCGGCGTGGGCACCGGATACGAGGTGGAGCGCGCCGCTGCCCTCATGGTCGCCTTCATGGCCGGATCGATCTGGTCGTGCCTGATCATGCTGCCGGTCCACGAGTTCGAGGGCGACCCGAACGCCCTGCAGCGGCTGCGGGCAATGCAGCCGCCCCACACCAAGACCTATGGCGTGCTGCTCGGCCTGACCGCCGCCACGGCGATCCTGGTCGGGGCGCTCTTCGACATCCCGTATGCGGGCTGGATCGCCACCGCCGCGCTGCTCGTCATCCGGCCCGTCCAGCAGATGACGGGGTGGCGGGGCATCGGCCGCGCCCTCTCCACCATCGCGGGCACGCTGCTCGTCATGCTCACCCTGCACCTGCACCTCGGCTACCTCGCCACGGCCATCGCCTGCTCGGTGGTCGCGATCCTCACGATCGGCGCGCGGACGAGCAAGCTCTACATCACCTCGTTCGGAACCGCGTTCCTGATCCTTACCATCGAGCTCCACCAGGTCTCCAGCACAGCCGACGTGCACCAGGTCGGGCGATACCGGATCGGCAACAACGTGCTCGGCGCGGCGATCGCGCTCTTCTTCGGGCTGCTGGTGTCCTGGCTGCTCGAGCGGTTCTACTTCGGCCGCCGGGTCACTGCTCGTCCGGATTCCGCCGCCTGAGGTAGGCGTCGAACTGGGCCTGACGCTTGAGGTACCTCTCCATCTCGAGGTATCCAAACTGAAGCCACTCAGTCATCCACCGCTCATCGACGGTCGTATACGGCTGCTGGTCGTCGCTGATCATGGCACTACACCACCGTCTCCGCCCTGGCCGGGCTCCATCCGATCGCCGGTGCGATGTCGCGGGCGATGGTCTCGAGCATGTGGGCGTTGTAGTCGACGCCGAGCTGGCTGGGAACGGTGAGCAGGATCGTGTCCGCCGCCTGCACCGCCACGTCCTGTGCCAGCTCCTCGGCGATGCGGTCCGGCTCTCCGGCGTAGCTGCGGCCGAACCGCGCGATGCCGCCGTCCAGCCATCCGACCTGGTCGCCGGCGTCGTCCTTGCCGAACAGCTGCCGGTCGAAGTCCGATGTGATCGGCAGGACGCTGCGGCTGACCGAGACGCGAGGCTCGCGTGCGTGCCCGGCATCGCGCCAGGCCATGAGGAACATGTCGATCTGCTCGAGCTGCAGCTCGTCGAACGGCACCTGCGTGTCCTCCAACAGCAGCGTCGAGCTCATCAGATTCATGCCCTGCTCGGCCGTCCACACCGCCGACGCGCGCGTCCCCGAACCCCACCAGATGCGGTCGCTCAGTCCTGGCGACTGCGGCTGGATGGCAAGCATCGCCTCACCGGGGCGGCCACCCGCATCTGCATGCACCATCCCCTCGCCTGCGATGGCGGCCTGGAATCGCGCCGTCTTGGCCCGTACATCCTTGCTGTCCATCGAATAGCCGAACGCCTCCGCACCGCGCCACGCATGCTCCGGCGAGCCGCGGCTGATGCCAAGCTGGAGGCGGCCACCGGCAAGCAGATCCGCTGCGCCGGCATCCTCCGCCATGTACAACGGATTCTCATAGCGCATGTCGATCACGCCGGTGCCGATCTCGATCCGGCTCGTCCTCACACCGATCGCCGCCAAGAGCGGAAACGGCGAGCCAAGCTGGCGGGCAAAGTGATGCACCCGCACAAACGCGCCATCGATACCGATCTCCTCGGCAGCCACCGCCAGCTCCACCGTCTGGCGCAGCGAATCCGCCGCGCTGTTGGTCAGCCCGCCGGCGGGATGCCAGTGACCGAACGAGAGAAATCCAATCCGCTTTGGGTGCGCCATCTCGGGCCTCCAGTGTGTTCGTCGTCCCAGCCGCCCTGAGTGAACGGCTGCGGGCACGGTGCCGCACACCTCTGCCACCCCGCTGCCGTCTTCGGACGCTTGACTGCCGCTACGCGCTCATCAGATCCCGCCGCCTGAACGCGACGAAGCCTGCGGCCAACGAGGCCAGGCCGATCAGCGCCATGACCGTTGCGTCGTGCACCGGGTATGCACGGATCGGTACCAGGCCGAGGTGATGGAAGGGAGACACCGTGCGCAGCCAGCTGGGCGCGTCCACCACTGCGGCCACGAGATCCCACACGAACGCAAGGGCGACCAGCCCGTACGCAAGCCCGGTCGATACCCGCGGAACCGTCCCGAACAGTGCCGTCGCCAGCCCGAGGAAGAGCACGCCGGCGGGCAGCGTGTTCGCCCCCGCCTCCAGCAGTCCGCCCAGGGCGACATGGATGCCGTTCAGCCGTGCCCCCGCCCAGCAACCGAGCGCGGCTGCAAGCGCGATTCCCATTGCACCGGCCACCGCCACCGCCAGCCGCTCCGCCAGCCACCGCAGGCGGAACAACGGCAGGGCCAGCAGCGTCTCCGCGCGCTGCTCGCCCTCCTCGCGTCTGGCTGCCGCCACCTGCGTGCAGGCGAAGATGCACACCGCCAACGTGAAGAACGAGAAGTAGAAGGCCAGGAACCCGGCCGGCCGGATGATGTCGCCGGCGCCCAACCGCACCAGCTGTCGTCGCACGTCGGGCGAGAGCGCCCCGGAGATGCTGCCCGACAGTGAGCCCACCACCACGGCGAAGGCGCCCGTCCCGATCAGCCACGTGGTGAGCGACGTCCGCTCGTCGCGCACCGCAGCCGTTGCCGTGGATCGCAGGAGCCGCGTGTGCGGAGACGCCGTGTCCCGCCCGCTGACGATGCCGGTGCCGACATCCCGCCGCGAGGCGAGCAGTCCGGCGCCGAGCGCCAGCGCTGCCGTGAGCATCAGCCCCGGGATCAGCGCGGCAGGACGGACGGCGGTCAGCGGCCGCAGCTCCTCCGCCCAGCCGAGCGGTGTCGTCCACCGCACCCAGCCGTAGCCGGACGTCGTGTCCGCGACAACGCGGAGTGCGAACGCCACGCCAAGCGCCAGCGAGGCGAGGCTGGATGCCGACCTGCGGGTGCTCCCGATCTGTGAGGCGAGCGCTCCGACGCCCGCGAACGTCCCCGCCGTCACTGCCAGATCGGCGCCCATCCAGAGCGCACCGCTCGCGCTGATCGAGGCGGCCGCCATCGCGACCGCCGTGACGACCGCGACGACCGCGATCTCGATGCCCACTCCCGCCATGGCGGCCCCGTAGCCGCCGGCCCGCGTGAGCCCGCCGGTCAGCACGACCTCCAGCCGGCCGGCCTCCTCCTCGGACCGCAGCGCCCGCACCGAAGCGACCACGCCGAACACCGCGGCCACCAGCGCCAGGAAGCCGCCGACGCGCCACTCGACGTATCCGGCCGTGGTCAGCAGCGAGTGCGGTTCCCCGTAGAACAGTCGGAGGCTGCTGGTGGTGGCGAAGCTCTCCTGCAGCCCGCGGCGGTCGGCAAGCGTCGGGTAGGTGCTGCGGTAGCCGACGATGTTCGCGACCGCATACAGCGCGAAGCCCGCGGCGAACGAGATGGTCACCGTGCGCCCCTGACCGAGCGTGCGCCGGGCCAGTGCGCGACCGGGGCTCATGGCGCAGCGCCGCTGTAGTGATGCAGGAAGATCTCCTCCAGCGACGGCTCCCGCGACTCGAGCGCGGTCACATCGTGGTCGCCCAGCCAGCGCAGCAGCGGCGCGACCGGCCCGCTCAGCTCGAACCGCAGCGCGTGCTCGCCGGCTCGCTCGGTGTGCACCCCCTCCAGCCGCGGCGGATCCGGCGTCGGGCCGCCGAACGTCGCCTCGATCGTCCGGCTGGCGAGGTGGCGCAGCTCGTCGAGGCTGCCCTCGTCGACCAGCCTGCCGTCCCGCAGGATTCCGATCCGGTCGCAGAGCGCCTCCACCTCGCTGAGGATGTGGCTGGAGAGGAACACCGTCTGTCCCCTGCTGCGCGCCTCGGCGACCGTCTCCCGGAACACCACCTCCATCAGCGGGTCGAGGCCGCTCGTCGGCTCGTCCAGCACGAGCAGGGCCGGCCGCGCCGAGAAGGCGGCCACCACCTGGATCTTCTGCCGATTCCCCTTCGAGAGCGCGCGCACCTTCTTGGACGGCTCGAGCTTGAACCGGTCGATCAGCTCCCGCTCGTACTCCACGTCCCGCGCCCCCCGGATGTTGCCGAGAAAGACAAGCGTCTCCTCGACCGTCAGGCCGGGCCACAGCGCGGGCTCGCCCGCCACGTACGCCAGGTGTCGGTGGGCAGCGACGGGATCGCTCCACGCATCGACTCCGAACACCTCGATGCGGCCGGCGGTCGCGCGGTGCAGCCCCAGCATCAGCCGGATGGTCGTGGTCTTGCCGGCACCGTTCGGCCCCAGATAGCCGTACACCTCGCCCTCCCGGACGCTGAGCGACAGCTGGTCAAGCGCGGTCGTCTCGCCGTACCGCTTCGTCAGGCCGTGGGCGGCCACCGCGGATCCGGTCTCCATTCGGCGCAGTTCGGCGACGTGCGGCACGTCTCCTGCCGCGAGGCGACGTAGGCTGTCGCCGTGATCAGACGGGAGGCTGCGTGAGCGAGGCGTTTCCCACCGGCCCGGGCGTCTGGCTGCGCTGCCAGCTGCACTGCCACACCACCAACTCCGATGGCGACGCCTCCCCGGGCGAGCTGCTCGACCGCTATGCGGCGCTCGGGTTCGATGCGGTGGCGATCACCGACCACTGGCACGTCACCCGCCACGACTCGAAGCACGTGATCACGATCCCGGGCAGCGAGCTTTCGAGCCGCTCAGCCTCGCCGACGGGCGAGGCCGAGGCGCTGGCCATCGGCGTCGACCGGCTGCCCGATGCCCGGGAGCCGTTCGAGAGCCTCGACGCGATGGTGCGGTGGATCGCCGGCCAGGGCGGGTTCCCGGTGATCTGCCATCCCTACTGGAGCGGGATGGAACCACCCGAGATCGCCGGCGCCGCGTCGGTTGCCGCAGTCGAGATCTGGAACGGCAGCTCGCAGCTGCTTCAGGGCAACGGCCTGGCCACCGTGCACTGGGATGCCGTCAGCCATGGCGGCTGTCTCACGCCCGGTATCGCCACCGACGACTGCCACACCCCGCCCGCCGACAGCGGCCTCGGCTGGACGTGGGTGCTCGCCGCCGAGCGCACCGCCGCGGCGGTGGTGGATGGGTTGCGCGCCGGTCGCTGCTACGGATCGAACGGGCCGAAGATCCTGGGCGTCGATGTGCAGGGTGACGCCGTGCGCGTCCGCTGCTCGCCGGCGCGGACGGTGCGCCTGCGGTCGGGGCCATGGGACGGCTGCGCGGCACATGCCGACGGTCGCGGCGACTGGAGGGGAACGGCCGTGGCCGTGGACGAGGAGGGTCAGCTGACGGAGGCGCGGCTTGCGTTCCCCCAGTACTGGCGTTGGGCGCGCGTCGAGGTGGAGGACGAGGTCGGACGCATCGCCTGGGGACCGCCCGTCCGGCTCCCGGGTGAGGAGCCCGGCGCGCCGCGCCCATGACCTCCAAACTGTGCATGGCATTGCGATATTCAATGCAGTTGGCCCTTGAGCTTTGCGAAGCCATCGACCACAATCGCCCGCGATGGACGCGCGCGAGGCGACGAGGGCTGTGTGCGAGGCATGGGAGCGGGGCGACGCAGACGGCGTGGCGGCGCTGTTCGCACCGGACGGCCGCTACGAGGATCCGCTGTTCCCCGACGTTCTGATCGGGCCGGACGCCATTCGTGACGGTGTTGCCCCCGCCATGGCGGATATCCGCAACCTTCGCATCCCCATCACCCACCTCGTCTGCGAGGGTGATGTGGCCATCTGTGAGGCCAGCTTCCTGTCGGAGCTCGCGAGCGGCGAAGGGCGTTTCGACTTCGAGTTCGCCATGGTGATCGAGGTGCGCGACGGTCAGATCACGCGCCTGTGCGAGTTCTTCGATACGCGACCGCTGGTGCCATGAGCGCCGGCTCACCGACGCGCGCGATCCAGCCGCTCCACTACACCGTCCGCCGTTCGCCGTACTTCTCACGCACCGTGGCGCTGGGCGCCGTGGAGTTCTTGGTCTACAACCACACCTACATGCCGCTCGACTACGGCCGCGACGCCCGTACGGACTACGAGGCGATGGTCGAGCGGGTGACGCTGTGGGACGTCGGGGCGGAGCGCCAGTGCGAGCTGCGAGGGCCCGACGCTGTGCGGTTCGCCGACTACCTCAGCCCGCGCCGGCTGGACGACCTGCCGGTGGGAGCGTGCCGCTTCACCCCGGTCTGCGACGACGACGGCCAGATCATGGCCGACTGCGTCGTGCTCCGCCCATGGGACGACGTGGTCTGGTTCTCGCACGGTGATGTCGATCTCGAGCTGTGGGCGTTCGGGCTGGCGCGGGCCGGCGGGTTCGACGTCCGTGTCAGCGAGGCCGATGTGCCCCCGATGCAGGTGCAGGGCCCGCGCGCGCTTGATGTGCTCGCTCCGCTCACCGGTGCCGACCTCGCCGGCCTGCCGCGGTTCCGGTGCGTCGAGACCACCGTCGCCGGGGTGCCCGCGGTCATCTCCGCCACGGGCTGGAGCAAGGAGGCCGGCTTCGAGATTTACCCGCTCGGGAGCGCACGTGCTCCGGAGATCTGGGACGCCGTCGCCGCGGCCGGCGAGCCTCACGGCCTGCTGGTCACGGGGCCGAACGTCGTGCGCGCCGTGGAGCAGGGCATCACCGACACGCAGTACCGCATGAACTCCGGCATGAACCCCTTCGAGGCGGGGCTGGGCGAGATGCTCGACCTCGACCGACCCTCGTTCGTCGGCCGCGACGCTCTCCGGCGCGTTCGCGACCAGGGTGCAACGCGGGAGACGATCGGGCTCGCCGGAGCTCCGGGCGATGACTCCCTGCCGTGGCTGACGGATTTCTGGCCGCTGCAGACCGCCGACGGCACGGAGGCCGGCGTAGTGCGCTGGGCCGTCTACTCCTTCGCGCTCGAGCGGCCGATCGCGATCGCGCTGGTCGACACAGCTGCCGCCGGTGCGTCAGAGTACGTGGCGCAGTCGCCCGAAGGCCCGATTTCCATGACCCGGCATCCGTTTCCGTTCGTCGAAGGGACAGCAACGTGACCGACCTCGACCAGGATCCCATCCACATCGCCCTGTCGCGCCGCCAGCTTCTTCGCCGTGGGGCACAGCTCGGGGCCGGGCTGCCCGCTGCAGCCTGGCTGCTCGCCGCCTGCGGCGGCTCATCCGGCTCCGGCTCGTCGGCCGCCGCCAGTTCCGGCGGGCCGCCGCCCCCATCCGCCGTGAAGGGCACGGCCGTGCTCCAGAACTACTCGGGGTGGATGGGCAAGAACAACATCCCCGACTTCGAGGCCAAGTATCCGGGCGCGCACATCAAGCAGGTGTCGACTGGATCGATCTCGAGCTCTGCAACGGCGCAGGTGCTGAAGAACAACCCCGGCGCGTTCGACTTCGCGCTCGGCGACGTGGCCTTCGTCGGCCAGGCGCTCGCGGCGGGGATCATCCAGGACGCCGACTTCAGCGCCATCCCGAACATCAAGAACGTCGACGAGAAGTTCCGGACCGCCTTCTCCCACAGCGTGCCGTCGGACTACGGAAAGGTCGGAATCGGCTACCGCAAGGACATGGTGTCCGAGCCGATCACCTCATGGGCGGACGTGTGGAAGCTCGCGCCGAAGTACTCGGGAAAGATCGTCTTCCTCGACTTCGACCGCGACTGCCTCGGTTCGGCGCTCCGGTACAAAGGGTTCTCCGGGAACACCACCGACCCCGATCAGATCAACGCCGGCAAGCAGGCGCTGATCGACATCAAGCCCCACCTGCTCGCGATCAAGGGCTACGACGTCGCAGCGACCATGGTGAAGGGCGACGCCGCGATCGTGATGGACTGGGACTACGACGTGGCGCTCGGCCAGGGCCAGGACTCGAACATCGAGTGGGTGCTGCCCGAAGAGGGCGCGATGGCCTACCTCGAGGGCTGGAACATCATCAAGGACACGAAGCACCTGGACGTCGTCAACGCGTTCCTCAACTTCTTCCTCGAGCCCAAGCAGTACGCCGACTTCGTGAACACCACCGGCACGGCCTACGTCATGCAGGCTGCGACCCCGTACATCGACAAGTCGATCTCGTCGAACAAGGCGCTGATCGTCGATCCGGACACGCTTGCCAAGGTCGAGATCGAGAACTTCCTCGGCGAGGCGACCGCCCTCTACACGCAGGCGTGGGACGAGTTCAAATCGGCGTGACGCCATGGTGAGCCGCGATCGGCTGCTCCGCGGCGCGCTGGCGCTGCCGACGGCCGCCTACGTCGTGGCGTTCTTCGTCGTTCCGCTGGTCGTCATCGTCGTCTACTCGTTCGCGCGCGTCAGCCTGGTCACGTTCGACATCTCGTTCGACTGGAACCTCGACAACTACCGCCGGATCCACGATCCGCTGTACTTCGACACGCTCACCCGGTCGGTGGTGTTGTCCGTTGGAGCAACCGTCGGATGCCTGCTGCTCGGGTTCCCGCTGGCCTACTTCATCAGCCGCCAGCCCCGCCACTGGCAGCGTGTGCTCCTCGTCTTCGTGATCGTGCCGTTCTGGACGTCCTTCATCGTGCGCACGTACGCCACGGTGAACCTGCTCGAGCAGCACGGCCCGCTGGCCGACCTGCTGCGCGCGCTGCACGTCATCCACGGCCCGCTCACCATCCTGTACACGCCGAAGGCCGTCGCCATCGGCATCATCTACTCGTACCTGCCGCTGATGGTGCTGCCGATCTATGTCGCCCTGGAGCGGATCGACGACGAGCTGCTGGCCGCGGCCGCCGACCTGGGCGCCAGCCCGCAGCGGGTGTTCCGCAGGGTGACGCTTCCGCTCGCACTGCCCGGGGTGGCCGTCGGGTGCGTGATCGTCGGCATACCGGCGATGGGCGAGTACGTCATCCCCGAGATCCTCGGCGGGGGTAAGACGCTGATGCTGGGCAACGTCATCACCGACCAGTTCCTGAGCGTCGGAGACATCCCGTTCGGCTCGGCGATCGCCGTGGTGCTGATGGCGCTGATGGCGGCCGTCCTGCTGGCCACTCGCCGGTTCACCCGTGTGGAGGCTGGATGAGGATCCGGCGGCACTGGTTCACTGGACTGATCTCGCTGGCGGTGATCGTGTTCCTATGGGCGCCGCTTGCGATCGTCGCCGTCAACTCCGTCAACAGGAACCCGCTGCTCGCACGCTGGGGAGGGTTCACGACCTCGTGGTACCACCAGGCCATCAACAATCCCGACGTTCGATCCGGGCTGCGGGCGACGATGATCGTGGCCGCCTGTTCGACGCTGCTGTCGCTTGCGATCGCGGTCACCGGGTGCCTGTGGTGGCGCCGCGCGGGCACCCGCGGCCGGCGGGCGTTCGACGGGATGACGTACCTGCGGATCATGCTGCCCGAGGTGGTGTTCGCCACGGCGCTGTTCCTCGTCTTCACGCGGGCGCACTTCCAGCTCGGCACCGGTGCGGTCATCATCGGCCACACGGTCTGGAACTCGGCCTATGCGACCCTGATCGTGCAGGCCCGCACGGCGTCGCTCGACCCGGCGCTCGAGGATGCCGCGGCCGATCTCGGTGCGAATCCATGGCGGGTCTTCCGGCGCGTCACGCTGCCCTCCCTGTTCCCGGCCATCCTGGCCGCTGGCCTGCTCGCCTTCACGTTCTCGTTCGACGACGTCGTCACCACCTACTTCCTGAACGGCACCGCCAACCCCACCTTGCCGGTGGTCATCCTGTCGATGATCAGATTCCGGGTGTCGCCGGAGATCAACGCGATCGGCATCCTGGTCATGCTGTTCACGGTGACGATGTTCGCCGTGGCGTTCCTCGCCGTCAGCGGGGCGGGATGGGGCGCACGGCGGAGCCGCGCATGACGCAGCCGGCCGTTCGGCTCCGCGGCATCTCGAAGCGCTTCGGAGATCACGTGGCCGTGCAGCCGCTCGATCTCGAGATTCCGGAGGGCGGCTTCTACTCGATCATCGGGCCGAGCGGCTGCGGCAAGACGACAACCCTGCGCATGGTGGCGGGGCTTGAGGCGCCCGATTCAGGGACGATCGAGGTGGCCGGTGCCGATGTGACCCGCACGCCCGCCTACCGCCGGCCGGTTAACACCGTGTTCCAGAGCTATGCGCTGTTCCCGCACCTCGACGTGTTCGAGAACATCGCATTCGGACTGCGCGAGGAGAAGCGGCCCAGAGACGAGGTCAAGCGCCGCGTCGGCGAGATGGTCGAGCTGGTACGGCTGTCGGGGCGCGAACGCTCGCGGCCGAAGCAGCTGTCCGGGGGTCAGCAGCAGCGCGTGGCCCTCGCACGCGCGCTGGTGAAGCATCCCGCGGTGCTGCTGCTCGACGAGCCGCTCGGGGCGCTCGACCTGCGCCTGCGCAAGCAGCTGCAGGCGGAGCTGAAGGACGTGCAGCGCCGTGTCGGCATCACCTTCGTCTACGTCACCCACGACCAGGAGGAGGCCTTCTCGATGTCAGACAGGGTGGCGGTGATGAACGAGGGCGTGCTGGAGCAGGAGGGCCCGCCGGAGGATGTCTACCGCCGGCCCGCGACGCTGTTCGTCGCCGAGTTCGTCGGCCTGGCGAACCGCCTGGCCGGCACCGTCAGCGGTCGCTCGGCGGATGGCTTCGAGGTGCGGCTGGCCGATGGGACGGCCGCAGCTGCGGCCGGTGCGGAGGGCCTCGCCGAGGGCGACGCGGTGTCTTTGATCGTGCGGCCCGAGAACGTGCGGCTCGCCGAGGACGGGATCCCTGCGGTCGTCCGCTCCGTGTCCTACCTCGGCCCGTCGCGATCGCTTCGCGTTGAGACGGAGACGCTCGGGGAGCTGGCCGTCACCGTCCCTGGCAACGCAGGCGCTGTCGCAGACGGCGACCGGGTCGGGCTCGCGTGGTCGCCGTCCGATGCCTGGCTGGTGCGTGCGCCATGACGCATCGGATCTTCGAGGGCGACGCGCGGATCGCGGACGTATCTCACGTGCGCAGGATCGATCACCAGTGGATCCCGATGCCGGATGGAACTCGATTGTCCGCACGGATCTGGCTTCCGGACGACGCGGAGCGCCGTCCCGTGCCCGCGATCCTCGAGGCGATCCCCTACCGCAAGGACGATGGCACATCGGTTGCCGACGAGGGGCGGCATCCCTGGTTCGCGGCGAACGGCTACGCCGGCGTGCGGCTCGACATCCGCGGGAGCGGTGACTCGGAGGGCGTCCTCCTGGACGAGTACCTCGAGCAGGAGCAGGATGACGCCGTCGCCGCGATCGCGTGGCTCGCCCGGCAGCCCTGGTGCTCCGGCAAGGTGGGGATGATCGGCTACTCCTGGGGCGGATTCGCCGCCCTGCAGGTGGCGGCTCGGCGACCGCCGGAGCTGGGCGCGATCGTCACGGTGGACTCGACGGACGACCGGTACGCCGACGACGTCCATTACATGGGTGGCTGCCTGCTCGCCTACTACCTGTTCTCGTGGGCGACGTCGATGCACGTGTACGCCGCCCTGCCCCCGGACCCCGAGGTGGTCGGCGAGCGGTGGAGGACGATGTGGCGCGAACGCCTCGAGTCGGCGCACCCCATGATCGAGCCCTGGCTCACACACCAGCTGCGAGACGAGTACTGGCGACACGGGTCCGTGTGTGAGGACTTCGACGCGATCGCAGCTCCAGTGCTCGCCGTGAGCGGATGGGCCGACGGCTACCGCAGCGCCGTTCTGCGGCTGCTCGAGGGCTTGTCATGTCCGCGCAAGGGTCTGATCGGGCCGTGGTCGCACACCTACCCCATGGAGCCGCAGGCGCCGGGGCCGGCAATCGGCTTTCTGCAGGAGTGCCGCCGCTGGTTCGACCACTGGCTGAAGGGCGTCGACACCGGTGTCATGGACGAGCCGCCGCTCCGGGTCTGGCTCCAGGACTCGATGCCGCCGCAGCCGACCTACCCCGTGCGGCCGGGGCGCTGGGTGTCGGAGCCGGAATGGCCGTCGCCGAACGTGATGCCGAGGGAGCTGCATCTCTCCGAGCACCGCCTGTCGGCGGCGCCGGAGGGGGACAGGCCGGTGCTCCGCCACGTCGCATCGGAGCTCCACGGGTCGGAGGCGGGCGACTGGGACCCGTTCGGTGAACCGGCGGACATGCCACCCGACCAGCGGGCCGAGGACGGCCTCTGCCTGGCGTTCACAAGCGACCCGCTCGACCAGCCGCTCGATCTGCTGGGAGTGCCGGTCGCACGGCTTGCCATCGCCGTTGACCAGCCGATCGCACTCCTGGCGGTGCGGCTGTGCGATGTCGATCCGGATGGCCGGTCGACGCTCGTGACGCGCGGAGTGTTCAACGTGACGCACCGGTTCGGACACGACCGTGCCGAGCCCGCCGAACCTGGTGAGCGGATCACCGTCGAGGTTCCGATGAAGGCGATCGGACAGCGGATCCCAGCCGGCCACCGTCTACGCCTCAGCGTGTCGACCGGGTACTGGCCGTGGGCCTGGCCCTCGCCCCGGCCGGTGACGCTGGAGCTGGAGACGGCGGGCAGCGCTCTCGTCCTGCCTGAGCGCAGGAGCTCATCTGAGGAGCCCGAGCTTCGCCCGTTCGAGCCGCCCGAGCTGGCACCACGACCGCATGTCGAGGTGGTGCGGCTGGAGGGTGGCGATCACACGCTCGCGCGGAGCATCGCGAGCGGTGAGCACGTCGTGGTGCACAGGTATCCGCATGAGCGGTCGGTGCTGCCGAGCGGCGTGGAGGTGGAGAGCCGCGAACCGGACATCTTCACGATCCGGGTGGGGGAGCCCCTGTCCGCTCGTGTGCGGTGTGAGCGGCTGCGGTCGATCCACCGTCCCGCCACCGGATGGCGGGTGCGCCTCGAGATCGACGGGGAGATGGCCGCGGACGATCAGCACTTCCATGTGTGGACCGGGCTACGCGCCTACGAGGGCGATGCGTGCATCTTCACGCGAACATGGTCGTTCGACATCCCGCGGGCCGGCGTCTGAGCGCTAGATGATTGATTCCAGGCCACCGTGCGGTCTGAGTGGTCGAAGACCGAGCAGCGCAAGGATCGAGGGAGGGTCGATACCGGGAATATCGGCCCGACCGAGGACGCAGCGATGCGACGGTGTTCGGCCACAGCGCCCTCACAGCCGACCCTACGCCTAGCGTTTGGGCGGTCAGACGTGCGGGGGCGTGGAATCAATCATCTAGAGCCGCCCCTTGAGCTTCATGATCCGGTCGTATGACGTCTGCAGGTTGGCCGCGGTGATGTCGCCGGAGCGTGCCCTGGTGAGCAGCGCCTCGTAGACCTGCTGGCTGGCGGCTTCCGAGCCGGTGAGGAGCAGCAGATCGTCGCCGCGGCGGGCGCAGCGCAGGGCCAGGAGCGCCTCGCCTGCGTGGCGCACCGCTGCCGCGGAGGTGAGCGAGTCGGTGATCGTCACGCCCTTGAACCCGAGCGTGCCGCGCAGCAGCGTGGTTCCGATCGCCGTCGACCACGCCGCCGCTTTGGGGGAGTAGGCCGGGTAGACGGCGGTGGACAGCATGATCACCGGCCGCACGGACCGCCGGAGTGCCAGCCGGTAGGGAAGCAGGTCGCGGTTCAGCTGCGTCGTGGTCGCGTCGATCGTCACCACCGCATCGTCGGTCGACGTCGATCCCGCGCGGCCAAGGCCCGGGAAATGCTTGATGGCGGGCAGCGCCGCTCCCGCCTCGAGGCCGAGGGAGAACGCGCTGACGTCGTCCGACACGACGAACCGGCTGGTCGAGAACGCCCGGTGCTGCTGCTCGATGAAGTTGGACGCCGACCGCGGGATGTCCGCCACGGGAGCGAGGTCGAGGTTGATCCCGGCCGCCTTCAGCGCCGCACCGGTGTGCGCGCCGATGGTGTGGACCGTGTCGGTCGAGAGCTGGCCCATCTCCTCGGCCGACCGCCTGGGCGGCGCCCAGCTCAGCCGGCGCACGAGGCCGCCCTCCTGGTCGGTCGCGATCAGCAGCGGCGGCTGCCCGCCGTTCGCCGCCGCCTGCTGCAGCCGCTGAGTCAGGGCGGTCAGCTGTGTGGCGTCCACGATGTTCGACCCGAACAGGACGATGCCGCCGACCTGCCCGGCCCGGATCCGCGCGAGCAGTGCGGCGTCCGGGTGTGTGCCCTCCATCGACACCATCAGCCGCTGTCCGACGAGCTGCGCGCGGGTGGGTACAGCCGTTGTCGCCGGATGCGCGGTGTGCACGGCTGCGCCGGTCGCTGCCGGCGCCGAGAGCGCGCATGCGACCGCGGCCACGATGATGGATGTCAGCCGACGCTCCATTGGTCACACCCTACGGCCGCGCGCGGTCAGTGCGATCGCGATCCTGTAACGGCTGTGTACCAGCTCGCCAATGCGCTCACGGCGCCGGGATGCGATACGCCGTGCGTCCCCACGCCCGCGCGACGGTCTTCGGGTCGGTCACGGTGACGGACGAGGGGATGGAGCCGATGATCGTCTGGTAGTCCGACCAGCAGTACCGCTCGGGATCGTTGGTCCAGTGCTCTCGCCAGTCCCCACCCGTGCAGTGCCACGCCCCCGGCCGGTCGCCGGTCACGAGCACGTAGCTCTGCAGGGTGAGCCACTGATCCGAGCCCAGCGAGCTCAGCTGGCTGCGCACCTGGGCGGGTGACTTGTATCTCGTCAGCGTCTGCATCCCAGAGCACGGCATCGAGGTGTCGTTGCACCGGCCGCCGGAGATGCCCTCCGTGCGTTGCCAGTAGGGCGATGCAGTTGCCATGCTGCGGTCGGTGGCACCCGTGCCATATCTGCGGCCGAACGCGAAGCACTTGGAGACAACGTCGGTCTGCACCTCGTCGCTCCAGGTGTTGTTCGGGAAGGCGAACAGCCCATCGCCTGTCCAGATGCCGTGCTGCTCCAGGTCGACCAGGCTGCCGCAGACGTCGTTCCATTGCTGCTGCGGAGTCATTCGCGCAAGGTCCGTCGCCCACGTGCGGCCATGTGAGACGAACGCCCATCCGTACCGGTCGCGAAGCTGCCGAAGGTCTGCCCACGACGCGGCCAGCGTTCTGCGGTAGTGCACGCACGCCTGCGTCGAGTCCTTCGTGATGCCGGTCTCGACCGAGCCGGTCGCACGGATGCCACGCGACGCAAGCGTCGGGGCGACCACCGTGAGCAGGTTCGCGTAGCCGCCCGAATCCGGCACGCACCGGGTCGCCGTGGCCACCTCGGTGCGGGAGAAGAGCAGTGTCACGAACGGGCCCTGCGGCCCCGGCGGCCCCGGTTGAGTCACCGGCGCCCCGGTGAACCGCAGGCTGAACCGTGTTCGCCCGGTGACGGCGCGCACTCGCAGCCGGTACACCCCGCGCGGGGCGTTCACGAAGCGCAGGTGCTTGGGGTGAGCGGTCGGCGAGACCGCCCGCGCGATGCGGCGCCACGACCCGTCAGGCCGGCGCATCGCCAGGCCCAACCGCAGGTAGGCGGTGGGGCTGCGCCACCGCAGCGTCGCGGCGATGTCCTGCCGCGAGCTGATCCGAAATATCGTCGCCACGCGGATCCTGGCGTGCTCTCCCGTCGAGTCAACGCGGCCCGTCACGACCTCCGCGTGGGCGACCGTCGCCGATGCGAAGAAGAAGACGAGGGCCGCGATCAGCATGCGTCTCACCGATTGCGTCTCCCTGCGATGGCTGTTTTACGCGAGACGGGCGTGGAGCGGCCGTCTCAAGCGGTCGAGGCTAGCAAAGCTTGGCCCTGCCAGTAAACGGTAAAGATCGCTATTTGCGAGGTTCGCCTGCGCGTGGTGTGCCTTTGGCCACCAGAAACGACCGCAGGGCCTGTGCCATGCGCGGCCCCGCGGCCGAGTCCTCATGTTTGAAGTAGCAGTAGACGTCGGCGCCGTCATGCAGCGCGTGTTGGATCCGCAGCGCCCACTCCTCCAGTTCCCGCGCTCCGTACGTCGCGCGGCGCAGCCGCAGGTAGCCGAACGGCGACCAGCTGAGGTCGGTCTCGGCGGCGGGCTGCTCGTCGGTGTCCGCCACGCAGCGTGCGATGCCGCGGTCGGCGAGCAGATCCCACGCGTTCCGCCACGACGGGTGGCGGAACTCCATCGCGGCGCTCAACCCGGCCGGGAGCAGCTCCAGGAACTCGTCGAGCAGGGCACGGTCGTACTCGAGGTTGGGCGGCAGCTGGAAGAGGATCGGCCCGAGCCGGTCCCCCAGCTCGCGGGCGCGGGTAAGGAAGTCGCTCACCTCCGCGTCGACCGCCCGCAGGCGGCGGCCGTGGGTGATCCGCTGGTTTGCCTTCAGCGCGAACCGGAAGGTCTCGGGCGTCTGGCTGAGCCAGGTGCGCATTGTTGCCTCGGATGGAAACCGGCGGAAGGTGTAGTTGATCTCGACGGATTCGAAGACGGACGCGTAGTGGGAGAGCATCCGCGAGGCGCTCACGCCCTCGGGGTAGAACACGCCGTGCCGCCACTCCTCGTAGGCGAAGCCCGACGTCCCGAGGTGGAGGGTGCCGGCCATGATGACATCATCCCACCCCATGTCCGGCGAACCGACCGCGGACCTGACGCTGCTCCCCGCCGGCGCGCGGGCTCTCATCACCCTCGGGCACGGCGCCGGCTCGCCGATGACCTCGCCGCTGCTCGGGGGCTTCTGCGACGCCATGGCGGCACGCGGCATCGGCACCCACCGCTTCAACTTCCCCTACATGGCCGCCGGGCGCCGTGCGCCCGACCGGGCGCCGGTGCTGATCGACGCCTATCGGCATGCTCATGCCCGCGCAGCCGAACTCGCCGGCGGGCTGCCGCTGTTCGCCGGCGGACGCTCGATGGGCGGGCGCATCGCCTCGATGGCGGTGGCCGACGGCATGCCTGCCGCCGCGCTGGTCTTCCTCGCCTATCCGCTGCACCCGCCGGGCCGGCCTGACCGGATCCGCGACGAGCACCTGTACGGCATCTCCGTGCCCATGCTCTTCATCCAGGGCACCCGGGACGCCTTTGCCCAGCCGCAGCTGCTGCACGCGGTGCTGGGCCGGCTGGGCGATCGGGCCGAGCTGGTCGAGGTCGAAGGCGCGGACCATGGCTTCCGGCGGGCGGGCGGCGAACGCGACGCCGCTCGAATCGGCGCGTCGCTCGCCGAGCACGCGACCGCATTCGTCGATCGGGTCCTTGCCGGCGGCGGCGACGGTTGAGTGGCTGAGCGCCGGAATCCCTGCGGTACAGTCGCGCGATGTTCTCCGGGAACACCGGCCGGGAGGTGCTCAGCGAGGAGCAGATCGACCTCGTTCACGAACGCGCGATGACGGTGCTCGAGGAGATCGGCACGGATGTCCGCCATCCGCAGGCGCTCGAGCTCCTCACCGGGCTCGGGCAGAAGGTGGATGGCGAGCGGGTGCACTGGGACCGCGAGTTCATCATGGAGATGCTTGCCAAGGCGCCGTCCGCGTTCACGCTGCAGGGCCGCAACCCGGATCGAGCGGTTCGCATCGGCGACGCCGGCCCGGTGCTGACGCCGGTCGGCGGGTCGCCGTTCTGCTCCGACCTGGAGCGCGGGCGGCGGGACGGCACGTACGCGGATCACGTCGAGCTGGTGAAGATGGCCCACGCCGCCGACCTGATCACCTGCCACCAGAGCGGCACGGTGGAGGCGGCCGACCTGGACGAGAACACCCGCCACATGGACATGGACTACTCGATCCTGCGGTACTCCGACAAGCCGCACGTCTGCTACGGCACCTCCGGGTACAAGGCGCGGGACGCGGTCGCCCTCGCGGCGATCGCATGCGGCGGGCGCGAGGCGATCGAGCGCACGCCCGCGCTGCTCGGCGTCGTCAATCCCAACAGCCCGCTGGTCTGGGACTTCCTGATGGTGGATGCGTTGACGGAATGGGCGACGGCCGGGCAGCCGGTGGTGATCACGCCGTTCCTGCTGGCGGGGGCGACCGCGCCCATAACCATCGCCTCGGGTCTTGTCCTCAAGGTCGCAGAGGCGTTGTCAGGTGTGGCGCTGGTGCAGGCGATCCGGGCGGGATCGCCGGTGCTCTTCGGATCGTTCTTCACCGCCGTCGACATGCGCACGGGCGGGCCGTCGTTCGGCACGCCGGAGTCCGTGCTGGGCACGCTTGCGGGCGGGCAGCTCGCGCGCCGCTACCGGCTGCCCTACCGCGGTGGGGGAGGGCTCTGCTCCTCGAACGCGCTCGACATGGCGGCGGCCGCCGAGACCTCGATGACGCTGTGGGCCACCATGATGGCCGGGTCGCACCTGGTCATGCACGCGGCCGGATGGCTCGAGGGCGGTCTCACCGCCTCCTACGAGAAGTTCGCGTTCGACCTCGAGCTGCTGCGCATGTTCACCACCATCGACCAGGGCATCGAGACCACCGACGAGCGGTTCGCGATCGAGACGATGCGCGAGGAGGGGCCGGGCGGCATGTTCCTCGCAGCCGGGCACACGCTCGACCACTTCCGCGAGTGGATGTTCATGAGCCCGTTGTTCCGGTCGCAGGCCTACGTGACCTGGCAGAAGCAGGGATCGCTCACGGCCGACAGGCTCGCCACGGCTGAGTGGAAGGCCCTGCTCGAGCGCTACGAGGATCCGGGAATCGACGACGCCGTCGACGAGGAGCTGCGGGAGTACATGGCGCGGCGCCGGGCCGAGATCGGAACGGCGGCCTGATGGGCCGCGAGCCGCGGCACGACATCCTCTTCGAGCCGGTCCGGATCGGCCCGAAGACGCTTCGCAACCGCTTCTACCAGGTGCCCCACTGCACGGGATTCGGCGTCGAGAAGCCGTGGACGCAGGCGGCATTCCGGGGGATGAAGGCAGAGGGCGGATGGGCGGCCGTCTGCACCGAGTACTGCTCCATCAGCCCGGACTCCGACGAGACGCCCTACGTCTCGGCTCGGCTGTGGGACGACGAGGACATGCGCGCGCTGGCGCTGATGACCGAGGCCGCGCACGACCACGGCGCCCTGGCCGGCGTCGAGCTGTGGCACGGCGGGGTGTACGCCGAGAGCCGGGAGGCGCGGCTGCCGCAGCTGGCCCCCTCCCAGATCGCCAGCGACATGGACAGCATCGTGGTGCCCAAGGCGATGGAGCGCGCGGACATCCGCCGGGCGCAGGAGGAGTGGGTGGCGGCAGCGCGGCGCGCCCGCAGCGCCGGATTCGACATCGTCTACGTGTACGGCTCGCATACCTATCTGCCCACGCAGTTCCTCTCCCCGGTCTACAACCGCCGGACGGACGAGTACGGCGGCAGCTTCGAGAACCGGGCGCGGTTCTGGCTGGAGGCCATCGAGCTGGTGAAGGAGGCGATCGGCGACGACGTGGCGATCGCCGTTCGGATCGCGGCCGACACGCTCGAGCTGTCGGGCGTGCCGATCGACGAGGGGCTCGAGTTCATCCGCGCGGCCGACCACATGGTCGACCTCTGGGACGTCGTGATCGGCGCCATGTGGGGCCCTGGTCGGCTCGACTCGGGGCCATCGCGCTTCTTCGACCAGGGCTACCAGATGGAGTGGTCGGGCCGCGCGCGCGAGGCGACCGGCAAGCCGATCGTCGTGGTGGGGAGGTTCACCGACCCCGACCGCATGGCCGATCTCATTCGCGGAGGCACCGTCGATCTGATCGGCGCCGCGCGGCCGTCCATCTCCGACCCGTTCCTGCCCAGCAAGATCGAGGAGGGCCGCTACGACGACATCCGCGAGTGCATCGGCTGCAACGCCTGCTACTCGCGGTCGATCTGGGGCCGTCACCTGGGATGCACGCAGAACGCGACGGCCGGCGAGGAGCACCGGCGGGGCTGGCATCCCGAGCGCTTCCTTCCGGCCGCCAACGCCGACCGGGCGGTGCTCGTGGTGGGCGCGGGGCCGGCGGGCATGGAGTGCGCGTCCGTCCTCGGCAAGCGCGGGATGGAGCTCGTGCATCTGGTCGACGGCGGGGACGACATCGGCGGCTGCATGCGCTGGATCACCCGCATGCCCGGTCTCGGCACCTGGGGCCATGTCATCGACTACCGCCGGGTGCAGCTCGGCCGGCTTGAGAACGTCTCGATCGGGCTGGGCGCCTGGCTCGACGCCGAGGCGGTACGCGACTACGGCGCGCAGATCGTGATCGTGGCCACCGGCGCCCACTGGCGCGGCGATGGCCTGAGCGGGGTGACCAGGCAGCCGATCCAGGGCGCCGATGCGACGTTGCCTCATGTGATGACGCCGGAGCAGGTGATGGTGGAGGGGAAGCGCCCTCCGGGGTCGCGCGTTGCCGTGATCGACTACGAGGGA
>DATAHR010000017.1:0-35879 GCA_036263035.1 Gaiellales bacterium | reverse complement strand
CCGGCTGCGCCGGCCGGCCCCCACCCGGTCTCAAAGCATGGTGACGGCGGCGCGCGCGAATCGGCACGAAGCTGCAACCGCCGGCGGCTCGGTGAGCGGAGCCCGGCCAGGTCGGTCTCAAAGCACGGGGTAGGCCGCTGGGTGCGATTCCGCGCCGGGTCGGCACACGTCGTTACCGGGCTGTGATGTGACGGATCAGCCGCAGTGCGAGGTGGTTGCCGCGATGTCGCGGATCACCAGCGGGTGCTCGTTCGGGAAGATGAACCCGCACGCGCGGGCCATGATCTCGATCTTCGCCGTCGTGCCGAGCGCCGCGCTCTCCGCCACCAGCCGGTCGTGCTCCTTCTTCAGCGCGGCCAGCTGCGCGTTCTCGTCCCGCACCCTGCTGCTCGATGCCAGGTACTTCTGCACCGGGCTCACGTACAGCGCCGCCATCAGCAGCAGCACCGACACCGCCGCCACCCGGCGAAACGAGAACGGGCGGCGGTCGCGTCCCATCAGTCGTGCGGACCCCACGGACGCCTGCTTCGACGCGGCCGCCCGAACTCCTACTCCATCGTTCGCACGAGGATGTGATCCGTCGAGCCGGGCAGGTTCAGCCGCGTCCCCCCGGTCAGGACGACCCTGTCCCCCGCCTCGGCCAGCCCGCTGCCGCGGACCGCCTCCGCGACGCGGTGCCACAGATCCTCGATCGAATCGGCATCGTCGATCACGATCGGCACGACCGCCCAGTCGAGCGCCAGCTGCTGCAGCACGTGCGCATACGGGCTGGCCGCCACGATCGGCCGGTTCGGCCGAAACCGCGACACCTGCCGCGCCGTCGACCCCGACTGCGTGGGGACGGCGATCACCGGTGCTCCCAGCTCCTCCGCGATGTCACATGCCGCATGGGAGAGGATCGAGGCCATCTCGCCGTCGCGCCGCAGCGTCGGGTCGCGGTAGGTCAGCGACGGCTCGACCGCGCGCGCGATGCGGTGCATCACGGCCACCGCCTCCAGCGGATAGCGGCCGACCGCCGTCTCACCGGACAGCATCAGGGCGGAGGTGCCGTCGAGCACCGCATTTGCGACATCGGAGGCCTCCGCCCGCGTGGGCTCGGGCTGGCTGATCATCGACTCGAGCATCTGCGTCGCGGTGATCACCGTGCGGCCGGACTCACGGGCGGTGCGGATGATCAGCTTCTGCACCAGCGGCACGTCGGCCACCCCGATCTCCACGCCCAGGTCGCCGCGCGCCACCATCACGGCGTCGGACGCGGCCACGATCGCATCGAGGTCCGCTACCGCCTCCGCCTTCTCGATCTTGGCGATCACCCGAGCGCTCGACCGGGCCGTGGCAATGCGGTCGCGAAGGTCGACCACGTCCTGCGCCCGCCGCACGAACGACAGCGCCACGTAGTCGACCCCTTCACCGAGCGCGAAGTCGAGATCGGCGAGGTCCTTCTCGGTCAGCGATGGGATGGGAAGCGGCGTGCCGGGGAGGTTCACGCCCTTGCTCGACGAGATCAGCCCGCCCAGCTCCACCCGCGTCTCCACCCGGCTCCCGTCGACCGCCTCGACCCGCACCCGCACGCGGCCGTCGTCGATCAGCAGCTCGGCCCCGGGCTGCACCACCGACGCCAGCCCCGGAAACGTCACCTCGAGGTCGCCGGGCCCGCCCTCGCCGGCCGCCGACAGGAACAGCCGGTCGCCGGGGTTGACGGCCCGCGGCTCGGCCAGGTCGCCGATCCTGATCTTGGGGCCTTGCAGGTCAGCAATCACCGCCAGGGGCCGCCCGATCACCTGCTGCGCCCGCCGCACCGCCTGCACGACTGCGCGATGGTCGTCACGCGACCCGTGCGAGAAGTTGAGCCGCGCGGCGTCCATCCCCGCCCAGGCCAGCCGCTCGACGAACTCGGGAGCACGCGAGGCCGGGCCGATCGTGCACACGATCTTCGTCCGGCGCGCGACCGGCGGGCTCATGCCGGCTGGTCGGCCAGCCGTGCGAAGGCGCGCCGGCCGGGATAGGCCGCGACGGAGCCGAGCTCCTCCTCGATGCGCAGCAGCTGGTTGTACTTCGCCACCCGGTCGGTCCGGCATGGCGCACCGGTCGTGATCTGCCCGCAGCCCGTGGCCACGGCAAGGTCCGAGATCGTCACGTCCTCGGTCTCGCCCGACCGGTGCGACATCACCGCCGCATACCCAGACGTGTGGGCGAGCCGGACGGCGTCGAGCGTCTCGGACAGCGTCCCGATCTGGTTGACCTTGATCAGGATCGCGTTGCCCGCGCCCTGCTCGATGCCCTGGGCGAGCCGCTCCACGTTCGTCACGAACAGATCGTCGCCCACCAGCTGCACACGCCCCCCGAGCGCCGCGGTCAGCTGCTGCCAGCCCTCCCAGTCCTGCTCGGCCAGGCCGTCCTCGATCGACACGATCGGGTACCGGGAGCACAGGTCCTCGTAGAAGGCGACCATCTCCGCCGCGTCCAGCACGCGGCCCTCGCCGTCGAGGTGGTAGCGCCCGTCGCGGTAGAACTCGGTCGACGCCGGGTCGAGCGCAATCGCCACGCGGTCGCGGTGCCCCGCTGCCTCGGCCGCCTCGAGGATCGCAGCGATCGCCTCCTCGTTCGACGACAGGTTGGGCGCAAAGCCGCCCTCGTCACCCACGGCGGTGACCATCCCGCGGTCGTGCAGCAGCGACTTCAGGGCGTGGTAGGTCTCAGCACCGATGCGGAGCGCCTCCGCGAACGAGTCGGCGCCGATCGGCACGACCATGAACTCCTGCAGGTCGACGTTGTTGTCGGCATGAGCGCCGCCGTTGACGACGTTCATCATCGGCACCGGCAGGATGTGCGCCTCCACGCCGCCGACGTATCGGTAGAGCGGGAGTCCCGACTCCTCCGCCGCCGCCTTGGCCACCGCCAGCGAGGTGCCGAGGATCGCGTTGGCCCCCAGCCCGGCCTTGTTGGGCGTGCCGTCCAGGTCGATCAGCGCCGCGTCGATGGCCCGTTGGTCGAGCGCGTCGGCGTCCTCGAGCGCACCGGCGATGGTGACGTTGACGTGCGCGACCGCCTGCTCGACGCCCTTGCCGCCCCACCGGCTGCTGTCGCCGTCGCGCAGCTCGACCGCCTCGAATGCGCCCGTCGAGGCGCCGGAAGGCACGGCGGCACGGCCGGTGGCGCCGGAGTCGAGGATCACCTCCACCTCGACCGTCGGGTTGCCCCGCGAATCGAGGATCTGACGACCGAACACGGAGACGATCGAACCCATCGCGGCGCCATGATACCGGCGCGGCGCCGGAGGTCGTGTCCCCACGCGGCGCGGATGCTCCTGCGAGTGGCGCGCCAGCGGGAGGCGGCGGCGCGACGCAGCCAATATCGAGAATATTGGCAAGGAGCGGCGGCGGCGCCTGCGCCAGCGCGACGCCGCGGGAGCGCCGCGCTGTGTGGGGACACGACCTCCTAGGCCGGCTGCCCGGCGAGCGGCACCGCGAAGCCGACCCGGGCCCCCTGCCCGAGCGCGGAGGTGATCGTGACCTCGCCGCCCGCCAGCCGCACCCGCTCGCGCATGGAGTCGAGGCCGATGTGCAGCCGCATGCCGCGCCGGTCGAGCGCCCGGTCGACGTCGAAGCCGCGCCCGTCGTCCGCGATCTGGCCGTGCAGCCACCCATCCTGGGTCCAGAGCCGGACCTGCACATGGCGCGCCTCGGAGTGCTTGCGGGCGTTCGCCAGCGCCTCCTTGACCGTGCGGAACGCGAGGTCTTCGACCGTGTAGGAGAAGCGGCCCGGCGGCGCCTCCAGCGAGACGCTGAATCCGCTCTCGCGCTCGGCCTCGGCGGTCAGGTCACGCAGCGCGGCCGCGAGGCCCTGCGCGTCGAGCAGCGGCGGGCGCAGCTCGAACGTGAGCCGGCGGGCGCGCTCCACCGCCGTCTGGAGCGTCGTACGGGCAGCCGAAAGCGCCTCGACCACCCGGGGATCGGCGTCGGCGGCGGCGAGCGACACGCGCTCAACCGACATCAGCGCCGCTGTCATCACCTGGATGGTGTCGTCGTGCAGCTCCCCGGCGATCTGCGCCCGTGCCGCGGCCTCGGCGTGCAGCATCGCCTCGAGCACCTTCTGACGCGCCGTCTCCGAGCGGCGGAGCGCCTCCTCGGTGTTGCGGCGCTCGGTCACGTCGAACATCACGCCGTGCGACAGGGTCGGCCCGCCGTCGCCGCCCGGGAGCAGCGTGGCGCGGTCATGGAACCAGAGCACGCTTCCATCCGTCGCGACCATCCGGTACTCGTCCTCGTAGGGCGCGCCCGTGGTCATGTGCTCCGCGTAGCGCGCGACCACCCGGTCGTGATCCTCAGGATGGAGGGCGTTCGCCCAGTCGTCGAACCCAGCCTCCTCGTTGTCAAGGCCGAGCACCCGGGACAGCCGCGACGACTGGAACAGCACGCGGTAGCCCGCATCGACGATGTAGGGGATCGCTGGGATCTGCTGGACGAGCGTCCGAAACCGCGTCTCGGCCTGCTCCAGCTGCTGCATCAGCCGGTCGCGCGAGATGACGGTGGTGAGCAGCGCGCCCAGCTGCTCGGCCTCGCGGATCTCGCGCTCCCCGAACTGCCTGTCCTCGACGTAGTAGACCTCGAGCAGATGGGTTCGCACCTCGTCCTGGTAGACCCTGATGGTGACGTCGAATGCGCAGCCGATGCGCTCGAGGAACGCCGTCACACCGGGGGTGGCCGGATCGCCCCGCCGGTAGACGCCGATCGTCGCGCCGGACTCCTCGTCCTCGCCGTCGTACCCAAGCTCACCGGACACGAGCCCGCCCATCCCCGGCAGCACCTCTGGGTGGGTGAGCGTGCCGCTCGCGGCCAGCACGGTGATCACCTCCGGCGAGTTCTGCACCTCGCAGAACGTGGCGTGGTCGGCCTGCAGCACCGTGACCGTGTACTCGAGCAGCGATTCGAGCAGCGAGCTGTCGTCAGCCATGGGCCGGCCGCTCGGTCAGGCTCTGCTTCGCACGCCGGTACCACGCGTCCTGCCCGTCCAGCGGCAGCTCCGCGAACCGCTCCCCCGCTTCCGCCGCCAGCCGCTCGGCCAGCTCGACGCGCTCGCGGAACCGGGCGGAGGCGGACCGCAGGGCGAGCTCGGGATCGACGCCGGCGAGCCTGGCGACGTTGACAGTGGCGAACAGCAGATCGCCCAGCTCGTGCACCACCTCGGCGTCCGGCTCGTGCTCTGCCCGGTGCTCGCCGGCAGCGTCCAGCGCCTCACGCAGCTCCCGCACCTCGTCGTCGAGGTCGCCCCAGGCCCCCTCCCAGGCGCTCCAGTCGAAGCCGACGGCCGAGGCCCGCCGCTGCACCTTGCGGGCGTGGAGCAGGGCCGGAAGCACCGCGGGGACGTCGTGGAAGATGCCCGTGCGGCCCTCCTGGTCGCTCTTGATCTGCTCCCAGTTGCGGCGCACCTGCCCCGGCGTATCCGCCTCCGCCTCCCCGAATACGTGCGGATGCCGGCGGATCAGCTTGACGGTGATGCCGCGGGCGACCTCCGCCCAGTCGCCCTCGCCCTGCTCCTCCAGCAGGAGCGCGAGGAACGACGTCTGGAACAGCAGGTCGCCGAGCTCGTCGAGCAGCTTGGCGGGATCGCCGTGCTCGGCGGCCTCCGCCACCTCGTAGGCCTCCTCGAGCGTGTGCGGCACGATCGATCGGGCGGTCTGCTCCCGATCCCATGGGCAATCGCGGCGCAGGCGCGCGGTCAGCCGCATCAGCGCGACCATCGCGTCGGCCGCCATCAGCGCGTGCAGCGCCTCGCCGGCGGGGACGCATGGCACGCCGCCGGCGCCCGCGGCCAGACGTACGAACCGCTCGCCCGAGCCCGCCGCCACCGGCGCATCTGCCGCGAGCGGAATGCCCTGCTCACCCAGCCAGCCCGCCAGCGGCTCGTCCGGCTCCAGCCGCACGGGGCCGGCCATCTCCAGTGCCCGCCAGGAGGCGAGCGGTATCAGCTCTGGGTCACCGGGGCCAAGCGCGACCAGGAGCTGCAGGGATGACATGGCGGAAGAGGCTACCCGCCGCTGGTGCTGGGCGGGGGCGTCGGCTTGTAGCCGTCCGCGTACTTGGTGATCTTGTGCTGCTGGTCGATCAGCTCCTGCACGCGCTTCGAGACCTTCTGCGCCTGCACGGACTGCTCCAGCGTCGACATGATCTGCGCCTTCACCTGGTCGAGCGACTGCTGGGAGCCCTTGACGGTGTCCGCGTCGGCGCGGATCAGGAAGTAGCACTGGGGCTTGCACTTGCCGGCCAGGTTGGACTGCTCATAGCTCTTGCTGACGGCGACCGGGATGCTGATCCCGCCCGTCTGCAGGTCGTTGAACACCGAGTTCTCGAAGTTGGTCTCGAGCTGGCCCTTGGTGGCGGTCAGCGCGCCCAGCTGCGCGGGCGGCGTGCCCGGCTTGTAGTCGAGCGACCACTTCTTGACAGCCTCGCCCCACGAGCCGCCCTTCGTCACGAAGGTGCGTGCCGCGTCGGCGTCGGCCTTGTCCTTGGCGAGGATGTAGTGCACCTTGCGCGAGTCCGGCTGGGCGAACGACGCCTTGTTCTTGTTGTAGTAGTCCTTCACCTGGGCGTCGGTGATCTTGTACTGCGACTTCAGCTTGTCGGCGATCTTCGTCTGCAGGAGCGACGGGCGAACGGCCTGGTCGATGATGTCCTGCTCGGTGATCCCGTACTTCTTGAGGAACGCCTGGTACTTGTCCTGGGAGCCGAACTGCTGCTGGATGCCCTCCTGCAGCTTCTTCTGCACCTCCGAGTCGCTGACCGAGATGCCGAGGATCTTGGCGATGTTCTCGATCTCGGCCTCGTTGACGAGGCGCTGCAGCACGGGGTCGGTCACCTGCGTCTTGAAATCGGCCGTGCCGGGCTTCGGCAGCGTCTGCTTGGAGACCTCGGCCGACTTCTCCTGCAGCTGGATCTGGTGGTCGAGCTCGCTGCGGGTGATGTGGATGTCGCCGACCACCGCGACGTCGTCGGAGTTGAGCGAGGCGGCGGTGCTTCCGCTGCCGCTGCCCCCGCCGCACGCCGCAGCCAGCGCGACCGCGCTGATCAGCAGTGCCAGGAGAACGATGCGAAAACGGCTCATAAATGCGTTACGCCGCGTGGGCGCGGCGCGCGTCGAGTATAGCAGTGAGCATCTCCAGCCCCTCCCGCATCCGAGGCCGCTCCTTGGAGCCGGATTGGGACTCGAGCCGGGCGCTGACCTCGCGTGAGGCGACGCTGTAGATGGCGCGCGGCGCGCGCTGCTTCAGCTCGCGCACCTCGGACGAGTCCAGCCGCAGGGGGCCGACGGTGACCTTGCCGCCGCGCAGGGTGACCACCTCGGCGCCCAGCTCGGCGCCGAGCAGCCGTGCCTCGTGGATGCCGAACAGGTTCTCCACCGGGTCCGGCAGCGGGCCGAAACGGTCGGCGACCTCTGCCCGCAGCTCGCGCAGCTCCGACACCGAGGACGCCAGCGCCAGCCGGCGGTGCAGGTCGATCTTGACCGCCTCCAGCGACACGTAGTCGGCAGGCACGTAGGCATCCACCTGGGCGTCCACCCGCACGGCCCTGGGCGCCGGCGCGGCGGCTCCCTGCAGCTCGGCCACCGCTTCGGCCAGCAGCTCCACGTAGAGCTCGAAGCCCACCGCGGCGACGTGGCCGGACTGCTCGTCGCCGAGCAGGTTGCCGGCGCCGCGAAGCTCGAGGTCGCGCATGGCGATGCGGTAGCCGGAGCCGAGCTCGGTGTAGTCGGCGAGCGTCGAGAGGCGGTGCCGCGCCTCCTCCGACAGCTCGCGCCGGTCCGGGTAGAACAGGTAGGAGTGCGCGGTTACGTCGCTCCGCCCCACGCGCCCGCGGATCTGATACAGCTGCGAGAGGCCGAGCAGGTCCGCGCGCTCGACGACGAGCGTGTTCGCCTGCGGGATGTCGAGGCCCGATTCGATGATGGTGGTCGACACGAGCACGTCGTAGTCGCCGCGCAGGAACGCCAGCATTGCGTTCTCGAGCTGCCGCTCGGCCATCTGCCCGTGCGCGACTCCCACCCGCAGCTCGGGCACCCAGGAGCGCACGCGCTCGGCGGCCTCGTCGATCGTCTCCACGCGGTTGTGCAGGTAGAAGGACTGGCCCTCGCGGGCGTGCTCGCGCCGCAGCGCGGAGGCGATCAGCTCCTCGTCGAACTCGCCGACGTGCGTCTTGATCGGCCGCCGGCCGCGTGGCGGCGTGGTGATCACCGAGATGTCGCGCAGGCCCGACAGCGACATGTGCAGCGTCCGCGGGATGGGGGTCGCCGACATCGCAAGCACGTCCACCTCGAGCCGCATCTGGCGCAGCAGCTCCTTTTGCGCCACGCCGAAGCGCTGCTCCTCATCGACGATCACGAGGCCCAGGTTGCCCGGCACCACATCGCGCGACAGCACACGGTGGGTGCCGATCAGGACGTCCACCTTCCCCTCGCGGAAGTCGGCGAGCACGCGCTTGACCTCGGCCGGCGCACGGAAGCGGGACACGATCTCGACCCGCACCGGGAAGTCTCGGAAGCGATCGCGGAACGTGGCGCCGTGCTGCTGGGCGAGCACCGTGGTCGGCACCAGCGCGAGCACCTGCCGGCCGCCCGAGATGCACTTCATCGCCGCGCGCACGGCCACCTCGGTCTTGCCGAAGCCGACGTCGCCGCAGACCAGCCGGTCCATCGGCTGCTCAGCCTCCATGTCCTCGGTCACCGCGTCGATCGCGCGCTGCTGGTCGTCGGTCTCCTGGTAGGGGAAGCTGGCCTCGAGCCGGGCGGCCCACTCGTCCTCGGGCGGGAACGGCGGCCGGGTCGATGCCTGGCGGCGGGCGTAGAGCGCGAGCAGCTCGCCGGCCAGCTCACGCACCGCAACGCGGGCCCGCGCCTTGAGCGTGTTCCATGCCTTGCCGCCGAGCTTCGCCAGCGCCGGCGCAGATCCGTCGGCCCCGATGTAGCGGCTGACCTTGCCGAGCTGCTCGTGCGGCACGTACAGCCGGTCGTCGCCGCGGAACTCCAGGTAGAGGTAGTCACGGACGACCCCGCCCACCTCGCGGGTGTCGAAGCGGACGAAGCGGCCGACGCCATGGTCGTCGTGAACGACGTAGTCGCCGGGCCGCAGGTCTCCGAACGCGGCCAGCGCGCGGCCCATGCCGACGGCGCGCCGGGGCGCGCGCCGCCGGAACAGCTGCCCCGAGGGCAGCACCGCGAGCCGCAGCCACGGCACCACGATCCCGCCCCGCACGGCGCCCTGGAGGAACGCCACGCCGGGCTCCTCGGGGCCTGCGCCCCCGGGAGGCGGCGCCTCGACCTCGATCCGGGTGAGGGCGAGCCGCGTGCGCTCGGCCTCGCCCAGATGCGGGAAGCAGACCAGCACGCGGTAGCCGGCGCGCACCAGGGCACGCAGCTCGTTCTCGGCCTCCGCCAGCCCGAACGACGCCAGCGCCGGCGGCTGCGCCTCGAACGAGTAGGTCTGGCCGAGCGGCAGCTCCTCCAGCGCGCCGGAGCGCTCGATCAGCGCCTCGACGTCCTCGACCCGGACGTAGCCGCGCCCGCGCTGCTCCGGATCGCGCAGGCGCTCCGCATGCTCCGCCCAGCAGTCGCGGACGTCCTCCAGCACCTCCTCGGGGTTCCACACCACCACCTGCGCGCCGGCCTCGAGCTCCGGCCCGAGCGCCACAAGGCCGGCCGGCACGTACGTCGTCTCGTCGTCGGCGCCCCAGCGGCCCTCGATGTCGTCCGGCTCGGCGGCGGGATGCACCACCACGCGATCGAGCTCGCGCAGCGACCGCTGCGTGAACGCCGAGAACGCCGACAGCCGCTCGATCTCGTCGCCGAAGAACTCCGCCCGGATCGGCTCGCGGCCCGTGGTCGGAAACACGTCGACGAGGCCGCCGCGAACCGAGAACGTCCCGCGCTCCTCGACCGTCTCGGTGCGCGCGTAGCCCGCCGCGGCCAGCAGCTCGACGACCTCCTCCAGCCCCGGCTCGGCGCCGCGTTCGAGCTCCACGGCGGCCGGCCGGCGCTGCGGCGGCAGCACCCGCTCGACCAGCGCGTCCGCCGAGACGGCGATCAGGCCGCCCTCTGCAAGGGCCTCGAGCGCCAGCGCCCGTTCGCCGACCAGGTGGGCGGCCGGCTCGATCCCGGTGCCGTACCCGGCCCCGCGGGACGGTAGGTAGGCCACGGGTGCATCGGGCAGGAAGGGCGCCACCGAGTCGGCAAGGGTGTGAGCCGCCTCGTCGTCGTCCACGACGACAACAAGCCCGCGGGGCGTGAGACCCTCCCGGCTGCGCCAGAGCGCCGCGGCAAGCAGCGGCAGCATCGGCGGCGACACCCGAGCGCGGGGAATGCCCTCGGCCGCGATGCGCGCAAAGCCCTTGAACTCGTCGCTCTCCAGCAGGTAGGGGAGCGCCGTGTCCGCGCCGGCGAGGGCGGACACCGTCTGGGGCGGGAGATCCAGCGGGTCAGTGCGTTCCACGGCCGTCTCTGATGGTAGTCTGGCGGTCGTCATCGACCGGAGGTCCCGTCCGTGCGCCGTCGTCTTGCCGCTCCGCTGATCGCTCTCTATCTCACGCTCGCGCTGCCGGCGCTGACGTGGGCCGCGACCAGCACGGGCAGCGCGCCTGAGAAGCCGGAGGGGCACGACTACACCCTGACGACCATCTTCGTCGTGGCGCTGGGCATCCCGCTCGTGCTGACGATCCTGACGCTGATCGACATCGCCGTCGGGAAGCACACGCAGAAGCACCAGTAGATGAGCGACACCCTGCAGCTGGACGAGCTGTTCGAGCTGCTCCGGATCGAGTCGATCTCGAGCGACGGCGCGCATCCCCGCGAGCTGCGGGAGGCCGCCGACTGGGTGGCGAGGCTGGTGGGCGATGCCCGCGTCGTGGAGGGCTTCGGCAATCCGCTCGTGGACGGGCTGATCCCTGCATCGGTGGCCGACGCACCCACGGTGGTCGCCTACGGCCACTACGACGTGCAGGCACCCGGGGACCCGGGGCTGTGGGACAGCCCGGCGTTCGACCCGCAGGTTCGCGACGGCTGGCTGTACGCGCGCGGCGCGTCCGACGACAAGGGCAACTACTGGACGCTGCTCCGCGCGGCCCTCGACCTGGCCGCGGCCGGCGAGCTCGGAGTCAACGTCCGGGTGATCGCCGACGGCGAGGAGGAGATCGGCGGCCACTCGGTGATCGACTACCTGGCCACGCTGGACGACCGCTTCGCGGCGGCGGTGATCTTCGACGGCGGCATGGCGAGCGACGACGTTCCCGCCGTGACGACCGCGCTGCGCGGCCTGACCGGCTTCCAGCTGCGGCTGGTGGCGAACGCGAGGGAGCTGCACTCCGGCCTCTACGGCGGCGCGGCCGCCAACCCGGTGCACGACCTGCTCGGCGTGCTCGGGGCGGTGGCGGGCAGGGACGACCTGTTCGCCGTGGGAGCAGCGCCAGTGACCGAGGAGGAGCGGGCCGGCTGGGCCACGCTGCCGTCGGGCGCCGACATGCTGCGAAGCGGCGGCGCGACGCCGGCCGACGATCGGGCTGCGGACGAGTTCTACGACCGCACCTGGACGAAGCCGTCGATCACCGTCCACTCGATCGGGTCAGGCGACCCGACCATCCACAAGACCAGCATCGGCGCGGAGGCGCGGGCGTCGCTGTCGCTGCGCGTCGCACCCGGGCAGGATCCCCACGCGCTCGGCGACGAGCTGGAGCGGCGGCTGCGGGAAGCGTGCCCGGCGCACGCGACGCTCGAGCTGGAGCGCTGGCCGGACGGCGAGCCGGCGTACGTCTCCCCGGAGGATCCGGTGATCGCGAGCGCCATGGCCGCGATCGAGCGGGCAACCGGCATGGCGCCGGTGGCGATGCGCAGCGGCGGCTCGATACCGATCATGGCGGCGCTGGTCGCACGCGGAACGCCGACGGTGCTCTCCGGGTTCGCCTCGGTCGACGACAACATCCACTCACCCAACGAGCGGATGCGCGTGCGCAACCTGGAGTGGGCGGTGGCGTCGGCGCGGGATATCTACCGCGGTTTGGCGGAAACGCTTCGGAGGTAGGTAGTGGACGGCGTCCGTCGAAGCCGTTAGGCTTGCCCGCGATGCGAGTCACGTCTCGTGGCATGAGCGAGTACCAGGTGCGCACGCGGCTCTACGAGCCGCCGGAGATGGTGCGCCGGCTCGAGGCAAAGCTGGCCTGCTGGAAGATCTCGGCGTCGCCGCGGATGCGGGGCGAGGATCTGCGCAAGGCATTCGAGCAGCGGCTGGACAGCCGCACGGACGACGTGGTTGCGGCGCCGGTGCAGGAGACCGACGGGCCGCGCATCCGGCTGATCGCGTAGATGGGGTCAGGCCAGAGGCCTAACCCCATCTCAACCGCCTGAAGGCTGACCCCCAGCCCCGTTCCACCGGCGCATCGCCGCGTCCACCCCGTCCCGCACCACCGCGAGCGTGCAGTCCGCCGCGTCGCGGACGAACCGATCCACGTCGGTGCCGGCCGGAAACGGGGTCAGCACCCAGTCCGCCACCGGCCGGGGGTCGCCCCGCTCCGGCCGGCCGATCCCGATTCGCACCCGCAGGAAGTCCTGCGTGCCCAGCGCGTCCGCGACCGATCGCAGGCCGTTGTGCCCTGCCAGCCCTCCCCCGCGCTTCGCCCGCACGTCGCCGATCGGCAGGTCGAGCTCGTCGTGCACGACCACCAGGCGCTCGGGCGGCAGCTTCGCGAACCGCAGCGCCGGCGCAACCGACCGGCCGGAATCGTTCATGAAGGTCTCCGGCACGAGCAGCATCAGCCGCTCGTCGCCGTCGCGCACCTCGCTGGCTCTGCCGTTCCACCGCGACCGCCAGCTGCCCCCGAGCTCCGACGCCACCAGCTCGACGGCTCTGCGGCCGAGATTGTGCCGCGTATCGCGGTACCGCGGCCCGGGATTGCCCAGGCCGACGACCAGATACGAGAACGACGACTCGCGACGGCGGAGCAGGCCCACGCCGCCTTACTCGTCGCCCGAGGAATCCTCCGCCGGCGCCTCGCCCTCGGCCTCGCCGCCGTCGCCCTCGGCCTCCGCACCCTCCTGCGCCGCAGCCTCGGCTTCCTCCTCGCCCTCGGCTGCGGGCGCCTCGAGCTCCTCCTCGGAGATCGGCGCGCTGACGGTTGCAAGCGCGGTGCCCTCCGGATCGTCGAGGAACGTAACGCCCTCGACCGGCGGGATGTCGACCAGGCGCAGCGATCCGCCGATGTCGAGCGCGCTCACATCGACGGTGATCTCTTCGGGGATCGCGGTCGGCAGCACGGAGATGTGGAGCTCGTGCGTCGGCTGGCTGAGCACGCCGCCCATGCCCACACCGGCCGGCGTGCCCTCGAGCACCACGCGCACCACCGTGTTGATCGGCTGGTCGAGCCGCACCTCGTGGAAGTCGATGTGGATCACGCGGTCGCGCACCGGATCCAGCTGCATGTCCTTGATGATCACCGAGTGGGCTTTGCCCTTGCCGTCGACGGTGAGGTCGATGATGGCGTGCTGGCCACCGGGGCCGGAGACGGCCGTGCGCAGATCGCGGGCACCGACGCAGATCGGCGTCGAGCCATCCTTGCCGCTGCTGGACGTGTAGATCACACCGGGGATCTCGCCGGCAGCACGCAGGGCCTTGGCGTCCTTGCCACCGCGCCCCTCGCGCACGCGCGCTTCGAGTTTCACATCAGCCATCGATCGCTCCCAAAGACGTGACGACCGGCTCGGCGCTCAGAAGAGCTGGTTGCCGCCGTGGAACAGGCCGGACACCGAGTCGTCGTTGAAGACGTTGGAGATGGTATCAGCCAGGATCGGGGCGACCGACAGCACCCTGACGTTGTCGGGGCGTTTCACGAGGTTCCCGGGGATGGTGTCGGTGACGACCACCTGCTTGAACACGCTGTCTGCCAGGTTCTCGAGTGCGGGCCCCGAGAACACGGCATGGGTGGCGCACGCGTAGACCGCCGTCGCGCCGTGCTCCACCAGGGCCTCGCCGCCGGCGCAGAGGGTGCCGGCCGTATCGATGATGTCGTCGATCACGATGCAGGTCTTGTCGCGGACGCGGCCGATCACGTTCGTCACCTCGGCCACCTGCTGCTCGGGCCGCTCCTTGGTGATCAGCGCGAAGCCGGCGCCCAGCATCTCGGAGAACTTCTTGGCCAGCTTGGCACGGCCGGCGTCGCCCGAAACGACCACGGTCTCCTCGGGCGGCACGTTGCCAAGCACGAGCTTGAAGTGCTCGGCCAGCAGCGGCACCGAGGTCATGTGGTCGACCGGGATCTTGAAGAAGCCCTGCAGCTGGCCGGCGTGCAGGTCCATCGTGAGCACGCGGTCTGCGCCGGCCGCCTCGATCATGTCGGCCACCAGCTTGGAGGTGATCGGCTCGCGCGGCGAGCTCTTCTTGTCCTGGCGCGAGTAGGGATACCAGGGCATCACCGCCGTGATCCGCTTGGCCGAGGCCAGGCGGGCGGCGTTGATCATGATCAACAGCTCCATCAGCGAGTCGTTGGTCGGCGACGAGCACGACTGGACGATGAACATGTCCGCGCCGCGCACCGACTCCTCGTAGCGGCAGTAGACCTCGCCGTTGGTGAACGTCTTCAGCGTGGCCTGGCCCAGCTCGATGCCGAGCCGCTCCGCGATCTTCTCGCCCAGCTCCGGGTTCGACCGGCCGCTGAACAGCATCAGCCGCTTGTGCGGCGTCCGCTCCATCCAGGTCAGCCGCGGATCGCTCACCGTCGGCACCGTCGCCGGCAGCGTCGGGAACAGCGGGATGGGCGACTCAACGCTGACGACGCTTTCGGGTTCCATATCCCGGGATGTTGGTCTGCTTGGCACGAGCGACTCCGAGGGCGTCGGGCGGGATGTCGTCGGTGATCACGGAGCCGGCCGCCGTCCAGGCGCCGTCACCGATCGTGACCGGAGCGACGAAGACATTATGAGAGCTGGTGTGGACGTCCTTGCCGATCACCGTGCGCTGCTTGCTGCGGCCGTCGTAGTTGGCCGTGATCGCACCCGCTCCGATGTTCGTGCCGGAGCCGATCTCGGCGTCGCCGATGTAGGACAGGTGCGGCACTTTCGCACCCTCGCCCAGCACGGAATTCTTGATCTCCACGTACGTCCCCGCCTTGGCCCCGTCATGGAGCGTGGCTCCTGGACGAAGGTAGCAGAACGGGCCGACCAGGGCGTCGCGGCCGATCGTCGCGTCGGCGGCGACGACGTGGGGGCCGACCTGAGCGCCGGCGCCGATCCGGGTGTCGCCGCGAAGCACGGTGAAGGGATGGATGACCGCGTCGGCCTCGATCCGGACGGTCGGCTCGATGAAGGTGGTGGCAGGGTCGACGATCGTCACCCCGTCCAGCTGGTGGCGGCGGTTGATGCGGGCGCGAAGCTCGGCATCCGCCTCGGACAGGTCGACCCGCGTGTTGACGCCCTTTGCGACCAGCGGGTCGTCGTGGACATGGGCGTGCACCCGCTCGCCGTCGCCGTGGAGGATGCCAACGATGTCGGTCAGGTAGATCTCGCCCTGGTCGTTGTGGTCGGTGACGCGGTCGAGCGCCGACCAGAGCAGGTCGGAGCGGACGACGTAGTAGCCGGAGTTGACCTCGGCGATGGCCCGCTGCTCGGGGGTCGCGTCGCGCACCTCGACGATGGCGGTGACGCCGCCTGAGCCGTCCCGCACGATGCGGCCGAAATCGGCGCCGACCGTGGCCGTGCGCTCGAACGTGAGCAGCGTCGCCGCCGCACCCCCCTCGCGGTGCGCCGCCACCAGGGCCTCGAGCGTCTCGGCCTCGATCAGGGGATGGTCGGCGTTCAGGATCAGCACGTCGCCGGCAAAGCCCTCGAGCGCCGCGCGGGCGGCGAGCACGGCATCGCCCGTGCCGCGGGCGGTGTGCTGGACGGCCGGGGTCGCCCAGCCCGGCACCAGCTCCGCCAGCGCCGGCTCATCGGGCGGGATGACGACGACCGCAGGGGCCGCGCTCAGCGGCTCGACGGCGGCGAGCGACCAGGCCAGCAGGGGCCGGCCGCACGCGGTGTGCAGGAGCTTGGGCAGACGCGACTTCATGCGCGTGCCCCTACCGGCGGCGAGGACGATGCTGGCCAGGGTGTCGGTCATCGAGGGGTCAGTGGCGGGAGAACTGGGGCGCCTGGATTCGAACCAGGGGTCGCGGGACCAAAACCCGCTGCCTTACCACTTGGCCACGCCCCATCGGCGCGCGGTCAGGCTCGGTGAGTATACGGGCGGAAAGCGTTTGGACGCGCCGCGCCGTATGGGCTGTCGGTAGGAGGCGAAACGCGAGCCTCCCAAGGAGCAAGGGAGGCACAGTGCTCGGCACGGGCCGATCGCAGCGACGCCGGGAGGCGACGCGTTGCAGGCTCCTACGTACGGCGTAGGTCGCCGAGCATTACCAGGACAAGAATGACGAGGACGAGCGCCGCGACGATGGCCGTAAGGAACAGCAGGCCTCCGAGCGCGGGCACGATGATCGCAGCGACCGCCTGCGACATGGCCAGGATCCACAGCGGGCGTCGAAGCCGCAGGGGAACGCGCTTCCGGAGCCAGAGGTAGGCGAACACGACGACCAGTCCGACCAGCCACAGCCAGTGGAAGCCCTTCAGCCACACGGCCAGACCCTCGACGATGCCGACGACGAGCGCGATGCGGATGCTGTGCTCGCGCACCCACTGCACCGGAGAGCGACGCGGAGGCTTCTCCTGGAGGGTGACGCGGTCGGTGGACACGTTCCATTCGGCCATGGGTGAATGCTACATCGTGCGTGTCGGAATCGACCCGGCGATGCCGGCACCCGCGGCCTCCGCCGCAGCCTCGTCGGCGAACAGCCCGAACACCGTCGGCCCGCTTCCCGACACGGCTGCGGCGAGCGCTCCGGCGTCGCGCACGGCGGCCAGCGCCTCCCGGATCGAGGGCCGCAGCGCGCAGGCGGCGTCCTCGAGGTCGTTTGCCACCAACGCTGCGACGTCCCGCGCCGAGCGCACGGTGTGCACGCCGCGGATGAGGTCGCCCTGCACGGCCGGGTAGATCGGGTTCGGCTCGGATGCCGCGTACACGTCGGCGGTGGACAGGCCCTCGGCGCCAGGCACGAGCAGCACCCCCAGGCCGCGCGGGAACTCGGGGAGCGGGCGAAGGACGTCGCCGCGCCCAGTCGCGAGAGCCACCTCGAGCCCCGAGAGGAAGAAGGGCACGTCGCTTCCCAGCGACCGCGCGATCTCGTACAGCTCGTTCACCGACCGCTCCCCGGGCAGCGCCCGCAGCACGGCTGCGGCGTCGGACGACCCGCCGCCCAGGCCCGCCGCAACCGGGATCCGCTTCTGCAGCCGCACGTGCGCCGTCTCTCCGAGCGCCTCGAGCGCGCGGGTGACCAGCGTGTCGTCAGGGAAGCCCTCGACCACCGTCGCCGCGGCCGGCTCCAGCTCCAGCGTGTCGTGCAGCTCGAGCGCCGCGAACAGGGTCGTCACGCGGTGGAAGCCATCGTCGCGGAGCGGCCCCACGCGCAGGCAGAGGTTGATCTTCGCCGGGGCCTGCAGGATCACACGAGCTCCAGGAACTGCTCGGGCTCAAGCTGCTCAGCGCGCAGCCCCGCGAGATGCTCGGGCGGAGGGGCGAGCCCTGCCAGCGCCATCGCGTTTCCGAGCCGCTTGCGCCGATGGGCGAACGCCGCGTGGACCGTCCGCGACAGCGCCGGCCAGCCCGGCCCCGCGGCGCGGTCGCTGTTGCGCTCGAACGCGACGAGCGCCGAATCGACCCGCGGCACGGGCGAGAACACCCTTCGGGACACCGGGCGCAACGCCAGCCGGCGGCAGCTGAGCTGGACGAGCACAGACACAGCTCCGTAGGCCTTCGTGCCCGGTCGGGCGAACAGCCGGTCCGCGATCTCGCGCTGCACCATCACGCAGAAGCGCTCGCACACCGGCAGGGCGTTCATCACCACCGGGGTGGCCACGGCGTAGGGCAGGTTGGCGATCAGTGCCGACGGGCGCGGCTCGAGGGCGGCGAAGTCGAGCTTCATCGCGTCGGCGAACAGCAGCCGCACGTTGTCGACGCCGGCAAGGGTCACATCCAGCGCCGGCTCGAGCCGGCGGTCGATCTCGACGGCGTGGACGACGGCGACGCGCTCGCTCAACCAGCGTGTGAGCACGCCGAGACCCGGCCCCACCTCGAGCACCACGTCGTCGCTGCGCAGCGGCGCGATGCGGCCGATGATGCCGAGCACGTTGTCGTCGATCAGGAAGTTCTGGCCGAGCTCGCGGTTGGGCGTGATCCCCCACTCGCGCAGCCGGGCGATGGAAACCTGGCTTGAGGAGGGCGATCCGGGATGGCCGCCGGCGCCCGGCGGCGGCGCGCTGGCGCAGGAGTCCGATGCCGCTCCTCGCCGATATTTCCGATATCGGCTCGTCACGCCCTCGTCTCCTGCTTGCGCGTCACTCGCCGGATCATCCGCCGTCATCCCGAATCGTCCTCCTTGCTCCATCATGCCAGGGTGACCACGGCCACCCCGGCCGCCACCACGGCGGCTCCGGCCAGCGTCCGCGGGTCGAGCCGCGCGCGGCCGAGCATCGCCGCCAGCAGTGGGGCCATCACGATGCTCGACTCGCGCACGGCCGAGACCGACGCCGCCGGCGCACGCTGCAGCGCGGCCAGGGCGAGGGCATAGGCGCCGAACATGCCCACGCCCGCGATCACCGAGGACCGGTTGGCGGCCGCTCGCAGGGCCGGGCGCCCGTCACGGCGCAGCGCCCACCACGCATAGACCAGCGACGGCCACACCATCACCGCCTCGAGGTACGGGATCGGGGATCCGTAGCGCAGCCCGTGCTTGTCGACCAGGGTGTATCCGGCGATCGTGACGGCGACCCCGAGGGCCAGGCCCAGCTGGCGCGGCTGCGCGCGGCCGGCCCCGAGCGCGACGATGCCGATGCCCGCCGCCACCAGCAGCACGCCCGCCACCTGCGCAGGCGAGGCGGCCGTTCCGGTGGCGACCCCGATGGCGAGCACGAGCGGCGGCGCTGCGCCGCGGGCGACGGGGTAGACGACCGGCACCGACGCCCCCCGATAGGCGGCGGCCAGCAGTGCGATGTAGGCCAGCTCCAGCACCGCCGAGGCGGCGATCCAGGGGATCGCCCCGCGCCGCACGTCCCACGTCGCCGCGGCGATCGGCGCGGCGGCCGCGATGCCGACCAGCATGGCGACGGCCGCCGCGGGCCGCGGCTCGCGCGCGCTGCCGACGAGCACGTTCCAGAGCGCATGCACCAGCGCCGCGGCCAGGGCCAGCGCGAGCGCGTCGGCTGTCACGGCAGGCCAAAGACGCGGGCCGCGTTCTGCTCGACCTGCGCCGCCAGCTCGTCCTCGTCGACATCCCGAAGCGCCGCCAGGAACCGGACCGTGTGCGCGACGTTGGCAGGCGTGTTGGGCCGCCCGCGCAGCGGCACCGGGGCCAGGTAGGGGCTGTCGGTCTCGGCCAGCAGCAGCTCGGCAGGCGCCCGGGCCGCGGCCTCCTGCAGCTCCACGGCCTTCGGGTAGGTGACGTTGCCGGCGAAGGACAGCATGTAGCCGCGCGACACCGCCTCGTCCAGCCTCACGGGGGAGGAGAAGCAGTGGAGGACGACGGGAACCTGCGCGCGCTCGAGCAACGGGAACGTCTCGTCGTCGGCGTCCCGGGTGTGGATCACGAGCGGCAGGCCGGTCTCGTTCGCCATGTCGATCTGCTCGGAGAAGACCCGCCGCTGGTCATCGCGGGGCGCGTTGTCTCGATAGAAATCAAGACCCACCTCGCCGAGCGCCACTACCCGCGGCTGCGAGAGCAGCGGCCGCAGGGCCGCGACGTCGGCCTCCGCGGCCTCGTGGGGGTGCCAGCCGACGACGGCCCACACGCCGCCGTTGTGGGCGGCCAGCTCCACCGCCTGCTCGCGGCCGATCGTCAGGATGCGGTCGACGCCGGCGTCCGCCGCCTCGGCGATGGCGGCTTCGGGCCCGCCCGGGCAGCTCTCCAGGTGGGCGTGGGTGTCGATCACCGCTCGACGCGCGGGAACAGCGGCTCCGGCTGCTGCACTCGCGTACCCGGCTGCAGGAGGCCGAGCGCCGCCCGCTCCCAGGAGATCGCCCCGGCATCGCCGACCGCGTCGAGGATCTTGCCTGCCGCGGCGGGGATGTACGGCGTCAGCAGGACGCCCAGCGCGCGCACGGTGTCGGCCAGGGTGTAGAGCGCGTCGTCCAGCCGGCGGCGGTCGTCGTCCGACTCGCTCTTCGCAAGCGCCCACGGCTGCTGCTCCTCGACGAAGCGATTCGCCGCGCGGACGAGACCCCAGATCTCCTCGAGGGCGCCGGAGAGGTCGGTGTCCGCCAGGCGCGACGCGACCGCCTCGTGGACGGGCGAGAGCGCGTTTCGGCCCTCGGGCACGACGCCGTCGCGATAGCGGACGATCATCGCCGTGGCCCGTGAGACGAGGTTGCCGAGGTCGTTTGCAAGCTCGCCCTCGTAACGCCGGTGGAGGCCGTCCCAGGTGACGTCGCCGTCCTGTCCCCACTGAATCTCCCGCAGCAGGAAGAAGCGCAGCGCGTCGGCGCCGAGCGTCCCGATCACCTGGAAGGGGTCGATCACGTTGCCGAGCGTCTTGCTCATCTTCTGCCCGTCCGAGGTGAAGTAGCCGTGCACGAACAGGCCACACGGCGTCTCGTAGCCGGCCGCGAGCAGCATGGCGGGCCAGATGATGCCGTGCAGGCGCAGGATGTCCTTCGCCATCAGCTGCACGGAGGGCGGCCAGAAGGTGGCGCTGACGTCGCGGCCGAGGCCGTACTCCTGGGCGGTCCGATAGTTCAGCAGCGCGTCCACCCAGACATAGATGGTCTGGCTCGGCTCCCAGGGCACCGGGATGCCCCAGCTGACGGAGCCGCGGGTGAACGAGACGTCCTCGAGCCCACCCGCGATCATCGACCGCGCCTCGTTGTAGCGGGCGCGCGGACGGACGAACTCCGGGTCGGAGTCGTAGAGCTCGAGCAGGCGGTCCTGCATCTTCGACAGCGGGAAGAACCAGTTCTTCTCCTCGAGCCACTCGGTCGGCCGGTTGTGGATCGGGCACAGATTGCCCGGCTGGACGAGGTCGGACTCCGGATAGAACACCTCGCAGGACGAGCAGTAGAAGCCGGCGTAGGTGCCCTCGTAGAGCTGGCCGCCGTCGTAGAGGCGCTGCACGAACTCCTGCACGCGCCGCTCGTGCTCGGGATCCGTGGTGCGGATGAAGAAGTCGTGCGACGACTCCATCTCGGCCGCCAGCCGCCGGAAGCGCTCGGAGACCTGGTCGCAGAACTCCTTCGGCGGCAGGCCGGCCGCCTCGGCAGCGCGGGCGACGTTACCGCCGTGTTCGTCGGTGCCGGTGAGGAAGAACACCTCCTCGCCGAGCTGCCGGTGATGCCGCGCGAGGACGTCGGCGGCCACCGTCGTGTACGCGTGCCCGAGGTGCGGGTCGGAGTTGACGTAATAGATGGGAGTCGTGACAGAAAAGGCCATATCGCAAAGCGGACGCTGGCAAATTGCAAGCTCGGTGGATATGCTGGCCGCATCCTATCGAGGGACATGAAGGCGGCGGATGTCGAGGCGCAGCACGGAGGCTAGACCCCTTTCCGGCAGCGGCCTACGGGTCGGTGGAGTGGTGCGCCGCATCGACGAGCTCGGCCGCATCGTCATCCCGGTGGAGATCCGCAAGCGGTTTGGCATCAGCGACCACGCTGCGCTCGAGATCAGCGTGCAGGGCGATGCCATCGTGCTCCAGCGGCCGCATACGGAGTGCGTGTTCTGCGGCTCGGAGGAGCGGCTGGCGGAGTACCGCGACCGGCCGGTGTGCGAGGACTGCATCGACGCGCTGAGCGGCGACGACGTGGTGTTCGCGGCGCGTCGTTAGCTGCGGTCGGTCAGCATCGCGTAGAGGGCGTTTCGCGGCGCGCCGCTGAGCGCGGATGCAAGCGCCGCGGCGCGTTTGGCGCCGACGGCGGCGGCCAGCTCGGCGAGCAGGTCGGCATCCGGCAGCGCCGCAGGAGGAGGCTCGACGGCGGCGAGCACGATCGTCACCTCGCCCTTCGGCGGCTCGTGGAAGCGCGCGGCCAGCTCTTCGGCGGAGCCCCGCTCCACCTGCTCGTGCAGCTTCGTCAGCTCCCGGCAGACGGCGACCACGCGACCCGGGTCGCGTGCGGCGATCCGCGAGAGCGTGGCCGGCAGGCGGCGCGGCGATTCGAAAGCGACAATCGGCAGTGCGGCGGCGTCCAGCCGGTCGAGCACGGCGGTGAGGGCGCCCGCGGCGCGCGGCAGGAAGCCGGCGAACACATAGCCGCCGCCCGCCATCCCGGAGGCGGCCAACGCGACCGGGACCGCGGACGCGCCGGGCAGGACGACGGGCTGGATGCCGGCCCCGAGCGCCGCGGTGATGAGCACGGCGCCGGGGTCGGAGACGGCGGGGAAGCCCGCGTCGGTGAGCAGGCAGATACGCTCGCCCGCAGCAACGCGGCGGACGATGGCCGGCGCCTGAGCCCGCTCGTTGTGCTCGTGCAGCGCGATCAGCGGTAGGTGGATGCCATGGCGGTCGAGCAGCGTCCGGGAGTGGCGGGTGTCCTCGCAGGCGGCGGCGTCGGCGCGGCGGAGCTCGTCGAGCGCACGGAGGGTGATGTCGCCGAGATTGCCGATCGGGGTCGGGCAGACGACGAGCGCGCCGGTATCGGACATGGCGGACACTCTACGAATCTCGCAGCATCGGCGCGTCCGTGATGGGTGTCACGGCCGTCGTCACCGCCCGCGCCAATCATTGGAGACCAAGGCGAAGCTACAGCACCAGCGCGGCCGCCCCGAGCACGCCCGCGTCGTTCCCCAGCTCCGCCGCGACCACCTTCGCCGACGCCGATGCGCGCAGCACCCGCGCCTCGTACTCCCGCCTGGCCGGCTCCAGCAGGATCTCGCCCGCCGCGCTGATCCCGCCCCCGATCACCACCAGCTCCGGGTTGAAGATGTTGACGTAGTTGGCAATGCCGACCCCCAGGTGCCGCCCGACGATCGCGAACACATCCCGCGCCTCCACGCTCCCGGCCCGCGCCTGCTCGATCACGAACTGGGCGTCCAGGTCCGTGCCGGTGCTCCGCGCCGCGGCCAGCGTGCCGTGCGGCCGGTCGTCGGCGATCGCGTTGGCCGCGGCCAGAACGCCCGTCGCCGAGCACAGCACCTCCAGGCACCCGCGGTTCGTGCAGTGCCCCTGGCAGGGCGGCCCGTCCTCGTCGATCGAGATGTGGCCGAGCTCGCCGGCCGTGCCGTAGGAGCCGCGATAGAGCTCTCCGTCCAGCAGCAGCCCGCCGCCGACGCCGGTGCCGAGCGTGAGCATCACCATGTGCCGCGCGGTGCGCGCCGCGCCGATCCGCGCCTCGGCCAGGCACGCCGCGTTGGCGTCGTTGTCGATCGTCACCGGCACGCCCAGCCGACTGCCCATCTCGGCCTTGAAGTCGATCTCCTCGAGCGGCACGTTGGTCGAGTCGAGCACCCGTCCATGGCGCTGATCGATCTGGGACGGCAGGCCGAACCCGACCGCAGCCGGGGTCGTATCCCCGGCCACGTGCTCCACCAGCCGCTCGATCGAATCGAGCAGCGACGCCTGGCTTCGCAGCTCCGTGGGCACCGCCGTGCGGGCCAGCAGCTCGTAGCTGTCCGAGACGAGGGCTGCCTTCGTCGTCGTGCCGCCGAGGTCGATGCCGACCACGGCGGAATGGGAGGATTCGGGCATGCCGCTGGCTAACATAGCAACGCCGTGGCTGAGCAATCCCGTAGGCCCAAGGCCTACCGCGTCTACCGCGGCGGGCACGTACGCAAAGACGACCCGGACGCAGGACGGTTCTCCTTCGCCTCCGCACAGAGCGGGGTAAAGGATCCGCCGCGGCCCGCGACGCCTCCTGGCCTCGGACGGCCGGGAACGGCGTCCTCGCCGTCAGGCCCTCCCCCTCGGCTGCCCGGCCGCCAGGTGGCCACGGCCCCGGGACGCCGCCGGTTCTGGCCGGGCTGGAAGAAGGGCGTGCCGCTCATCGTCGGCGTCGTCCTGCTGCTGTTCGTCGGGTGGCTGTACCTCGGCTATCGCTCGTTCTCGGACGAGGTCGCGAACGCCAACAAGCGGCTGGACAAGCGCACCAAGGCCGCGCTGACACCGGCCGGCCACATCCTCACCTCACCCCAGGTCACGCTCGTGCTCGGCTCCGACAGTCGCGGAGCGCACACCACGGCGCGGGCGGACTCGATCATCCTCTACCGCACCGACCCCGGCAAGCACCTGATCAGCATGCTCTCGATCCCGCGCGACCTGCGGGTGCCGATCCCGGGCCACGCCGATACCAAGATCAACGCCGCATTCGCCTACGGCGGCGCACCGCTCCTGATCCGCACGATCAACGGCCTCACCGGCCTGCGGGTGAACCACATCGTGCTCGTCAACTTCACGGGCTTCAAGGAGCTGATCGACTCGATGGGCGGGGTCACGGTCTACAACAAGCGGCCCGTGATCTCCTCGCAGCCGTTCGACGGGTTCATGTGGCATTTCGGCAAGGGCAACATCCACCTCGACGGCCGCCACGCGCTGGCCTTCGCCCGCATCCGCCACACCACCAACCCAAAGGACAGCGACATCACCCGCACCGAGCGCCAGCAGCTGGTGATGCAGGCGATCGAGCGCCAGCTGGTCTCACCCTCCAGCCTGCTGCACCTGCCCAGCATCGGTCGCGACCTCGCCCGTCCGCTCACCACCGACTTATCGGCCAACGAGCTGATCGGGCTCGGCTGGGAGAAGTTCCGTGCCAGCCGCACGCTGGAGTGCCACCTCGGAGGCGAGCCCTCGCTGGTGGACGGCCAGGACATGATCCTCTCGAGCCAGGACAACCGCCTGGTCGAGCAGATGTTCCTCGGCCAGATCGCGCCGCAGCCGCCGGCGAAGACGTCGCTCTACGCGCCGGGCTGCACGGTGAAGTAGCTCAGGCTTCCGCGGCCTTGGCGGGCTTCGACTCGCCGCCGCCCGACGAGCTGCCGCCCTCGGTCTTCGATGCCGCCTTGCCGTCCGACGACGAGCTCGAATCAGCCTTGCCGTCGCCAGCTGCCGACTTCTTGCCCCGGCCGTAGTCCGTCGAGTAGAAACCCGATCCCTTGAAGTGGATCGCGACCGGGTGGAGCACCCGCTGCGCCGGCGCGCCGCACACCTCGCAGGTGGTCAGCGGGTCGTCCGCGAACTTCTGGAGCACCTCGAAGCGGTGGTCGTTGTCACACCGGTACTCGTAGATCGGCATGGGCGAATTCTACCAGCGGGCCCGGGCCCCATTGGCACACGTAGGCCGAGAGTGCCAATCAGATAGCATCCGCGCCCGATGCGGATCGCGATCGTCAGCGACTTCTACTACCCCTCGCTGGGCGGCATCACCGAGCACGTCGACGGCCAGGCGCGGGCCCTGGCGGCTCTCGGACACGACGTCACCGTCGTGACCGGAAAGCTGCGCCGGCCGCCGCCGGTGCAGGACGACGCCATGGCCGTCCCGGAGCCGACGTTCGAGGTCGTGCACATCGGGTCGGCGGTCAGGATCTATGTCCCCCGCTGGGGCAACGGCGCCGAGACCACCCACACGATCGGCCCGCGCCTGGGCCGGCGGCTGGGCGCGTTCTTCCGCGAGCGCGGCTTCGACGTCGTCCACGTGCATGCGCCCTACAACCCGCAGATGCCGGCCTGGGCGATCGAGCACACCCCTGACGACGCCGTCGCCGTGGCCACCTTCCACAGCGTGTTCCCCCAGACGCTCGGGATGGACATCCAGGCCGAGCTGATCCGCCCCGCGATCGAGCGCCTGGACGGGCGGATCTGCGTCAGCGAGGCCTGCATCGGATCGCTCACCCCGTACTTCCCCTACGCCTACGACGTGATTCCGAACGGCATCGACGCCGACCACTTCTCACCGCAGGCCGAGCCCGTGCACGAGCTGATGGGCGACCACCGCACCATCGTCTTCGTCGGCCGCTTCGACCCCCGAAACGGCGTCGACACCATGATCCAGGCGCACGAGCTGCTGTTCCGCGAGCGAGGGGCGGACGTCCGCCTGATCGTCGTCGGCGACGGCCCGCTGCGCCCCTACTACGAACGGATGGTGTCCGAGCAGGCGCGGCCCTACGTGCACTTCGCCGGCCGGCTCAACCGCAGCCGCCCCAACTACCTGGTCACCGGGGACGTCTTCTGCACCCCCTGCGCACGTGCGTCCTTCGGCATGGTGCTGCTCGAGGCGATGAGCTGCGGCCGCGCCGTCGCGGCGAGCCGCATCAGCGGCTTCCAGCTGTTGATGGAGGACGGCCGGCAGGGCTACCTCGTGCACCCCGCCCGCTCGCCCGAGCGGTTCGCCGACGCGCTGGGCCGGCTGCTCGACGACGACGAGACCCGAAACGGGATGGCGGCCGAGGGCCGGCGCACCGCACTCGACCACTACGCCTGGCCGACGGTCGGCGCCCAGCTCGAGCAGTACTATGGCGACCTGATGGCAGGACGACGACCGGTATGGGCAAGCGCCAGGTCATCAGCACCTTCGTAGCGCTCGCTGTGCTCTGGCTGGCGGTTGCCGGGGCGATCGGGGTCTGGATCGGCGGCGTTACCGGAGACATCGTCTTCGGCGCCGCGCTGATCCTCGTCCTGCTCCTCGCCTTCGCCGCGTTCACCCCGAACACGGCGCTGTTCGGCCGGGTGATCGGGCGCGGCGAGGTGGACGCCGCGAAGGCCGCCATCACGTTCGACGACGGGCCGAGCGCCGAGTACACGCCGCGCATCCTCGACGAGCTGCGCGAGGCCCGTGTTCGCGCCACCTTCTTCGTGCTCGGCCGCCACGTCCGTGCGCATCCCGACATCGCGAGGCGGATCGTCGAGGAGGGGCACGAGCTGGCCAGCCACGGCGACGACCATTCGCTGCTCACCTTCGAGGGCCCGAGGGACATCGCGCGTCAGCTGCGCGCGCTGGACGAGGCGGTCGTGGCCGCCACCGGCAGCGCACCTGCCCCGCTCTTCCGCGCGCCGCACGGCTTCCGCAGCCCGTTCCTGGTGCCGGTCGCGCGCCGGCTCGGCTACCGCGTGGTCGGGTGGACGGCCGGCGTGTGGGACACCGCCAAGCCGGGGATCGATCGCATCGTCGACCGCAGCGTGTCGAAGCTGCATCCCGGCGCGATCCTGCTGCTGCACGACGCCGACGGCTCGGGCAGCGGGGACGACCGCTCGCAGACCGTGGCCGCGCTGCCGGGGATCATCGCGGCCGGCAAGGATCAGGGCCTGGAGTTCGTCACGGTCTCCGAGCTCGCCGCCGAGCTGCGGCCGCACCGGCGCCTCGCGGTGCGCGCGATGGTGATCGCGGGGCTGATGGCCGCCGGCGTCCTCCTGCTCTCGACCAAGCTCGACCTGAAGGGCGTCGGCGGCGTGATCACGGACGCCCACCCCACGTACGTGTTCGCCGCCCTCGCCGCGAACCTGCTGTCGGTCGCCGGCAAGGGCCTCACGTGGAAGGCGGCCCTCGATGCGGTGGAGGACGTGCCGACGACGCCCGAGGGCGCCAACGGCCGCCTGCACACCCGCTTCTCGGACGTCGTGCCCGCGATCTTCATCGGCTTCCTGCTGAACACCGTGCTGTTCGCCCGGCTGGGAGAGGTTGCGCGGGTGTCCGTGCTGCGCCGCAAGCTGCTCGCCCGAGGCTACGACGTGCCCGTCCCGACCCTGGTCGGGACGCTCGTCACGGAGCAGCTGCTGTCGGGCGTGACGCTCGTCGCGGTGCTGCTCGGCGTGGCCGCCTTCGTCTCGATCCCTGGGTGGGCCGGCAAGCTGCTGCTTGTGCTGATCGGCGTCGTGCTTGTGATCGCCGTGTCGGCGGCGGCGATCGAGGTGTGGGCGCGGTACCGGCGCCGGCAGGTGCCGACCGAGGCGGATCCCGTCGAGCACTGGTGGCACCTGCTCGGCATCAGCCTGGGAGCCATCCCGCTGGCGATGCGCGAGGGGCAGGCCGTCCTGCGGAAGCCGCGCCTGCTCCTGTGGGGGCTGATCACCGCCACCCTCTCGTGGCTCGCGCAGATGCTCGGGATCTACTGGGCGCTGCTCGCATACGGCATCCACGAGGGGATCGGCGCCGCGGCGCTGGTGTTCCTGGCGTCGAACCTGGTCGGGCTGTTCCCGATCGTGCCCGGCAACCTGGTCGTCTTCCAGGGCGCCACCTACACGGCGCTCCAGGTTTACAACGTGCCGACCAACCTCGCGATCAACTTCAGCATCGGCCTGCAGCTGATCGAGGCGCTGCTCGGCGTCGGCCTCGGCTTCTTCTTCCTCAGCTACGAGGGGCTCTCGGTCGGCGAGCTGCGCAGCGAGGCGGAGGCCTCGGCTGTGATGCCTGACTCCACATCCCCACGCGTCTGAACGCCCGCGACCCGGGTCAGGCGCTCCCTCGATGCTTGCGCTGCTTGGCTCCCGAACGCTCAGAACGCGCGGTCATGTGATGTCGGGCATCCTCGTCATCGACCCGTCGTAGAGCGCCCGTCCGATCACGGCGCAGTCGGCACCCGCGCGCACGGCCGCGGCCACGTCGTCCGGCGAGCCGATGCCGCCCGCCGCCATCAGCAGGCCCGGGACATGCGGCCGCAGGCGCAGCAGCAGGTCCGTGTCGGGCCCCGCGCCCGTGCCGTCGCGGTCGATGGCGGTGACGAGGAAGTCGCGGACGCCGGCCTCCGCCAGCCGCTGGACGAACGTCTCGGCCGGGGCCCCGGTGTCCTGCAGCCACGCCGCCGCGCGCACCGTGCCGTCGAGGACGTCTGCAGCCACGGCGACGCGCACCGTCTCCGCCGCGAGGCGGCCGGCAAGATCGGGCTGCACGGCGGCCAGCGTCCCGATCAGCACGCGGGCGACGCCGAGCTCGAGCACGTCGTGCACGTCCGCTTCGCTGCGGATGCCACCGCCCACCTGCACCGCCATTCCGGAGCTCTCGACCAGCCGGCGGAGCAGGGCGGCATGCGCCGGCGGCCGCACCCCGTCGCGGGCGGCGGACAGGTCGATCACGTGCAGCAGCGTGGCGCCCTGCTCCGCGAACTCGGCCGCCACCCGCTCGGGGTCAACCGGGAACTCCGTCACCTCATCGAACCTGCCCTGCCGCAGCCGCACCACCCGGCCGTCCAGCAGGTCGATGGCCGGCACGACGCGCGGCCGCTCCTCGTTATCGCGTTTCAGCATGCTAAAATGCTAGCACTGTGGCTGAGGACTGGAGGACACCGGCGATCGACGAGCTGTGCGACGCGCTGCTCGCCCTTCGCACGCGGGAGGAGGCGGCCGCCTTCCTGCGCGACATCTGCTCCCTGCACGAGCTGGAGTCGCTGTCCCACCGCTGGCAGGCCGCGCGCATGCTCGACCAGGGCACCCCGTACGCACGCGTGGCGGCGGAGCTGCACGCCTCCACGGCCACCGTGACCAGGGTCGCGCACTGGCTGCGCCACGGCGAGGGCGGCTACCGGCTCGTGCTCGACCGCATCGGGGGCCGGACGTGACACGTCCCTTCCGCCTGGCCCTGCCGTCCAAGGGCCGCATGCACGCTCCCGCGCTCGACCTCGCGCGCGCGGCCGGCATCGAGGTCGAGGCGAACGGCCGCGCCCTCTACTCGCACTGCTCGCAGTGGGACATCGAGGTGCTGTTCGCGCGGTCCGACGACATCCCGACGTGGGCGGCCGACGGCGCTGTCGAGACCGCCATCGCGGGACGCAACCAGCTGGTCGAGGCCGGCACCCGGGCGGAGGAGCTGCTCCCGCTCGGCTTCGGCGCCTGCCGCCTCGACCTGGCCGTGGCCAACGACTCCGCGGTGCAGGCGCCGGCCGACCTGGCCGGCAAGCGGGTTGCGACGGCCTACCCACGCACCACCGAGCGCTTCTTCGCCGAGGCGGGCGTGGGTGTGCAGGTCGTGCCGATCCACGGCTCCGTCGAGCTCGCACCCAGGCTGGACGCGGCCGAGGCCATCTGCGACCTCGTCTCGAGCGGCGAGACGCTGCGGTCGAACGGCCTGCGGCCGGTGGCGACCGTGCTCGAATCAGAGGCCGTGCTGCTGGCCAGACCTGATCTCGACGACGAGCATCGCCGCGTGGCCGACGCGCTGGCCACCGTGATGCAGAGCGTGATCGCCGCACGCGGGCAGCGCTACCTGATGCTGAACGCGCCCGACCGCTCGCTCGACCGGATCGTCGACCTGCTGCCGGGCATGGAGTCGCCGACCGTGCTGCCGCTCGCGCGATCGGGCATGCATGCCGTGCACGCCGTCGTCGACCGACGGCAGGTCGTCGAGCTGCTCGGGCCGCTGCGCTCGGCCGGCGCCTCCAGCATCCTCGTGCTGCCGATCGAGAACCTGGTGCCGTGAGCGGGCTGGTGCGGGCCGACCTGGCCGACATCGAGCCGTACACGTGGCAGGAGGGCTGGGAGCGTCACATCCCCGCCGGCACGCCGGTCGTGCGGCTCGACCAGAACACCCAGCCGCGACCGCCGGCGTGGTATGCCGGATCCGCAGCCTGGCTCGCAGGTATCGGCGTCAACGGCTATCCGGACTCGCGCTACACGGCGCTGCGGGAGGCGGCGGCTGCGTATGCCGGCTTCCCGGCCGACCAGGTCGTGGTCACCGCCGGCGCGGACGAGGCGCTGATGCTGTGCGCGCTGCTTGCGCTGTCCCCGGGCGACCGGGCCTATGCGAGGACGCCGGCGTATGCGGTGTACGGCAGCGTCACCCGGCTGGCCGGCGCGTCCCTCGGCGAGGAGCCGGACGGCGCCAGGCTGACCTGGGTCTGCTCGCCGCACAATCCGACCGGCGAGGATGCGCCCGGGGACGTGCCGGAGCAGGACGGCGGGCTGGTGGTGATCGACCAGGCATACCTCGAGTTCGGCGGCACGGATCTGTCCGGGCTCGTCCGCGAGCGCGACGACGTGGCCGTCGTCCGCACGCTGTCCAAGGCGTTCGCGCTCGCCGGCATCCGCGTCGGCTACCTGATCGCTCCGCAGCCGCTGGCGCGGGCGCTCGAGGCGATCCGCCCGCCGGGAAGCATCTCCAGCTTCTCGAACGCGCTCGCGCTGCGGGCGTTGTCCGATGTGGAGACGATGCGTGCGGACGTGGCGGCGACCGTCGCGGAGCGGGAGCGCATGGCGGCGACGCTGACCGCCGCCGGATGGCGCGTCCACCCGTCCTGCACCAACTTCCTCCTCGCCGACACAGGCGAGGACGCCGAGGCGTGGGCGCTCCGCCTGCTCGGCGCCGGCATCGTCGTTCGGACGTTCGACGCGCTCCCCACGTGCCTGCGGATCACGGTGGGGGCGCCGCAGGAGAACGATCTGCTCCTGCGGACGCTGGGATTCACCCCGGAACCGGCGCAGCGCGGCGAGCGGTCTCGGACCGGCACGGTCCGGAGGCGGACCCGCGAGACGGTGATCGATGCCGAGTGGACGCTCGACGGCTCGGGCGAGGCGCGGGTGACGACGGGGATCGGCTTCCTCGACCACATGCTGACCGCGCTGGCGTTCCACTCGCTCACCGACCTGCGGCTGACGTGCGCCGGCGACCTGTGGGTGGACGAGCACCACACGGTGGAGGACGTTGCCATCGCCCTCGGACAGGCGCTCGACGCGGCGCTCGGCGACCGTGCCGGGATCGTCCGCTACGGCGATGCCCGCGCTCCGCTCGACGAGGCGTTGTGCCACGCCACCGTCGACCTCGGCGGGCGCGGGCACAGCGCAGTCGGCCTTCCGCTCTCCAGCGAGCGGATCGGCGGCCTGCCGGCGAGCCTCATCCCCCACTTCTTCGACTCCCTCTCGCGCGCCGGCCGGCTGGCGATCCATCTCGACGGCGGCGGCGCCGACGACCACCACATCGTCGAGGCGGCATTCAAGGCGCTGGCGCTGGCACTGCGGCAGGCCGTCTCGGTCGACGAGGCGCGCGCCGGAGCCCTCCCCAGCACGAAGGGCTCGGTGTGACGGAGGTGACGCTGATCGACTACGGCGCCGGCAACCTGCGCTCGCTCCGGGCCGCGTTCGAGCGGATCGGGGCGCCGGTGCGCGTGACGGGCGATCCCGCCGATGTCGCCGCTGCCAAGCGGCTGGTGCTGCCCGGGGTGGGCGCGGCCGGCCCGGCCATGCGCGCGCTGCGCGAGCGTGGACTCGACACCGCCATTCGCGGCTCGCGGGCGCCGCTGCTCGGCGTGTGCCTGGGCATGCAGCTGCTGTTCGAGCGCTCCGACGAGGGCGGGATCGAGTGCCTTGGTCTTCTGCCGGGCAGCGTGCGCCCGATCGACTGGGCCCGGCGGGTGCCGCACATGGGCTGGAACGACGTGATCGGCGACGGCGAGCCGGCCGTCTGCTACTTCGCCCACTCCTATGCCGTTGCCTGTGACGACGACGTGGTCGCCGGCCGAACGCCGATCGATGGGACGGACGTGCCGACGGTCGTCCGCAGCGGCCGGCTCGAGGGCGTGCAGTTCCACCCGGAGAAGAGCGCGGGGGACGGCCGGCGGATGCTGGAGCGCTGGCTTGCTGCGTAGGCGCGTCATCCCCTGCCTCGACGTCCGCGGTGGACGGCTGGTCAAGGGCATCAACTTCGAGTCGCTGCGCGATTGCGGCGACCCGGTCGACGCGGCGCAGCGCTACGCCGAGGCGGGCGCGGACGAGATCGTGTGGCTGAACATCAGCGCCGGCGACGAGCGCTGGCCGGAGCTGCTCGCGGCCGTGGAACGGGCGGCGGAGCGCGTGGATGTGCCGCTGTGCGTGGGCGGAGGCATCACAGGGCCCGAGCAGGCGCGCGAGCTGCTGCTGGCGGGCGCCGACAAGATCAGCGTCAACACTGCGGCGCTCGACCGGCCCGAGCTGGTGAGCGAGCTGGCCGGCCGCTTCGGGACGCAGTGCGTGGTGGTGGCGATCGACGCGGCGCGCAGCAACGGCAGCTGGAAGGCGTACGCCTCGGCCGGGCACCGGCCGACCGGGCGTGACGCCATCGCCTGGGCCAGGGACGCGGCGGAGCGCGGCGCCGGTGAGCTGCTGGTGACGAGCATCGACAGCGACGGCACCCGGGCCGGGTACGACGTCGGCCTGGTGGCGGCGGTCTGTGGAGCGGTCACGGTGCCGGTGATCGCATCGGGCGGCGCGGGAGGGCCGTCCGACCTGGCCGCGGCCCTGGAGGCGGGTGCCTCGGCGGCGCTCGCGGCGTCGATCTTCCATGACGGGATCCACTCCATCGCCGAGGTGAAACGGGAGGTGGCCGCATGCGGCCTGCCGGTGAGAATCTGACCCTGGAGCCCGGCCGGCTGGTGACCTGCGTGGTGCAGGACGCAGGGACGGGCGACGTGCTGATGGTTGCCTGGGCCGACCAGGAGGCGCTCGACGCCACACGGGAGACCGGGCTGGCGCACTTCCACTCCCGGTCACGTGCGCGGCTCTGGAAGAAGGGCGAGACCTCGGGCAACACGATGGAGGTCGAGTCGATCGCCGTTGACTGCGATGGCGACACGCTGCTGATGCGGGTGCGGCCGTCGGGCCCCGCGTGCCATACAGGCGAGGAGACCTGCTTCGGGCCACGCCGGTCGGATCCGCGGCCGGCGACGTTGTCGGAGCTGGCAAGGGTGATCGAGGAGCGCCGCGGAGCCGATCCGGCAGGCAGCTACGTGGCGAACATGCTGAGCGGCGAGCGCGAGGGGCCGCAGCGGAAGGTCGGGGAGGAAGCGGTCGAGGTGCTGCTGGCGGCGCCCGGGAGCAGCGAGCTGATCGCGGAGGTGGCCGACCTGTGGTTCCACTCGATGCTGCTGCTGGCACGAGACGGGATCGACCCCCTGGCGCCGCTCGAGGTGCTCGCCGGGCGCCGGGCGGCCGCCGCCAAGCAGGCCTGAGACCCTGACGGCGCCGGCAAGGCCGGCCGCTGCGCGGCCGGCCGGTCTCAAAGCAGGCCGTCGCGCCACGTGACACGATCGGCACACCATCGTTGCGAACGCCGTGGAGCCGGGCCGCTGCGCGGCCAGGCGGTCTCAAAGCAGGCCGTCGGGCCAGGTGGCAGGATCGGCACACGTTTGTTGCGTTCTCGATGATGCCCTGGCCGCTCCGCGGCCAGGGCGGTGTCAAACTCGAGCGTCGGGCCCCGTTGGGCGATCGGCACACGATCGTTGCAATCGCCATGGGGCCCGGCCGCTGCGCGGCCAGGCGGTGTCAGACCCGGCCGTCGGGCCACGTGGCACGATCGGCACACCATCGTTGCGATCGCCATGGAGCCTGGCCGCTTCGCGGGCGGGCGGTCTCAAAGCACGGGGTCGGCGCTCGTGACCGGATCGTCGCATCGCCGTTGGCCGGGTCGCGCGCTCCACTACAGTCATCGCGTGCGCATGCGACTCGTTGCCCTGCTCCTGCTCGCGCTGCTCGCCGCCGGCTGCATGGGCGGCAGCGGATCGGCCTCCACCGGCGGATCCGGCGGCACCGCGCCCGTGCCCGCCGCCCAGACCCTCCCCGCGTCCGGTACCGCGAAGCTGCCCGACGGCAAGGTCTACACCGTCGCCGCACCCGGCCAGACGCTCAGCCTCGACAACCTCACCCTGCGCATCATCGCGGTGCAGTGGCGGAGCTCGGTGCCGGGCGCGATCTCACCGCCGGGAACCAAGCTCTACGCCGTCTTCCGAGTGCGCCTCGGCAACGCCGGCGGAACCGAGCCCGGCACCGTCGCGCCAACGCAGATCTGGCTGCGAAACACGCTGAACCACACCTTCCTCGCCTCGGGAACCGCGAAGGTGGCCGGCCAGCTGATCGGGAAGACGCTCGGCCCCGGCGAGTCCGTGACCGGCTCGCTGGTCTTCCCCGTCCCCGGCAAGCAGCAGGGCGGCCTGCTCGTCTACCGCTTCGGCGACACCCCCGCGAAGGCGACGCACGTGGGCATCGCCCGCTTCTCCTGATGTCGCTCGACGAGTACCGCCGCAAGCGGCGGCCGGGCAAGACCCCCGAGCCGGCCGGCGACGGGGAGCCGGCCGGTGGCGACGGGCGGCCCGTCTTCGTGATCCAGCGCCACGATGCCCGTCGCCTCCACTACGACCTGCGGCTCGAGATGCACGGCGTCCTCGCGAGCTGGGCTCTGCCAAAGGGCCTCCCGCTCGAGCCGGGCGAGCGCTACCTCGCCGTGCATACCGAGGACCACCCGATGAAGTACGCGACCTTTGCCGGCGTCATTCCCAAGGGCGAGTACGGCGCCGGGACGATGGAGATCTGGGATCACGGCGTCTACGAGCTGGTCGAGGAGAAGCGCGACGGCGGACTGACCGTGCGGCTCGAGGGTGACAGGGTGCACGGCCTGTGGACGCTGGTCCCCGCCCGGCTCGGCGGCGACGAGAAGAACTGGCTGGTGATCAAGAAGCACGACCCCGGCGGACCGCAGGAACGGGCCGAGCGGGCGTCCTACGCGCCAATGCTGGCAACACAGTCCGACCGTCTGCCCACCCGCGGCGATTGGACGTACGAGGTGAAGTGGGACGGCTACCGCGTGATCGCGCGGCTCGAGGGCGGCGACGCGACACTGACCAGCCGCCGCGGAGTCGACATGGGCGGCAGGTTCCCGATGCTGGCCCGCGCCCTCCCCCACGCCCTGCGCACCTCGGACTGCGTGGTCGACGGCGAGCTCTGCATGCTCGATGACCGCGGCCGGCCCAGCTTCTCGCTGATGCAGCGCGGCGAGGGCTCGCCCGCCTACTACGTGTTCGACCTGCTCGAGCTCGAGCGCCGGCCGCTGGTCGACCTGCCGCTGGAGGCGCGCCGGGAGCAGCTGGAGCAGCTCCTGATCGACGGCAACCCGCTGGTGCGGCTCTCGA
>DATAHR010000016.1:0-33758 GCA_036263035.1 Gaiellales bacterium | reverse complement strand
GCTGTCACTCGTCCTGATCGACATCGACAACTTCAAGAGCATCAACGACCGGTTCGGCCATCCGGTCGGCGACCAGGTGCTGACGACGCTGGCAGAGCTGATGCGCGAGGAGTACGGCGACGAGCAGTCATATCGCATCGGTGGCGAGGAGTTCGCGCTGCTCCTGCCCGACGACGGGGAGCAGGAGGCGTACACGGCCGTCGAGCGTCTGCATGCACGGCTCTGGCAGACCAGCTTCCCGCACGCGGAGCCGGTGACGGTCAGCGCGGGCATAGCGTCGTATCCCACCAGCGCGAGCGACCGCGACCAGCTGCTCCGCGTGGCGGACGGCGCGCTCTACTGGGCGAAGAACCACGGGAAGAACCGCTCGTGTGTGTACAGCCCGTCGGTCGTTCGCATCTACTCGCCTGAGGAGCTGGCCGAGACGGCCGAGCGGCACGCGCGGCTGAAGGCCGCGGAGGGCCTGATCCGCGTGGTGGACGCCAAGGACACCTACGCCGGGGCGCACAGCCAGTCGGTGTCGCGGCTGGTCGAGGGCATCGCCCGTGCGATGGGGCTGGACGAGGAGACGGTGGAGCAGGTGCGGCTGGCGGGGCTGCTGCACGACCTCGGGAAGATCGCGATCCCCGACCGCATCCTGCAGAAGCCGGACAAGCTCGATCCCGATGAGCTGCGGACGATGCGCGAACACGCGGAGCTCGGGTACCGGCTGCTCGAGGGCCTCGGCGTCTCGCCGGTCGACCGGTGGATCCGGCACCACCACGAGTGGTGGGACGGCAGCGGCTACCCGCTGGGGCTGGCCGGTGAGGACATCCCGCTCGGCTCGCGCATCATCCTGGTGGCCGACGCGTTCGACGCGATGACGTCCGACCGCGTCTACCGCGCGGCCGGCACGGCGGCCGACGCGGTGGCCGAGCTTCGGCGCCGGTGCTGGACGCAGTTCGACGCGCGCGTGGTGTCGGCGCTCGAGAAGTACCTGGCTTCGCTGGGCGAGGAGATCCCCGAGCAGCAGTCGGCCACGGCCTGATGTTCCTGCTGCCGGTCGTCATCGTCGGCGTGGTGGTGGGACTGGTGCTGGGCGGGCGCATCGACCGGATCGCCGAGCTGCGTCTGCGCACGCCCTGGCTGTTCTACGTCGCGATCGGGCTGCAGCTGCTGGCGTTCCCCTCGCTGTTCATGCCGTGGCGGGCCGGCGAGGGCCTCGCTACCGCGCTCTCGATCGGCTCGTACGTCTGCCTGCTGGCCGTGTTCCTGAACAACCGGCGCCTCACCGGCATGCCGATAGCCGGTGCGGGGATGCTGCTGAACCTGGCTGCGATCCTCGCGAACGGCGGCCACATGCCGGCGCTGCCGTCCGCGATGCGGGACGCCGGGCTGTCGTACACCGGCGTGCACAACAACAGCGTCGCCGCGGCGCATCCGCATCTCGCATGGTTCGTCGACCGCTGGGCGGCGCCCGGGTGGGTGCCGGCCGGCAACGTCTTCTCGGTGGGCGACGTGCTGATCGCGATCGGCGTCGTCGTGCTGATCGCCGCGGCGATGGGCGCCCGGTTGCCGTTCCGGGCTCCGGCCGCAGCAACGGCCGACGGCGACAGCGCGCCCTAGCCGCCGCGCCGTTCAGCCTCGAATCGTCACGACGGCCGCGACGGTTCTGTGACCGGCTCGTTTGTCACGAACCCGTCACGGCCACGCATGACCCGCCGAAACGGTGTCAAAGCCCCGCCGGGTGGGCGTGACGCTGCTGTGACGACTTCGTGACGCGTCGATCGCCTGGTTGAGCGGCGCCGCCGGCGAACCCAATTATTGGAGTCAAAGCCCGACCGGGTGGGTGTGACGCCGGCGTTGCGGTTCTGTGACGGCTCGCCAGGTTGCGCTGGTGTCACGGGACGGTGACGGGAAGCGTTGCGTTCAGCCCGGAGGGAGCACCGGCGGCGCCGTGTTGAAGTCGAGGTAGCGCTCGTCCATGAAGTGCGCTGCCGTGACCATCCACAGCCGCTCCACGCGGTGCGTCCTTCGGTCGACGATGATCCGGAAGAACGTCGGCCCCTCGGGCACCGCCAGCGTCGCGTCGATCGTCCGGGCGTTGGCCGCGCGGACGTACGCGGCGACCGCGCCCTGCGCCCAGAACGGGTCGGGCACCCGAACCGGGGTTGTCGAGCGCTTCACCCAGCTGCCGTTCTGGCGATCCCACCGGTCGCGCCCGATGATCCGCGACTGGATCCCGCCCAGCACGTCGATCGCCAGGCGGTCCGGCGCCTGCACCGTGAAGTGGGTTGCCACCGAATGCGTGGGATCCGACGCGATCACGTTCTCGATCCGCAGGCTGTCGAGCTTGCGCAGAGCCGTTGCCGTCTGCCCGACGAGACCGGCCGCGCTGGGAGCGTCCGCCGCGGGCAGATCGAGCGTCCCCGACACCGCCGCGCGGCCGGGCCTGAGGATGCGCACGGAGAGCGGGCCGGCGGCCGGTGCGGCCGGCGCCTCCCAGCAGACGTTCGCCGTCCGCCGGCAGGGCGTCGCCACCCGCCCGCCCGTAAGAATCGCGAGCGTCCTCGGTGCCGACCCGTCCGCTCCCAGCACCGTGAAGCGCAGGCGCCGGCGCCCCACGCGCTGCGCCGCGACGGCGAGGTCGCCCGCCTCGGCGGCGGCAACGGCTCCCGACCTCTCCGGCGCCGGCGGCACGCCGGGCACGCGCTTGGGCTCACCCACCCGCAGCGTCGCGCCCCACGTCCTCGCGCCGGAGGCGATCTGGGCGGTCAGCGCGCCGGGCTGCAGATCGGGCACCCAGGCCAGCCACGCGTGCGGGCCGGCCCGGACGAGCCGCGCCGGCTGCCCGGCACCGTTCCCGCGCTGCACCACGAGGGTCGGAGTCGTCGCCCCTTTCGGCAACGAGACGGTGATCGCGTTGGTGCCGGCGGTGCCGGGCCATAGCGCTACCGTGGCGCCGGGGCGCGCACGCACCACGGCGGGGCCGCCCGCCGGCGGCGGCGCGGCGGCGCTCGCGGCCGACGGCCGGCTGCCCGGCGGCAGATTCGTGAGCAGCGCCACCGCCGCGACCACCGCCGTCAGCACGGCCAACTCGGCCGCCACAGAGCGCCGCAGCAGCGGGAACCGCTGGAACAGCAGGCGGCTGCGCGACGCCAGCAGGAGCGTGATCGCCAACAGCGCCGTCTTCACGATCAGCGTGCGGCCATACGAGGTCGTCCACAGCTGCGAGACGCTGGACAGCTCCCACAGCGCGCGCACGGCCCCGCTGATCGCGAGTGCGGCCACCGACACGACGGCGATCCGCGAGAAGCGGCCCGCGATGTCGGCGCGAACCGCATCGCGCTCCGGCTCGGGAAGCCCGCGCGTCGCGTGGGGGGTGACGACCAGCAGCTGCAGCAGCCCGCCGATCCAGACCGCAGCCGCGGCCACGTGGATCGTGTCGACGATGATCGCCAGCGTCCCGCGCCCCGGGTCGCCGGCGTGGCCGCTGATGCCCGGCGCTGCCAGCGCCCACACCCCCGCGGCCGCCGCCGGCACGGCCAAAAGCGCGGTCAGCCTCCGCCCGTAGGGGACGGCCGCATAGGCGAGCGCGACGAGGATGGTGAAGACGGCCGTGACGTCGATGCCGCGCCCGAACTGGCGCCCGAACCGGGTGGCGTTCAGCGCGGAGGCGACCGGCCCGCGGTGGTCGAAGGCCTCCCAGAACGTCACGCCCGCCACCTCCGACCCCTGCCTGGTGAGCGCGATCCACCCGCCGGCCAGCACGAGCACCGCAGAGAGCGCGAGCACCTGGTTGGCGCGATGCCGCTCCCGCAGGCCCATCAGCCGTCCCCGCTCGCCGGTCACCGCACGGGCGGCCGGGGCGTGGACGGCCAACCGGTACACGACCCCGCCCACCAGGAGCAGCAGCCCCGCGAAGTAGACGAACCGGGCGCTCAGGAACGGCCAGTCAAGCGGCGTGCTCTGCGAGGCCGCCTGCGGCGGCGGCCCTCCGCTGCCGACGCCGATGGCGTAGACGCCCGAGATCAGATGCCCGTCCGTCGAGACGATCGACCAGCGCACCGTGTAGTCGCCGCGCGGCAGCGCAGGCTGGAGCGGGATCACCAGCTGCTTGACGTTGCCGGCGTTGTTTCGCGGCGCGCCGGCCATTACCGAGGTGCCGGCGTCGTTGACGACGTCCGTGCCGCCGGCGACGGGGCGGACCTGCTGGTCGAAGGTGAGCACCAGCTGACTGGGCGCTTTGGCGACTCTCGTGCCGGTCGGCGGGCTGGTGGAGAGCAGCGTCGCATGCGCCAGGGCCGAGGCCGGCCACAGCAGCGGCGCGCAGAGCACCGCCATGATCAGTGCCGCGCGCCTCAGGCGGGCCGCCTCCGCTGTCCCCTCAGGGCCAGCAGCAGCGCCACGACGGCGAGGCCGATGCCCGCTGCCGCCAGCACGCGAGCCGCGGTGTCGCTGCCCGTCGATGCAGATTGCACGTCGACGACGGGCGAGTGCCAGAGCTTCGTGGATCCGTCCGCGAACGTCTGCAGCGCGGTCAGCCGCACCTCGCCGGTCGAATCGGGCACCGTGCCCGAGAACTGGAACAGCGCGAGTCCGTCGGGCGGCACGCTCCCGCCCTGCCACGACAGCGACACGACGCGCCCGCTCTGGTCACGTACGACCTGCGTCCGGAATCCGGGCGTGTCGGCGGCGCCCTCGATCACCAGAGTCGACGGCACGGTCAGCCGCACCCCGGTCAGCGGCTGGGTGGACTCGTTGGGCGACTTGACGGTGAACAGCACGTCGGAGCCGGGTGGTGCCGTGTCCGGCGAGAGCTCGACGTGTGCTGAGGCGCTCGCCGGCAGGGCGAGCGCCAGGATGGCGGCGACGCTCAGGGCGCGTCGGACCATGGTGACCTCCTAACCGTGGTGGAAACGGGTCAGGCGGTCAGGGGCGGCGCACGGCCGCGCGTCGCGGCGCGCACGGCGCCCGACGGGACGTCGACGGCCGCCGGCCGGGGAAGCGCAGGCGGGCGTGGCTGCACGGGGGCGGCGAGCGCCCGTCCGGCGGTCTCGACGGTGTGGCGGTCGATGCGGTGCACCAGCCACGCGGCCAGCACCGCCAGCGCGAGATGCAGCGCCAGCGACCCGGCCGCGCCGCCGTGCGCATCGGTCCCGGCCGCGAGCAGTGCGAGGTGCGCGGCAAGCTGGGCCACCAGCATCGCCGGGATCAGCGCGGCCAGCGACGCCTCGCCAGCATGCTCGCGGCGTGCCGCCAGCAGGCGCCAGCCGCCCAGCAGCACTGTGGTCGCGGCGCCGGCGCCGGCCAGTGCGGGAAGGGCCCACGCCGGGTCGGTCAGCACCGCCACGCCGCCGTGGGCGACGGCCGCGGACGTCGCGGCGAGGCCGGCGAAGCTGAGCGCACGAAGGCGGCTGGCGACCATAGATCTCGGAGTATGGCACCCGGCCGCGGCCGGGCCCGTCGGCGCCGCTACGCCACCAGGTCGAGCGGCGTGAACGATCCCGCGCTCGGGATCACGGCCGCAGGATCTGTCCCCATCCAGTTGGCGAGCAGCGCCGTGTAGATCTGGCGGTAGTCGGTCGGCACCTTGAGATTGCCCCACTGGTCGAGATCGCTGTCCGCGATCCCGGGGAACTCGCCTGCGAGCCCGGCCTTGGCGTGCGTCCCCACGACCAGCGCGAGGCCGCCCGCGCCATGGTCGGTGCCGCCGCCACCCGAGCTGTTGTCCTCGACGCGCCGGCCGAACTCGCTCCAGACGAGGGTGAGCACGCGGTCGGCGAGACCGCGCGCCTCGAGGTCGGCCTGGAACGCGGCGAGCGTGGTCGACAGGCGCGTGAGGTTCTGCGCCTGGCGGTTCACCTGGTCGTCGTGGAAGTCCCAGCCGTCGTCGAAGGAGATGCAGGCCACCCGCATGCCCAGGTTCGAGTCGAGCATCCACGCCAGGTTCGCCATCCGGCGATCGAAGTCCGTGGTGCCATAGCCGAGCCCGTTGGGCGGGAGCGTCGGCTGCGTCAGCGAGGCCAGCCGGTTCGCCACGTTCACCGCCCCGCCGATCGAATCGTCCGCCGCCGCCATGGCGGCATTCGCGGCCGACCGCTGCGTCAGGCCGGACAGCGCGCTCACCATCAGCTGCGGGTCCTGCCAGACCGTCTCCATCGTGAACTGCGCGTCGTCGACGCTGGACAGCACGGCGACGGGGTTGTCAGCGCTCTTCAGCGAGCCGTCCAGCGACCAGCCGGCGGACACGGCCTGCAGCGGGTTGTCGGCCGCGCCGTTCTGGTCGACCCAGCGGCCGAGCCAGCCGGTGTCGGGATCCGGGTCGAGCTCTCCCGCCTGCCAGAAGGCGCGCGAGTGGAAGTGCGACAGGTCGGGCGGCATGTAGTCGACCGCCGGGATCACCGCCATCTTGCCCGCGTCGTAGAGCTGCTGGAAACCGGTCGCCGCCGGGTTCCATGCCCAGTCCGGCGTGGAGGCCGGGCCGGCCAGCGGCAGGCAGTTCTGCGGCTGCAGGCCGATGTTCGGCCGCTTGGCCGCGTAGGCGGCGGCATCGCTGCCGGTGATCGGCACCAGCGTGTTGAGGCCGTCGTTGCCGCCGTCGAGGAAGATGGACACGATGATCGGATCCGTCGCCGGCGTGGCCGCCTGGGCCGCCGCGGCCTCCCAGATCCGGTTCCACGACACCATCTGAGCGCCGTAGACGGTCAGGAAGGCGATCGCGCCGTTGCGGAGGAAGTCGCGGCGGCACATGCCGGCGCTCTCGCCCTCCAGCACGGCGCGCGGGATCGGCACGACCTGCCCCTGGCGGCGAAGCAGCGCCCGGCGCTGGGTGACCTGCCAGTCATTGCATCCGCAGTGGTTCATGTCGGTTCGCTCCCGGTTCCGGTGGTCAGTGGAGGAGCCCGTCCGGTCCGGCCATGGCGAGGGCGCGGATCACCTTCTGGCGCTCGGTGCGATCGTGGCTGTCGAGGGTGGGGCCGTTGCGGGACACGTAGTCGCCGGCGTAGGTGACGAGCTTGCCGTGCGTGTCGTCGCTCATCCAGGGGTGGCTGACGGCGGCGAGCGCCGCCTTGACCGCCTGGCCGGGTGTCTGCGTGCCCGGGTCCTTCACGGTCTGGTAGAGCAGGTAGTCCGTCGTCTGCCAGTACGCGTGGGCGGTGTTGGTGTTGAGGAAGGCCGGCCCCTGCTTCCAGCCCGAGACGTTGGGCGGGTAGAACGGCACCTGCCCCATGTTGTCGAGCAGCCAGCTCCAGTCGTTGGTCGTGATGTAGCGGCCGGTCATGCGCAGGCCGGCCGCGACGTACACGATCGGCGGCTTCACCAGGTCGGGGGCGTCGAGGGTGGCGTAGAACGCCGGATGGCGCAGGATCACCCGAAGCACCGGCGCGAGCTCGTGCCCGGACGCGCGGTAGTTGCCCACCATCTCGCGCATCGCCCCCTCGGGCGGCGGCGTTGGGACGAAGTAGCTCCAGAGCGAGTACGCCAGGTAGGGCGCATGGTTGGGATGCGCGACGATCAGCCGGCAGACGTCCGTCCAGTCCCATCTGCCGGTGTGGCCGAAGATCGTCTTCGTGCCGCCGTCGTGGTAGGAGGCGTCGTAGAAGGTCGGGTTCTCGCGCTGGGCGGCGGTGCCGTTCGCCGCCTTGTTCCAGTCGTACCGCCACCCGGTGAGGGCCCGTGCGGCCTCGTGGATGTCGGTCTGGGTGTACATCGCCGCGTTCGTCCACATGCCGAACGTGAGCGACTCGAGGTTGGGGTCGTTGCCGAGGCAGAACAGCTCCATCACCTCGCGCGCGTAGTTCTCGTTCGGCTCCCACTTGTCGGACTCCGCGCCGTTCAGCCAGAGCAGCATGGCCGGGTCGATGGTGATCTGGTTCAGCAGATCGGCGAAGTTACCGACCGCGTGCGTTCGCAGCAGCCGGTTCTGGCGCAGCATGTGGCGGGTGTTGCCGACGCCGTCGTTCGAGGTCGCGAACAGGTCGTGCAGGTTCAGCGTCATCCGCTCGACGAGCTGGTTTCGGCTGCGCACCATGCGGTCAAGCCACCAGAGGCAGTCGTGGCCCCAGTGGTTGATCGGGTCGAGCTTCGCGCCGCCGTCGGTGGGAGCCGGGCCGATCAGCACCTTCGTGGTGTAGGGCGTCAGCAGCCGGTCGACGGCGTGGCCGAGCCCCATGTTCACGTAGTGCGTGATCTGGTCGGTGCTGCCCGAGAAGCCGGCACGCCAGAGCAGGCGCTGGAAGTGCGCCCGCGTCGGGCTCGACGGCAACCTCGGATAGCTGTACGCCACGGATGACCCCGCATTCGGAGAAGAGCAGACCCTTGGGAGGTATCGGCGTCCGAGCGGCCGGGCCGCCCCCGCACTCGGGTGATTTGGTGTGGCGTCAGCCTTGACGCGGCTCCAGATCGAACGTCTGCGCCAGCGCCCGCACGTCCGCGAGGTGCGTCTCGTCCAGCTCGTAGCCCGTGGTGTGCTCGACCATCATCATCTCGGCGGTCAGGCACGGGACCTCGCGCCCGTTGATCGTCCCACGACCGGTCAATACGCCGGCCGGATACACCCAGTCCGCTCCGTCCTCCATCCGGTATGCCGCGCTGCCATCGGGGCGAAGCTCGATCACGTGCACGTCGATCTGCCGGCCGGCCGGGTCGACGAGGTAGGACGACCCCGGCGGATGGATGGATCCGGCGTAGCCAAGAGCCGCCAGGGCCCTCTGCGCTGCCGGGATGTCGTCATCGACGATCAGCAGGTCGACGTCGTCGTGCGCCCGCCGGTGTTGCCCGATCAGCGCATCGATCGCCCACCCGCCCAGCAGCCAGGTGGGCACCTTCGCGACGTGCAATGCGTCGAGCGCGGACAGCGCGCTCCCGGCGTCCATGTCGCACTGCGGCACTCGTCCCCGGCCGATGGTCGCCATCGGCGCATGCTACGGCGTGTTGACCAGCCCGCTGGTGTCGACGACCTCGAGGTCGCGCCCCGTTATCCGGTTCAGGGTGCGCAGGTCGTCGTCGTTGAAGTTCGCGTTCGACGTGCCGGAGACGTACCAGGCCGACCCGTTGTCGGCCAGGATCATCCCGTAGCGCTGCAGCGCGATTGCGATCACCCGCGCCTGAGGCGAAAGCTGCGAGACATCGAACGACGCCTTCAGCCGCACGCGCAGCCCCATCGGCGGCAGCGCGGTCGACGTCCCCGAGCCGGCGTCGTGCCGGGCCGGGTAGATGTGCGCATCGCGCGTGCGCGGTGCGGTGAAGCGCAGGGCGTGGTCGATCAGGCCCGACGCCACCTCCGAGTAGCGCACCAGGCCGGGCAGGATCGGGAGGCCGGCGGCGTCGGCGCTCGTCCAGCCGTCGGGCCGCAGCGCGTTTGACTCCATGTCCCAGATCGCGCCCGAGCCGGCTCGCCATCCGGTCGACGTATGCCGGACGTTCCACATCTCATAGAGGGTGCAGTGGTCGCGGTCGACGATCAGCATGTGGTGGTCGCTGCCGGCCTCGATCCGCGGTCGCCTGGGGATCGGGTACGGCCCCCGGTCGGATTCCGAGGCATAGTCGAACCGCACGCGCACCTTCGTCTGCGTCCCCGCCACGGTGGTGTACGGGATGCCATAGCCCCTGTAGCTCCCGAAGTCCGGATGCAGCCCGGTGTCCAGGCCGATCGTCTTGACCAGCGTCGCGGAGTTCGCCGCCACGGGCAGCGCGGAGATGTCCTCGTTCCAGACGTTGCCGGCCGGGAAGACGGGGCAGTTCGGCGCAGTGTGCAGCGGCGCAGCCTGCGGCGTCCCGGCACCTGCCGAGAGCCCGGCGGCCACGACCACCAGCGCTGACCCGATCCGTCGGATCCCCATCCTGCATGCACCATCGGCCCGGTCCCGCCGGTGCGCGACCCCCGTCCGAGTACCGCGGATACCATCTGCCCGTGGCCATGTACGACGCCCCTCCCATCCCCACCCGGCGGCCGGTCGTCCATCAGCAGCCGCCGCAGCTGCGGCCGGGCGACCACGTCCGCATCCGCGGGGTGCCGGGCGACATGCCTGCGCACGCACAGCTCGAGGGAGCCTTCGGCCGCGTCGCGCGCATCGCCGGTGCCAGCGTTGTGCTCGACATGGACGAGCCGTACACCGCAGGTGGGCTCACGCACCGGCAGTACTTCGCGTCCCCCTACCAGCTGGTCAAGGTGGAGAGCGTCGGCCGCATGGGCGCCCGCGAGCTCTACGACGACGAGCCGGAGGACGATTCATCCGCCTGATTGCGCGGCCGTCCGGGCGCCCGTACGCTCGAACGGTGAGCAGCTACTGGCAGAACGCGCTCGTCCTTGCCGTGACCTTCGGCATCGTCTGGCACCTCAGCTGGCACGGCACCGGATAGCCGACAGCCGTTAGCTGGAGCCCGTGTCCGCCTCGTCGGCGAAGCGGAGCGCGACCAGGTAGGCGTCGCGCAGCATCTGATCGGCCTGCGGTGAGGGGGCCAGGCACTCGAAGTGCCCGCGCTCGTAGGTCAGCACCCAGGACAGCACCTCGCCGAGCGGGCCGCTCTGGTCGAGCAGGGCGGCCGACACCTCGGGCGAGAGCGGCAGCTCGCTGAGGACGTCCTGCATCCGCATGTTCATGAACGCGTCCACGACCGAGAACAGGCCGACGGTGAAGTACGCGTCGGGGTCCGGCCGGTCGAGCGACTGGGCCACCAGCTCGCACATCTTGGCGCGGGTCATGGCGGTGCGGATCAGCTCGCTCGGCTGGTCGTCGATCCCGGCCAGGGTCATCAGCAGCGCCCAGCTGCGCACGTTTCGCACGCCCAGCAGCATCAGCGCCTCGCGCACGGAGCTGACCTTGCGGGGCAGCGAGAAGTACGCCGAGTTGATCCACCGCAGCAGCCGGAAGCTGACGCCGAGGTCGTTGCTGATCGCCCGGTCGAGATCCTCGAGCTGGCAGTCGGGATCCTGCAGCACCGCCATCAGCTTCATCTGCGTGAGGCGGTTCGACGGGATGCCGCGGCCGGCGACCGTCTTCGGCTGGCAGAAGAAGTAGCCCTGGAAGTACTCGAAGCCGACCTGCTTGCAGAACTCGAAGGTGTGGTGGTCCTCGATCTTGGAGGCGATCAGCTTGACCTTGTGCGGTTCCAGCTCGGCCACCTGCTGGGCCAGCTGGTCGCGTGTGAACGCCTGCACGTCGAGCTTGACGAAGTGCGCGACCTCGAGCAGCGGCAAGCTGTCCTCGCGCATGACGAAGTCGTCCAGCGCGATCGTGTAGCCGAGCTCCGACAGCCGGTGCAGCTCGGCGAGCACGTCGGGGTCGAGCGCGTCGTTGCGATGCAGCTCGAGCGCGACGCGGCCGGCCGGGAGCAGCGTGACGAAGCCGCGCATGATGAAGTCGCGGGTTGCGTTGACGAAGCCCGAGCGGCCGCCGACGAGCGAGTCGAGGCCGATGTCGGCGAAGGTGGTGACGACGGTGCTGGCCGTCGCCGACTCGTCGTCCACCACGTTGGCATGGTCGACGTCCCCGGCTCGGAACAGCAGCTCGTAGGCGTACACGTCGAGCAGCCGGTCATAGATCGGCTGGCGCGCGACGAAGCTCGGCGAGGACTCGCCCGATCCGGCACTTGCGATGGCGCGCGATAGCGACGGCGGCGGCCATGACTCCAGACGCCGCGCCTCCGACCAAGCCCGTTCGATCATCCCGCCCTCCCCGTTCGACTCACAGTGGTGTGATCGACATGTGCGGCCAGAGGTTGATCACCCGGTTGGCGGGGCTGTCATGCAATTGCGGTACGGCGAACCATCGTGCACCGGCGCCGTCCAAGCGGCATGGACGCAGTGCGCGGCTTCGACTTCTGGCTGGGAACCTGGGACTGCTCGTGGGACGGCGGGCAGGGCCGCAACGTGGTCGACCGGGTCTGCGACGGCCGGGTGGTGCGCGAGCGGTTCGATGCGGCCGCACACGGGCTGGTCGGCACGAGCATCTCGGTGTACGACGCCGCGGCCGCGCACTGGGTGCAGACGTGGATGGACAGCGAGGGCTCCTGGTTCCACCTCACCGGCGGGATGCGGGAGGGGGCGATGGAGCTGCTGACGACCTCGCCGGACGCTGGTGGCTACCGCAAGCGGATGCGCTTCGCAGACATCACGCCTGCGTCGTTTCGGTGGACGTGGGCACGGTCGCGCAACGTGGACTGGGAGGATCTCTGGGAGATCGCCTACCTGCGGACCGGGTAGCTACCAGTGGCATGCCCAGTCGGGCGCCGCGCCGGGCTCGGGTGTCCTGCCCCGCAGGTCATGGCGCCAGACCGGTCGCCATCCGCCCGTGCTGTCCTCCCGCACCTCGATCGCGCCGTCCGCGGTTGCCACGAGCAGCCGGCCCGCGGCGTCCCAGTCGGCCCATGTGACGCCCTCGGCCAGCGCCCGGCGCTCGCCGGCCCGGACGACGTAGTGCACCTCCGCGCCCTCCACCCAGCCTCCGCGATGGTCGTGCCCAGCGTGGACGAGCTCGAGGGCGAACTCCCCGCTGGGACGGTCGCGCTCGATCACGATCGCGGCCCCTGCAGCAGGCGTGACCGCCACGGCCTCGCGGGCGTCGTCCTCGCCGGCGATTCGCCAGCCGCGCCGCAGCTCGTGCACGACGGCGGCGGTCGCCCACAGATCCCGCCCACCCGGCGGGTACGGTGTCAGGGACCCAAGCCGCCCCGGATAGCTACCGTGATCCGGAGGCGTCTCGGGCGGGAAGCCGAGTGCCAGGGTTCCGTCTGGATGGAACTGGCAGGCGGCAGCGTAGGTCGAACCCACCCGCCAGGCTGCCAGGGCGGTCAGCCACGGCAGGCGGGAGACCGCGAAGTAGCTGTCAAAGGGCGGCGGTCGCGATGCCAGGATGAACGAGCAGAGCAGCCTGCCGTCCGGCGAGATGTCGCAGCGGCGCGGGTAGATGGTGGCATGGATCCACGCGCCCGGCTCGACCAGACCGGTATCCAGTTCCCAGCGCAGCACCTGGAACCAGCTGCTGGGCCCACGTGCCAGCACTGCCGCAACCGGCGCTGAGCGGGCGGGGATCACGTGCAATCTCGGGGGCGGCGTTTGCGTCATCGGGCCTTCGGTGCATATGCCATTCAGAATGATTTCCCTCCCAGCTGGAGTCGACCGGCTTGACGACGAGATCGGCGTGCGCGTCGCCAGTGCCGTCTGCTCGCACCATGCGCGCCGGCTCAGGAATCTCGGCAAGCACGCGCTCGACGCTCCACCCGGCGGGTGGGCCGAGGATGCCTGGCCGCCGAGGCCCGGCAACCGGCTGGACGTCCTGGTCGACGGCGAGCAGATGTTCGGCACCCTGCTCGAGGAGCTCTCCGCCGCCCGCAGCCATGTGCACATGACCGGCTGGTACATGTCGCCGGAGTTCGTGCTGCGGCACGGCGACCCGCCGGTCGTACTCCGCAACCTGCTGGCGGAACTGGCCGCTTCGGTCGACGTGCGCGTCCTGCTCTGGGCGGGGTCGCCGGCGCCGGTGTTCACGCCCTCGCGCCGGGATACCGCACGTGCGGCCGACGAGCTGCGCGCTGTGTCGGATGCCGTGCAGATCGCACTCGACAGCCACGAGCGGCCCATGCACTGCCATCACGAGAAGACGGTGGTGATCGACGACCGTGTCGCGTTCGTCGGCGGGATCGACCTGACTGCGCTCTCGGGTGACCGGCTGGACACGCCGGCCCATCCGGCACGGGCAGCGCTCGGCTGGCACGACGTCGCCACCAGGATCGAGGGGCCGGCGGTCGCCGATGTGGCCCGGCACTTCGCGGGCCGCTGGACCGCGGTGACGGGTCAGCCCCTGCCGGAGACCGAGGTGCCGCCGCCTGCCGGCGACGTGGAGCTCCAGATCGTGCGGACGATGCCGGAGCGGATGTATGCCGGCGAGGACCGGGGGCAGTTCGGCATCCTCGAGTCCTACGTGCGCGCGATCCAGGCGGCACGGCAGTTCATCTACATCGAGAGCCAGTACCTGTGGTCGCCTGAGATCGCGGCCGTGCTGGCGGAGAAGCTCGCGCATCCGCCCGACCCGCGGTTCCGGGTCGTCGTGCTGCTCCCGGCGCGGCCGAAGGGCGGGGGCGACGACACCCGTGGCGTGCTCGGCGAGCTGATGGCGGCCGACGGGGGCGCCGGGCAGCTGCTGGCGACGACACTCGCCGCCCGTGCCGGCAACGCGCACGACCTGATCTACGTGCACGCGAAGGTGTGCATCATCGATGACGCGTGGCTGACGATCGGCTCGGCCAATCTGAACGACCACTCGCTGTTCAACGACACGGAGATGAACGTTGTCACGCACGACCCCCGCGCCGCCCGGGACACGCGCCTGCGCCTGTGGTCAGAGCACCTCGAGTGCCCGCGCGAGCAGCTCGCCGGGGATCCGTGCGAGGTGATCGACGAGCTCTGGCGGCCGATCGCGGAGGAGCAGCGTGAGCGCCTGGAGGAGGGGCGGCCGCTGACCCACCGTCTGATCCGCCTGCCCCACGTGTCGCGGCGCACCGCCCGGCTGCTCGGCCCGCTGCAGGGCCTGCTCGTGGACGGCTGACACGCACGTCGCCGGGCGCGGCAACGGGCCTCGGGATCTGTCCGTGGCCGTTGGTAGGGTCGCCGGATGCGTGTCTGGGCTCTGCTGTGCGGCGCGGCGCTCTGCCTCCTTGCCGGAACCGCCGGTGCCCGCGCGGCAACCGTCTCGTCCCGTGTCGACGCCAGCACCGCCACCGCACCCAGGTGGGTGGACACCTTCGTTACGACATCGGTGACGACCACGATCACGGCCAGCGTCGACTGGGTCGACGCTACCGCCAACCTCGATCTCTACCTGCTGCGGCGCAACGCCGACGGCACGTGGGCGACCGTCGCCAGCTCCGCGTCGAAGACCCAGAAGCCGGAGGCGCTGACCCTGGCAAGCGCGCCGGCCGGGCGGTACCGGATCGGCGTCAGGGCGGCCAGCGGCGCGAGCGACTACGTGCTGACGTACACGGCGAGTTCGGGCGGCCTGCCGGCGGGCTCGCCGCCGCCCCCGCCGTTCGTCACCCTGCTCTTCTCGCGCAGCGAGATCACCGCGGCGGACGGTTGCGTCGAGAACGACACCGGCGTTGCACGGCTCGACACCGTCGTCGCCCCGGCGCTCCGGGCCCGTGGCTTCGCCGCCACCGGCTCCGTCGAGACCGGCGTCACCCGGGACTCGAGCTACGCCTGCCTGCACTACCGCAAGACGCTTGCCGCCTCCTGGGCCGATCTCGCCCGGCTGCGCGACAGCTACGGCTGGACGTTCGTGTCGCACAGCCGCTCCTACACCCAGAAGTGGAGCTCGCTGAGCCCACAGCAGCAGTGGGACGAGACGTGCGGGACGATCACGACGCTCGAGGATCACGGCCACATGCGCGCGGACGGGCTGTTCGCGTGGCCCAACAACAAGATCGACGCGACGGTGCAGGCGAACGACGTCGACAGGTGCTTCGCGTTCAGCCGGAAATACAGCTCGACGCCGACGCAGATGACCCAGGCGATCAGCCCGCCGTACCTCCAGCACACCGAGGGGCTGAGCGGCGGCCGCTGTCACGACGCCGCGCTGCCCTGCGCCACCATGAACGCGCCCACGAGCTACCACTCGCCTGACGCGGTCGCATCGCAGCTGGCCGCGCTTTCGCCCGGGCAGTGGCTGACGCTGCAGGCGTACGTGCTGGTCACCGGCTCACGCGACGGGCTCTGGGACTGCACCTCGCCCAACTGGCAGGATCACTGGACGGACGACGCCGAGCGGTACTGCTGGACCGACTACCAGCGCGTGCTCGACGCGATCGGGGCGAACGACGTCGTGACCGATCCCAAGAGCGTCGCGGTGGCGTGGGGTCGGACCGGGTACTCGCCGCCGCCGCCCTAGCGGCGCAGCCCCCCAGCCCGTTCACAGGAAACTCCCAGGATTGCCGCGTACGCTGCGGCCATGTCCGCCTCGCCGGAGCTCCGGGATCCCGCCGCGCGCGTGCTCGTGGTCGACGACGAGGACAGCATCACGCAGCTCGTCTCGACGGTGCTGCGGTACGAGGGATTCGAGGTGCAGTGCGCCGGCGACGGCCGGTCGGCCGTGAAGCAGGCGCGCGCCTTTCGCCCTGATCTGGTGGTGCTGGACGTGATGCTTCCCGACTGGGACGGCTTCGAGGTCTACCGGCGGCTCTCCTCGGAGGCGCCGGTGCCGGTGCTGTTCCTGACAGCCCGTGACGCCCCCGCCGACCGCGTCCACGGGCTGACCCTCGGCGCCGACGACTACGTCGGCAAGCCGTTCAGCCTCGAGGAGCTGGTCGCCCGCGTGCGGGCGGTGCTGCGGCGGACGCGTGGCGAGCCCGCGGGCGGGTCGCTCCGCTATGCCGATCTCGTGATGGACGACGAGGCGCACGAGGTGCGCCGCGGCGAGCGCCTGATCGACTTGACGCCGACCGAGTACCACCTGCTCCGCTACCTGCTCACGAATGCGGGCCGCGTCGTCAGCAAGGCGCAGATCCTCGACCACGTCTGGCGCTACGACTTCAACGGCGACGCCAGCGTCGTCGAGACCTACATCAGCTACCTGCGCAAGAAGCTCGACCGGGCCGGTGAGCCGCCGCTGATCCAGACGGTGCGCGGCTTCGGGTACGCCATCCGGCTGCCGCGAGAGTGAGCGTGCGGCGGGTCGCGTCGTGGCCGCTGCGCGTCAGGCTTGCAGTTCTGGCCGTGGTGCTGGCCGCCTGCGGCCTGCTGGTGGCGGGAGTGGCGACCCACTACGCGCTCGAGCGGTTCCTGATCCACCGGGTCGACCAGCAGTTCGCGTCGGCCCAGGCATCGCTGGTGCACCTCGGCGACGCCGATCACGAGCCGCCGCCCGGCGTGGTCGGCGCCCTGCCGTCCCACAGCTACGCGGTCGTCTACCCGGGCGGCAGCTCGGTGTACTTTGCGAACGGCAGCCCGCCGTCGGCCCTCGTCCAGCAGGCTGCGAAGGCGCCGCACGGCTACCACACAATGGAGGGCTACCGGTTCGACGTCGTGTCGACCGCGATCGCCGACCCCGACTCGGACGTGCCGAAGAACGGCCGGCTGGTGATGGCCATCCCGCTGTCGGATGTGAACTCGACGCTCGACCGCCTCGCACTGCTCGAGCTGCTCGTCGGGCTGGCCGTGCTCGCCGCGATCGCCTTGCTGGCGTATCTGCTCGTTCGCCGGGAGCTGGCGCCGCTTGGGAGGATCGAGCAGACAGCCGCCGCGATCGCGGCCGGCGACCTGTCCCGGCGGGTGGAGGAGGGTGACCCGTCGACCGAGATGGGCAGCCTCGCCAGGTCGCTGAACGAGATGCTCGCCCAGATCGAGCGCGCGTTCGAGGAGCGGCGGCGCTCGGAGTCGCGCCTGCGCCAGTTCGTCGCGGACGCCTCGCACGAGCTGAAGACGCCGCTGACGTCCGTGCGTGGGTTCGCGGAGCTGTTCCGCCGCGGCGCCGCCGACCGCCCGGAGGATCTGGCGCTGGCGATGTCTCGGATCGAGGGGGAGGCCGAGCGCATGGGCATCCTCGTCGACGACCTGCTGACGCTGGCGCGCCTCGACCAGGGCCGGCCGCTGGCCCGCGATCAGGTCGACCTCGGCGCGCTGATCGGCGAGCTGGTGGAGGATCACCGGCTGCTCCATCCCGAATGGCCGGTGGGCGCCGAGCTGAGCTCCGGTGCCGAGGTGCTCGGCGACCGTGTCCGGCTGCGCCAGGCGTTCGTCAACATGCTCTCGAACGCACGCTCGCACACGCCGCCGGGCACGCCGATCGAGGCACGGGTGTGGAACGAGGGCGATGGGGTGGCGGTGTCGATCGCCGACGAGGGGCCGGGGATCCCGGCGGATGTGCTCGACAGCGTGTTCGAGCGGTTCGTGCGGGCCGATCCGTCACGCGCGCGGTCAAGCGGCGGCACGGGCCTGGGCCTTGCGATCGTCGAGGGGATCGTGCACGCGCATGGCGGGCGGGTGGAGGCGGCCAACCGGCCCGGGGGCGGCGCCATGTTCACCGTCTGGCTGCCCCACGAGCCGCCGAAGGACACGCACGAGGTGGCCTTCAGGGCCGGGTGACGCGTACGTGCGTGGGCGGCCGCTGGATTGCGCGGTCCGTCACAAACCGGTTCTGGTGCCTTCCGTAGGAGTGGTGACACCCACAACGGAGGACAGCACCATGATCACATCACCGAGCGGGCGGCACATCGCCGTCGCCGCGGTCGCCGCGGCCCTGGCCATCGCGGCCAGCGCCTGCGGCTCGTCCAGCTCCGCCTCGAGCGTGAGCCCTGGGGCCGGCGCGTCCGCGTCCACCGTCTCGACCCGTCACAGCCCCAGCCTGGGCGCGACCGTCCTCGTCGATGCGGCTGGACGCACGCTCTACACGCTGTCGGCCGAGGGCAACGGCCATTTCATCTGCACGAAGACGGCGACCATCCCGGGCTCGACGACGGCATGCACGGCCCTCTGGCACCCGCTGATCGCGAAGGGCGCCGTCACGGGCAGCGGCGTCGCCTTGCTGGGCACCGTGATGCGGCCGGACGGCGGCGGGCGCCAGGTCACCTACCGCGGCATGCCGCTGTACACGTTCGCCGATGACCACCGCCCCGGCGACGCGACCGGGAACGGCTTCCATGACGTCGGCGTGTGGCGCGCGGCCACTGTTGGAGCGGCCGCGGGCGGGTCGTCCGGCGGCTCGTCTGGAGGCTCGACCGGTGGAGGCGGCTACGGCTACGGCTATTAGATGATCGCCCGGGCGGCATGGACATGCCAGAACGCGCAGCGTACAGTTGCCCGCCATGGAAGCACCCGACCGGTCACCACTCTCGGTCGATGCCGAGACCATGCGCCGGCTCGGCTACCGCACCGTCGACATGCTGGTCGATCGCCTTACCGGCGATCCCGGCCCGGTGGTGCGAGCCGGCGATCCCGAGCAGCTGCGAGACGCGCTGTCCATGCCGCCGCCGGAGCAGCCGGTTGCGTTCGACGTGATCCTGGAGCAGCTCGAGCGAGACGTGCTGCCCTACGTGGCCCGGATCAGCCACCCCGGCTATCTGGCGTTCATTCCGGGGGAGGGGACGTGGCCCGGGGCGCTCGGCGACCTGATCGCAAGCGCGCTCAACATGGACACGTGCTGGTGGCTCGGCGCATCCGGCCCCGCCGCCCTCGAGCTTGCGGTCGTCGACTGGATCAGGAGCTGGGTCGGGTACCCGGACGGCGCGGGCGGGGTGCTGGTGTCCGGCGGCTCGGCCGCGAACCTGACGGCGCTCGCGTGCGCCCGTGAGTCGCTGGTCGGATCGATGACGCCGGATGCGGTGCTGTACCTGAGCGACCAGGCGCACGTATCGCTTGCCAAGGGCGCACGCGCGCTCGGCTTTCGCCCGGACCGCGTCCGCATCATCGCCAGCGACCGGCAGGGCCGCATGCGCTGTGACGCGCTGCGGGCGGCGATCGAAGCGGATGCGTCGGAGAGCCTGCGCCCGCTCGCCGTCGTTGCCAATGCGGGAAGCACGGGCGTCGGCGCGGTTGACCCGTTCGCCGACATCTCGGCCGTCTGCCGGGAGCACGGGCTATGGCTGCACGTCGACGGCGCGTACGGCGGGTTCGCGTGCCTGACCGAGCGCGGCCGGGCGGCGCTGGAGGGCATGGAGCTGGCCGACTCGATCACGCTCGACCCGCACAAGTGGTTCTACCAGCCGATCGAGCTGGGCACGCTGCTGGTTCGCGACGGCCGGCTGCTGCGCCGGGCGTTCGAGATATCGCACGACTACCTCGACGACGTGCAGGTGTCGGCCACCGAGGTCAACTTCTCCGATCTCGGGCTGCAGCTGACCCGCACCAGCCGTGCGCTGAAGCTGTGGATGTCCGTCCGGTACTTCGGGCTGGCCGCGTTCCGCCGTGCAATCGATGCGTCCCTCGACCTCGCCGAGCACGCCCAACGCCGGATCGAGGAGGAGGAGCCCGAGCTCGAGCTGGTGACGCCGGCGTCGCTGGGCGTCGTCACCTTCCGCCGCTGCCCGCCGGGGATCGACGATCCCGGCGTCGTCGACACGGTCAACGCCCAGCTCGCCTCGGCGGCGACGGAGGATGGCCGGGTGTTCCTCTCGACCACGGTGGTGCGGGGCCGCCTCGCGATGCGGCTCTGCGTGCTCAACCACTCGACCACCCGGGAGCACGTCGACCTGGCGATCGACCTCGTGGCGAGGAGCCTGGTGGAGGCCGGCGCCACGCCGGCGGCGGCACCGTCCCGCGAACCGGCGGTGGCGACCGGCTGGCTCGGACAGCGCCCGCTCGACGCCACGACCCTGCGCTCGCTGCCCCTGTTCGCGGATCTGGACGACGAGCAGGCGCGTCACGTGCTCGCACGCCTGCGTGAGCGCCGCGCCGCTCCGGGCGAGACGGTGGTCGGCCAGTGGCAGGCCGGCCGCGACCTGTTCGTGATCATGTCCGGATCGGTGCGCGTGGCGGAAGGCGACCGCGAGATCGGGTCGCTGGGGCCGGGGGAGTTCTTCGGCGAGATGGCTGCGCTCGACTGGGGCGCGAGCTTCGGCCGCTCACGCGCGGCCAGCGTGATCGCCGTGGAACCGTGCCGGATGGCGGTGCTCGACTGGGAGCTCGTCAACTGGCTCGGCCAGGCGGTGCCCGACGCGCGCGTGCAGCTCGAGCACGCGGCGCGGCAGCGCGTGGCCGCGCTGTGACGAACGGGCGAAGGCCGGCCGTGTCCGCCCTGCTCGTCCTGTAGGTTGCGGGCGCCGGCCCCGCCGAACCTCGCGCCCGGGCCGGCCTTCCACGATGCGAACCGTCACGAGACTCGCGGCCCTCACCCTCGCTGCGCTCGCGCTGGCCGGCGTGCCCGCCGGCTGCCTCGATGGCTCGTCGGCAGGCGGTGGCGCCTCGACGGATACGGTCGCCACCGGCCCGGCACCCTCGGGCCCGCAGGCCATCCACAAGATCCGGCACGTGATCATGATCATGCAGGAGAACCGCTCGTTCGACTCCTACTTCGGCACGTATCCCGGCGCCGACGGGCTGCCCCGCACGGCGGGCGGCAGCTTCGCGGCGTGCGTCCCCAACAAGGCGACCGGTCACTGCGTGCACCCCTACCACGACCGCAACGACGTCAACGTCGGCGGCCCGCACTTCGTCAACGCGGCACATGCCGAGGTGGACAACGGCCGGATGAACCAGTTCATCAACCAGGCGATCGACAACGTCACCGCGCCATTCTGCGCGGCCAATCCGCAGTTCCCCAACTGCCACTTCGACCCCCTGCATCCCGACGTGATGGGCTACCACACCGCCCGCGAGATCCCGAACTACTGGCGCTACGCGCGGAGCTACGTGCTGCAGGACCGCATGTTCGAGCCGAACCTGGGCTGGAGCCTGACAGCGCACCTCTTCGCTGTCTCCGCCTGGGCGGCCACCTGCAGGTCGGCCTACGACCCGATGTCGTGCACCTCCAACGTGGCGATGGCGCAGCCGCCCAAGGACGCCGTGCCCGGCGGGCCGGCCTACGCGTGGACCGATCTCACCTACCTGATGAAACGGCACCACGTCTCGTGGCGCTACTACGTCGCCTCCGGCCACGACCCCGACTGCGCCGACGGCGAGATGGCGTGCCGCGCGCCGCAGCAGAGCCCGCTCACGCCGTCGATCTGGAACCCGCTGCCGCGGTTCACGGACGTGACCCAGGATCATCAGCAGCGGTTTATCCAGCACACCGAGCGCTACCTGCGTGCGGCCCGCACGGGCACACTGCCGAACGTGGCCTGGGTGGTGCCCAGCCAGCGAACGTCGGAGCATCCGCCCAACCCGGTGTCGCGCGGCCAGAAGTGGGTGACGCAGATCATCGACGCGGCGATGCGCGGCCCGGACTGGGACTCGACCGCGATCTTCGTGGTGTGGGACGACTGGGGCGGCTTCTACGACCACGTGGTGCCGCCCCGCGTCGACGAGAACGGGTACGGCCTGCGCGTGCCCGCGCTGGTCATCTCGCCCTACGCGCGGCGCGGGATGATCGACCACCAGACGCTGTCGTTCGACGCGTACCTCAAGTTCATCGAGGACGACTTCCTGGGCGGCCAGCGGCTCGACCCGAAGACGGACGGACGGCCGGACTCCCGACCGACGGTCCGCGAGACGGTTCCGCAGCTGGGCGATCTGACCAAGGACTTCGACTTCTCCCAGCAGCCGCGCCCGCCGCTGATCCTGCTGCCCTGCCCGGTCGGGTACGTCTTCCGCGACGCCTGTCGGGCCTAGTCCTCCCGGGTCACGTCCTCAAGCAGCCGCCCGAAGTCCGGCCCGTCGAACTCCGCCTTCGCCCGCTCGTACTTCTCCATGCCCCATTCCCAGAAATCGAAGTCGATCTCCGAGACGCCGTCCTGGATCGAGGCCCACAGCGTCCAGCCGTACTTCGACATCAGGCCCCACAGGCGGGCGCGCGCGATCTTGTTGCGCAGCGGACGGCCGTAGTAGCTAGCCACCAGCTGCTCGAGCTGGTCGAGTGAGAGGTTCGATTCGCTCCAGACGTTGCCGAGCTCGAAGCAGGCGTCGTTGTTGCCCGAGTACTCGTAGTCGATCAGCCGGAACTCACCGCCGACGTCGATGAAGTTCTCGGCCAGCAGGTCGTTGTTGCACGGCACGGTGCCCTCGTCGCGAACGGCCATCGCCCGCTCGACGTCGCGGACGGCCGGCTCGAACTCGAGGTAGCGCTCGGGCAGGCGGAACCCGCGCTCCTGCACCAGCGCCAGGTAGCGCCGCTGAATGTCGAACATGTTGAAGTCGTCGCGGAACCTGCGGGCGCCGTGCAGCCGGCGGCAGGCCCGCGCGATCATGTCGATCTTGTCCCCGCGCCGCAGATCCTCGGCGCTCTGGGCCTGGCCCTCGATGAACTCGAGCACCATCAGCGAGCGCTCGGGCAGGTAGCCGACGACGCGCGCGCCGACGCCGACGTCCGCCGCGGCAACGGAGTTCTGGTACTCGTTGTCCCGGTCGATGGCGAGCAGGCCGGCGTCCTTGGCGCTGATGCGCACCACGAAGGCGCCGGCAGCCGTGACCACCTTGTAGTTGGTGTTCGTCAGTCCGCCGGCGAGCTCGCTGACGGTTCGCTCGCCGCGCAGCTCGGGAACGGTGTCGACCAGGGCATCGATGGCTTCCTCTAGAGGCATGGGCGGCGAGTATATTCAGCCGCGCACCCGTGGTCCAGACCAGCCCCGACCGAGCCCAGGTCGTCGTCATCGGCGGCGGTGTCACGGGCTGCAGCGTTGCCTACCACCTCGCGCTGGCGGGGTGGAAGGACGTGCTGCTGGCGGAGAAGGCGCAGCTGACGAGCGGCTCGACCTGCCATGCCGCCGGGCTCGTCACCCAGTTCAACCCGTCGCCGACGATGATGCGGTTCCGCCGCTACAGCGTCGAGCTGTACGAGCGGCTGGGGGTGTTCGACCGGCTTGGCAGCCTGCGCATCGCCTCGTCCCCGCAGAGCCTGATCGACCTGCGCCGGGGCGCCAGCCGAGCCCGCGGAATCGGCCTCGACGTGCACGTGCTTTCCCCAGACGAGGCGCTCGAGCGCATGCCGCAGGCGAGCCCGGAGAGCCTGTACGGCGGGATCTGGATCGAGGCGGACGGCTGCGTCGACCCCCACCGGGCGACGCATGCGCTGGCCGACGCCGCCCGTGAGCTGGGCGTTCGAATCGCCCTGAACACGCCGGTCACGGGGATCGAGCTGGATGCCGACCGGCGGGTGCGGGCGGTGCGGACGCCGGCGGGCAGGATCGAGACGGAGCACGTCGTCAACGCGTGCGGCATCTGGGCACCGCAGGTCTCCGCCATGGTGGGCGCATTCACGCCGTCCGTGCCGGTTGACCACCAGCACATCGCCCTGCAGGCGGTCCACGGCCACGAGCTGCCGCGGGACATGCCCTGCTTCCGGGACACGGACAACCTCGTGTACGGCCGCTCCGAGGCGGGCGGGGTGCTGTTCGGCGGCTACGAGCCAAACCCCGTCTCGCGCTGGCAGGACGGCGTGCCGTGGGATCACGCCGGCGCGAACCTGCCCGCGGACGAGCAGCGGTTCGCACAGCTGTGGAGCGGCGCTGCGCGACGGTTCCCGTTCCTCGAGGACGCCGGCATGGTGACGCTCGAGTGCCACCCCGACGCGATGACGCCGGACGGCAACCCCCTGCTCGGCCCGATGCCGGGCATCCACGGCTACTGGATGGCGGCCGGGCTGTCGCTGAACGGGTTCGGCGGCGCAGGCGGGATCGGCAAGTCGATCGCGGAGTGGATGACTGGCGGGGAGGCGGAGCTCGACAGCACCGGCATGCGCGCATGGCGGTTCGGCGATGCCTATCGGCGCACCGCGCAGGTGGACGCGGCCGGGAGGGAGGTGTACCGCTACTACTACCGGCTCCGGTACCCGGACGACCAGGACGAGTGGGGCCGGCCGAACCGGCTGAGCGCCCTGTACGGCCGGCTGCAGGACGCGGGCGCGGTGTTCGGGGCCAAGAACGGTTGGGAGCGGGCTGACCACGTCGTGCCGGGACGGCCGTGGCGGCGTGCCGGGGCGGATCAGCGCGGGTACGGCTGGGGCAGGCCGCCGTGGCTGGAGACGGTCGGGGAGGAGCATCGCGCCGTCCGCGAGCGCGTTGCCCTGATCGACATGACGTCGTTCGGGAAGATCGAGGTGGACGGGCCGGGGGCGCTGGCGCTGCTGGAGCGGGTGTGCGACAACCGCATCGACCGGCCTGAGGGCAGCGTGGTCTACACGCAGTTTCTGAACCGGCGCGGTGGGATCGTCGCCGACGTGACGGTGACGCGGTTGGGCGAGCAGCGGTTTCGCGTCATCACCGGAGCGGGTGTTGTCGAATCGGACATGGGGTGGCTGGAGCTGCACCGCCGCACGGAGGACGGCGACGTGGCGATCCGCGAGGTGACGGAGGAGCTGGCCGTCGTCGGCATCTGGGGGCCGCTGGCGCGTGAGGTGGTCGCGGCCTGTACGGACGACGACGTGTCCGGCGAGGCGATCCCGTTTCGGAGGGCTGGCCGCGTGCGGATCGGTGCACCGGTGCTTGCCCAGCGGATCACGTACGTGGGCGAGCTGGGGTTCGAGCTGTACGCCGACCGCAGCGACGCCGTGCAGGTGTGGGACAGGCTGGCGGCGGCGGGCGAGCGTCACGGGCTGCGGGTGATCGGCTACCGGGCGCTGGACGGCCTGCGTATGGAGAAGGGGTACCGCTACATGGGCACCGATCTCACCGGCGGCGATACGCCGTATGCCGCCGGGCTGGGGTTCTGCGTGGCGAGGGACAAGGAGTTCATCGGGCGTGAGGCGCTGGATGGGCGGGAGCACCCCGCGACCCGGATACGGACGCTGCTGGTCGGCGACGATGGGTACCGGCCGCTGTATGGCGGGGAGGCGGTGCTGGTCGGCGGCGAGACGGCGGGGCGCGTGCGGAGCGCCGCCTACGGGCACACGGTGCGGCGGAACATCGTGTATGCGTATCTGCCGGCGGAGCTCGAGGATGACGCGCGGGTCGAGGTGGAGGTGCTCGGGGAGCCGGTGGCAGCGGAGCTGGCTGCGGACGTGCTGGTCGACCCCGAGAACGTCCGACTCAGAGCCTGAATCCCGGGGCAACTGCAACAACGGCCGGGGCGGCTCGTGGCGCCCCCGTGACCCGTTATGGGGTCAGACCCCTGTCCGGCCGGCGTGCGGCCGTTGTGACGCGGGCGATGCGAGGATGGCGGCGGCTGTGACGAACCCGGCCGGGATCGGACGGGAAGGTGCCGGCCGGTGGTGCGATCTCGTGCGCTCGTGGTTGCCGCTTCGCCGCACCGCCGGCACCATCGTTGCGCGATTGCTCGCAACGTTGCCTTCAGGCGCTTCGTGACTCGCTCATGACTCCGCGGTCAGCTCCCGCGGCGGCTGCAGCCACAGGATCCATGCCACCGGTGACAACGCGACCAGCGCTGCTCCGACGGCGAGCGCGCCGACCCCGGAGGTCTCGAGCCCGTAGCCGCCGACCAGCGCCATCGTCGCGCCCGCCAGCGCTGCGACCAGATCGTTGAACCCGAGCAGCGTGCCGCGCTCCACCGGGCTGGTCAGGTCCGCCATCTGCGCGGTCGCCGCGACAAACGAGATGTTCCAGCCGATGCCGAGCCCGAACAGCAGCATCGCGGTGGCCGGCACGCCGGTCGCCCACTGCAGCCCCAGCACCGACGCTGCCATCACCACGAGACCGCCCGCGAGCGCGGGCTTGCGCCCGATGCGATCGATCAGCCCGCCCACCACCAGCACGAGCGCGTACATCCCGAGCACGTGGGCGCCCACGATCGGAAACACCGAGTCCTGGCTGTGGCCGTGCACCTCCACCACCACGTAGCCGGTCAGGTTCATCACCGAGACCATCGTGGCGAAGCTCGCCAGCCCCGCGAACAGCGCCGGCAGCACGCCCGGGCGGCGCAGGATCTCGCTCAGCGGCGCGGCGGGCGCGGCGGCAGCCTCTCCGTGCGAGCCGCCCAGACGCATGCCGATCTCGCGCGGATCCGGCCGCACGAGCAGCATCACGCACAGCGCGACCAGCGCGATGCCGGCCGCTGCGAGCCACGGCACCGTCAGCGTGCTCGCCTCGACGTCCTGGTTGGCGAACATGGGGCTGAACACCGCCGGCCCGAGCACTGCACCGAACACCGACCCGAACAGCACATAGGAGATCCCGCGTGCCCGCCGCTCCGGCCGGTACATGTCTCCGGCGGCCGCCCGGATCAGCAGCGACGTCGCCATCCCCGTTCCGATCAGCACGAATCCCAGCACCAGCAGCGGCACGGAGCCCGTCCGCGTCGAGAGCGCCGTCAGCGCGCACCCCGACGACAGCGTCAGGAACCCGGCCGCCAGCACCGGGCGCCTCCCGAACCGGTCCATCGACCGGCCGGCAACCACCGCCGTCAGGCCCGACGAGGTGAGGAAGATGGCCGGCCCCAGGCCGAGCAGCCCATGGTGCCCCGTGACCAGCGCGAACGTCAGCGATGACACGGCCGCGGCCAGCTGCAGCACCACCGAGTTCACCGCCGTCGTCGAGGCGAGCAGGATCGTGTTGCGCCTGACGGTGCGCTGCAGCTCCGGGTCCATGCGCGGAGCGTCGCACATCGCCCGCGTATGATCGAGGCCGATGGCAAAGGCGGAGGCAGTCGAGATCGAGGCGGCGGGGCGCACGCTCCTGCTCTCGAACCCTCAGAAGACCTTCTTTCCCGAGCGCGGCGAGACCAAGCTCGACCTCGCCCGCTACTACCTCGCCATCGAGGAGCCGCTGATGCGTGCCCTCGGCGGCCGCCCCGTGCTGATGGAGCGCTACCCCGACGGCGCCGGCGGCTCGTCCTTCTTCCAGAAGCGCGTGCCGAAGAACGCGCCCGACTGGCTGCAGACGACCACGGTGCAGACGCCCAACGGCACGCCGTCCGAGGCGCTGGTGGCCGCCGATGTCGCGCACATCGTCTGGGCCGTCAACCTCGGCTGCATCGGGCTGCACGTCTGGCCCTACCTCGCGGCCGATCCGGAGCACGCCGACCAGCTGCGCATCGACCTCGACCCGTCGCCCGGCGTCACCCTCGACATGGTCAAGGAGGCCGCCGTCGAGACACGCGCGCTGCTCGGCGAGCTCGGTCTCGAGGGGTATCCGAAGACGACGGGCCGCAACGGCATCCACGTCTACCTGGAGGTGACCCCCGAGCAGGATTCGATCGTGGTGCGCGAGGCCGCCGTGGCGCTCGCCCGCGAGCTCGAGCGCCGGCGGCCCGACCTGCTCACGGCAGCCTGGTGGAAGGAGGAGCGCGGCCGCCGGGTGTTCATCGACTTCAACCAGAACGCTCCGCACAAGACCGTGCTTGGTGCCTGGACGGTGCGTCCGCGGGTCGGCGCGCAGGTCTCGACGCCCTTCGCCTGGGAGGAGCTGGAGTCGATCGAGCCCGAGCAGCTCACGATCGAAACAGTGCCCTCCCGCGTGGCCGCGAACGGCGATCCCTGGCAGCCGATGTCGGACTCCCCGCAGCGCCTCGAGCCGCTGCTCGAGCTGCACCGCCGAGACATGGCGGCCGGACTGATGGATGCGCCGTGGCCGCCCGTCTACCCGAAGATGCCGAACGAACCGGCGCGGGTGGCACCCAGCCGGGCCCGCAAGGCGTAGAGGGCCTGGGGCTGATAGGTTGCGACGCCATGGGGCTGCGGGCGTCATCAGAAGCCGCGCTTGACTGCCTCGGCGTACGGGGCAGCGACGGTGTCGCCGTCGTCTTCAACGACGAGCAGCGGGCGATCGCGGAAGCGTTGGCCGAGGCGGCACGACGGCGTGCCGATGCCGTGACGCTGATCGAGTTTCCGGCTGCTTCGCGGCATGGCGAGGAACCGCCGGCCGACGTGGCCGCGGCGATGCTCTCGGCTGATGTCGTCTTTGCGCCGACGTCGAAGTCACTCAGCCATACGCAGGCCCGTCTGGCTGCGACGCGGCGCGGCGCCAGGATAGCGACGTTGCCGACGATCAACGAGGATATCTTCGTCCGAACCCTGCCGGTCGACTATCTGGAGCTGCGAAGGGTCAGCGAGTCGGTTGCGGCTCGGCTGACCCTGGCGTCCAACGCGTATGTCACCTCCCGGGCGGGGACGGACATCGTCCTCACGCTGGAGGGGCGTGAAGGGCGAAGCGACGACGGCAACCTCCAACATGCTGGCGCCTTTGGCAATCTGCCGGCCGGAGAGGGGTACATCGCCCCCATCGAGACGATGGGCGATGGCACAGTCGTGATCGACGGCTCGCTTGCCGGGTATGGCCGCCTGACCGAGCCCCTCCGTATCACCGTGCAAGGCGGCCGCGCTGTGGAGGCGAGCGGGGACGCGGGCCAATGGCTGATGACGACGCTTGATGCCGGCGGCGAGCACGGACGCTCGCTGGCCGAGCTTGGCATCGGTACCAATCCGGGCGCTCGGCTCACTGGAGAGGTGCTCGAAGATGAAAAGGCACTCGGCACTGCGCACATCGCCTTCGGTGCCAGCCACGGCCTGGGTGGCGTCAACGCGGCCACCGTCCACATCGACGGCGTCATGCTCGACGTTCGTGTCGAACTTGACGACGAAGCGATGCTGAGCAACGGCGACCTCACGGTCGCATAGCCCGCGCTCAGAGCCCCTGCCGGCGCGCCCAGATGCCTGCCTGCACCCGGTCGTCCACGCCGATCGTGCGAAACGCGCTCGTCAGGTGCGCCTTAACGGTCTTCTCGCTGATGCCGAGCTGCCGCGCGATCTGCTTGTTCGGCAGCCCGTCGGCGACGAGGCCGAGCACCTCCCGCTCCCGGTCGGTGAGCGATTCCAGCGGCCCGGTTGCTCGCTGGGCGGACAGCATCGTGCGGGCGGCGCGGGGGTCGAGCGGCGACTCGCCGCGCGCGGCCGATCGGATAGCGCTGATCAGCTCCGCCGGCTCCGCGTCCTTCAGCAGGTAGCCGATCGCGCCGGCGTCGAGGGCCTCCACGACCCGGTCGCGGTCAACGAACGACGTCAGCACCAGCACCTGCGAACCGGGTGACCGCTCCCCGATCAGGCGCGTCGCCTCGATGCCGCTCATCCCCGGCATCGAGAGGTCCATCACCACGATCTCCGGGCGATGCTCCGCCGCCAGCTCCACGGCGGCGGCGCCGTCACCCGCCGAGCCCACCACCTCGAGGTCCGGAGCCGCCGCGAGCAGCTGGACGAGGCCGTCCCGGACGATGGTGTGATCGTCGACGACGAGCACGCGGATCACCGCAGCGGCACCTCCAGCTGCACGGTCGTTCCCGCGCCCGGCGCCGAGTCGACGGTCAGCCGGCCGCCTGCCGCCTCGGACAGGTCGCGGAGCATCGACAGCCCGAGGTGTCCCTCGCTGCGGCGGGCGGCCGCCTCGGCGGCGTCGAATCCGCACCCGTCGTCGCGCACACGAAGCATGACGGCACTGCCGGTCGTATGCACGTCCAGGTCGACGTGGCCGGCGCCGGCGTGCGCCCCGGCATTACGCAGCGCCTCCTGGGCGGTGCGGAACACCAGCTGCTCCACCTCGGTCGGCAACCGAAGGCCGTCCTCGACCTCCATCGAGACGTCGACCCCGCGGGCCGTCAGCGGAGCTGCCAGATCAGGCAACGCCGCTGAGAGCCCCAGCTCCTCGAGCGCCGGCGGGTAGATCTCGAGCAGCAGCGACCGCAGCTGGCGGATGGCGTTTCGCGTGCCGGCTGCGCCGTCCTCGAGCGCCTCTCGCAGCTCAGGCTCCGGGTGCTCGCCCTCGAGCACCGCTGCCATCCGGAAGCCGTGGCCCGCCAGCTCCTGCACCACGCCGTCGTGCAGCCCGGCTGCGATTGCGCGCCGCTCGTTCGCCGACGCGTCGACAGCGTGCTGCAGCGCCAGCTCGCGATCGCGCTGGGCGTTTCGCATGCGCCGGGCCATCCAGTAGGCGAGCGGCAGCTGCAGCACCGCCAGCACGAGCAGCGCCAGGATGCCGACCGGCGCGAACAGCCGCGCGACGCTGCGGCTGTCGCCGGCGATCGCGCTCGATCGGAGGTACTCCTCGTACAGCACCGGCGTCCCGTCCTGCGCCCGCAGGCCGAGATAGACCGAGGTGAGCGCTCCCAGGTTCTGCTCGTAGGTGTTCTCCGGCGAGTTGATGTTGGTCGGCTCCGTGGCGGTGGTCTGCGTGCGCAGCGCCGCGCGCTCATCCGGCCCGAGGGCGAACGTGCGGCCGATCAGCCGGTCCTCGTCGGAGTAGAGGATCTTCCCGTCCGCATTCCAGATCTTGATCCGCGCCACGTCGCTGGTCTTCACGCGCGAGCGGATGGTGCGGTCGAGCCGGGCGAGCGCGACCGGATCACCGCGCACCACGCCGGTCGTCAAGGCCGGCTCGACGATGCCGCGGCCGGTGACCGTAGTCAGCCGGCGGGCGTCGCGAACGGCCTCCTGGTGGGCGAGGCTGCGGAGCGCGAGCGTCGCCGCGATCGCAACCAGCACCAGCACCGCGAGCCCCGACAGGGCGAACACGGCGACCGGCCTGAGGATGTCGTGCCGCGAGTGCACGCGATCAGCATGCCTGCCCCGGCTCGCCCGCGCCACGGTCCTAGGACCAATGTCTCATTGCGCGCCCGACCCGGGCGGGACGACGGTGCCCCTGTCAACCGACCGCCCCACCCAAGGAGGCACACCATGCGTCGCGTCACCATCATCTCCGCCCTCATCGCCTGTCTGGCGCTCGCCGCGTCGATGGCACCGGCCGCCGTCGCGAGCGGCGGCACCGTTCGCTCGATCGCGCTGCACGGCAGCTCGTCGTTCCCCAACGCCACCGGATCGGCGAAGTCCAAGGTCGACGGCAGCGAGCGGGAGCTCGAGGTCGAGGTGCAGCACATCAAGGTGCTGGCCGGCAAGCACGTCAACGTGTTCGTGAACGGCAACAAGTGGGCCAGCCCGCTCGTCAGCAGCCTCGGCACGATCCACGTCGACCGCAGCACGCAGAACGGTCAGTCGGTGCCCACGATCAAGAGCGGCTCGACCGTGCGGGTGCGCACGCTCGGCGGCACGCTGATCGCAGGCGGCAGCTTCTAGGGAGAAGCGGCAGCCGGCGGGGCGGGGAGCAGTCCCCGCCCCGCCTCGTGCCTGTCAGCCGCCGCTGATCGCCGCGATCACGTCGACCCGCGCGCCCTCGCCGATCGGCGTGTCGAGAGCCGCCCGCTCCCGGTCGACGTAGACGTTGATGTGAGGGCGCAGGGCCGGGCCCTCCTGGCACAGGCGGTCGCGCAGACCGGGCCAGCGGGCGTCCAGCCGCTCGAAGGCCTCGTCCACCGTCGCTGCTTCGACGTCGACCGTGCGGGGCAGGTCCGTGTACATCGACGGCAGCGTGGCGGGCAGGTGCACCGTCGCCATGGCTAGTCCACCACCGCCACGGAGACCGAGGCGATCGCCGGCAGGTAGCTCGCGATCTCCGTCCAGCTGTCGCCCTCGTCGCTGCTCGCGAACACCTGCCCGGTGCTCGTGCCGAAGTAGAGCCCGGGCACATCCATGTCGTCGATCGCCATGCCCTCGCGCAGTACGCCGACATGGGCGTTGGCGTGCGGCAGGCCCTGATCCAGCCGCTGCCACGATGAGCCGGCGTCGCGGGTGCGCCAGACCGCGGCGTGGCCGTCGGGCATCATGCGGCCGTGGCCCGGGTCGAGCGGGATCACGTAGAAGCTGTCGCGGTCGTGGGGGTGGGCGGCGGCGGCGAAGCCGAAGTCGGTCGGCAGGCCCTCCGTGATCTCCGTCCAGGACATGCCGCCGTCGTCGCTTCGGTGCATCCCGCAGTGGTTCTGCTGGTACATGCGCGAGTTGTCGGCAGGCGACATGACGAGCTTGTGGACGCAGAAGCCGACCTCGTCCCACTCCCGCGGCCAGGCCGCGCGCAGGCCGGTGTTCCGCGGCGTCCAGCTGGCGCCGTTGTCGGTCGTCTCGAAGATGCCGATCCCCTGGATGATGATCCAGTAGTGGTCGCGCTGCTTCGGATCGGCCAGGATGGCGGGCATGCCCAGGTGCCCGGGCGGCTGGTTCGCCGGATTGTTCCAGATCTCGCGGGCGGGCTGGCCGTCGAGCGTCGAGAGCAGCGACCAGGTGGCCCCGTCGTCGACGCTCTCGAACAGGCCGGCCGCCTCGGCCCCGGCCAGCAGCCGGCCGTGGGAGGCGGTCAGCCCCGAGATCTTCGAGAGCTTGAGGTCACCCTCGTCGCCGTAGGACAGGCCCTCGCTGGACACCGTCCACGTCTCGCCCATGTCCGGGCTGCGCCAGACGCCGGCGCCGTGCCACTCGCTGGCGGCGGCGGCGTAGAGCGCGCCGGAATCGGCGTGGCGGATGGCGCGGTACACCGGCCAGCCGTCGCAGTAGGGCCCGCGCATCTCCCAGTCGCGGCGATCGCTGTCGCTCTCGAGGATGAAGCAGCCCTTGCGGGTTCCGACCAGCAGGACGACTCTCGATGGCATGGCGGCACTCCCTCGGTTCGTGGTCAGTAGGGTTGACCGGCGAACGTGCCGGAACTCATCGCCACGATAGCGCTCAGGCGACGAGAAGTTCTGGCGAGTCGTTGCGGACGCTGTTGACCGCAGGCGAGGCGAGCGCAGCCGTCATCAGGCCGGCAGGGTAGGCGCGCAGAAGCGACAGGGCGTGCTTCGGGGTGACGGCGGGGTCGAGCCAATCCTCCTCGGCCTGGTCGCCGAGGATGGCGGGCATGCGCTCGTGCACGGGGGCGATGAGCCCGTTGGCGCTGGTCGTGATGATGGTCGCGCTCTCGATCGCCTCCCCGCTCTCGCGGTCGATCCACCGCGCCCAGAGGCCGGCGAAGCCGAACACCTCGCGGTCGAGCAGCGAGAACCGCACCGGCTGCTTGGAGCCGTCCGGCATGACGCGCCACTCGTAGAACCCGTCGGCCACGATCAGGCAGCGGCCGGTGCGCAGCAGCGAGCGGTAGGCGGGGCGCTCGGTCAGCGTCTCGGCGCGGGCATTGATCATCTTGTAGGCGAGCTTGCGATCCTTCGCCCAGGCGGGGATGAGGCCGAAGCGCAGGAGCGCCGCCTCGTCGGCGCCGTCCTCGCCGCGGCGGACGCCGAGCATGGACTGGCCGGGGGCGATGTTGAAGCGCGGGCGCCAGTCGAACGGGATGTCGAGCGAGTAGGCCTTGATCACGGCGTCCGGATCGGCGCCGTTGGTGAAGCGTCCGCACATGGCCTCGACTGTAGAGACGCTCGCGGACGTCACAGGCCGTCGCAG
>DATAHR010000015.1:0-19646 GCA_036263035.1 Gaiellales bacterium | reverse complement strand
CTGCCGCGGTGAGGGCGCCTATCTGCGCAACTCCAACGGCGAACGCTTCATGGCCGTCGCGGCCCCGAACGCGATGGAGCTCGCATCGCGCGACGTCGTCTCGCGCGCGGAGACGCGCGAGATCGAGGAGGGGCGCGGGGTGGACGGCTGCGTGCTGCTCGACCTCACGCACCTCGGCGCCAAGCGCATCAACGAGCGGCTTCACGGCTCGCGCGAGCTGGCCATGGACTACGCCGGCGTCGACCCGATCGAGGAGCCGATCCCGGTGCGGCCGGGCGCCCACTACCACATGGGTGGCATCGACACGGACGTCTGGGGCCACACGATCATGCCCGGGCTGTACGCCGCGGGCGAGTGCGCCTGCGTGTCGGTGCACGGCGCCAACCGGCTGGGCGGGAACTCGCTGCTCGAGACCGTCGTCTTCGGGCGCCGCGCCGGCGCCGCCGCCGCGCAGGACGTGCGGCGCGACGGGATGGGCGGCGTCTTCTCGCCGTCCGCCGTGCGCGTGACCGAGCGTGCGATCCAGCGCATGCTGGACGTCAACGAGGGCGAGCGGCCCTACGTCCTTCGCCAGGAGCTGGCTGATGCCATGTACGACAACGCTGGCATCTTCCGCACGGCCGAGAAGCTCGAGACCTGCAAGGCGCAGGTGGGCGAGCTGCGCGAGCGCTACGACCGCGGCCTGGTCGTCCACGACAAGGGCCGAACCTTCAACAGCGACCTGATTCAGGCGATCGAGCTCGGGTCGATGCTGCAGATGGCCGACTGCTTGGTGACCGGTGCCATCGCCCGCACCGAGAGCCGGGGCGCCCACAGCCGCCTGGACTACCCCGACCGCGACGACGAGAACTGGCTGCGCCACACGATGGTGTGGTACGACGATGGCGAGGTCGACCTCGACTACAAGCCGGTCACCATCACCGAGTACGAGCCGGCAGTTCGGACCTACTAGGAGCCTGCGTGCACGTCACCCTCAAGATCCAGCGGTACAACCCCGAGACCGAGGAGCAGAGCCTCGAGACCTACAGCGTCGAGATGAACGAGGAGGCGACGCTGCTCGACACCCTGGACGTGGTCAAGGATCAGGTCGACGGGTCGCTCAGCTACCGCAAGTCCTGCCGGATGGCGGTGTGCGGGTCGTGCGGCATGCGCATGAACGGCGCCGCGGTGCTGGCCTGCAAGACGCCGATGAAGCCGATCGTCGAGTCCGGCGAGGTACCGGTCATCTCGCCGATGGGCAACCTGCCGGTGATCAAGGATCTGGTCGTCGACATGGCGCCGTTCTGGGCCAAGTTCCATGCGATCAAGCCGTACCTCGAGGAGGACGAGAACCCGCCGGTGAAGGAGTGGCGGGTGCAGCAGGAGGAGCTCGACCGGGTGATGACCGAGGCGCTCTGCATCCAGTGCGGCTGCTGCGTCTCTGAGTGCAACTCAATGGAGTCCGACCCGGACTTCCTCGGCCCGGCGGCGCTCGCGAAGGCGGCCCGCTTCGTCTACGACGTGCGCGACCGCGGTGGCAAGGAGCGGCTCGAGCTGTACAACGGCCCGCACGGCGTGTGGGACTGCACCCGGTGCTACTTCTGCAACCAGCGCTGCCCGAAGGGTGTGCATCCCCGCGATGCGATCGCCAAGGTCGGCGCCGCCATCTACCAGGCGGGCATGCACTCCGATCCGGGGGCCAGGCACGCGAAGGTGTTCGTGAAGTCCACCCACAAGACCGGCTACCTGCTCGAGACCAACCTCGTGCCGGAGACGGTCGGGGCCATCAACGCGATCAAGGACATCCCGTTCGCGCTGAAGCTGGCGCGGGCGGGGAAGGTGCCGAACCCGCTGCGGGCGCACTCGGCCAACAAGCTGGACGAGGTGCGCAAGCTGCACACCCTGATCGACGCGCAGGAGAAGGCGGCGCGCGCCGAGGCGACGGCCGGCCCGCGGCGGCCGCCGGAAGAGGCCCAAGCAAAGGAATCCGAGTGAAGTCGAGCTACGCGTACTACCCGGGCTGCCTCGCCAGCCTGTCCCAGAAGGAGCTGGACACCTCCACCCGCGCCATCGCCGACAAGCTGGGCATGACGCTGGTCGACATCCCCGGCTTCACGTGCTGCGGCGCCGGCGACGTGCACGAGGCGCGCCCCGAGTACTACCTGCATCTGAACGCGCGCATCCTCGGCCAGGCAGAGCAGCTCGGCCAGGACACGCTGCTGACGATCTGCAACGTCTGCACGCTCAACCTGCGCCAGGCGAACAAGAAGCTGCAGGCGGACCCCGACCTGCTCGAGCGCGTCAACCGCAACCTCAAGGAGGTCGGTGCGGCGTCGTACTCCGGCGGCGTCGACGTGCGTCACCTGCTCTGGGAGATCGCAGAGGGCGACGGCTATGAGCGCCTGAAGGAGATCGCGCAGCGGCCGCTCGTGGGTGTCAAGATCGCCCCCTTCTACGGCTGCCAGATCCTGCGGCCCTCCAGGCTGCTCGGCTTCGAGGACCCCGACCGGCCGCAGTCGCTCGAGCGGATCATCGAGGCCTGCGGCGCGGAGCCGGTCGACTATCCGAGCAAGATCAAGTGCTGCGGGTTCCCGATCGTGCTCGCCCGCTCGGAGGTCGCGCTCGGGGAGCTGATCCAGCCGCTGGCCGAGGCCAAGGAGGCGGGCGCCGACGCGATGGTGACGCCGTGCCCGCTCTGCCACCTGTCGCTCGACGCCTGGCAGGGCAAGGCCTCCCGCGAGGCCGACATGGAGTTCAACCTGCCCATCTTCCACCTCGCCCAGCTCGTGGGCGCGGCGGCCGGTCTCAGCTACGACGAGCTGCAGTTCAACCGGCACGTCGTGCGGACGTATCCCGCGACCGACAAGATCTACCAGGGCTCCTGAGCCCCGGCAGCGGAGCGGCCGTGTCGCAGGCAACCTCGGTCCCGAGCTACTCCGCGCTGTTCCGCTCGCCGTACCGCGCGCTGATGGTGGCCGCGCTCGGCGCGACCTTCCTCGGCTCGCTCGACGCCCTGATGGTGGTGACCGCGCTGCCGAGCGCGGCGCAGGACATCGGCGGCGTCGACATGATCTCGATCGCGGTCGGAGCCACCATGGTCACCATCTGCATCACGCTGCCGCTGGCCGGTGCGCTGATCGACCGCTACGGCGTTGCGCGCAGCTTCGCGATCGCCTGCGTGCTGTTCACGACCGCGAACATCGTCGGCGGCCTCGCCCCGAGCATGCCAGTGGTGGCGCTGTCGCGCGGCGTGCTCGGGCTGGGCGCGGGGTTCATGTTCGCCGTGCCGCTGGGCTTGTTCGCCCTGTACGTGCCGGGCTCGCTGCGGCCGCGGGCGTTCGGGCTGAATGCGGCGATGTGGGGCGTGTCGGCGCTGGTCGGGCCGGCCCTTGGCGCGGCCCTGACCGGCTCGATCGGCTGGCGCTGGGTGTTCTGGGTGAACCTGCCGCTGATCGCCATCGTTGCGTGGGCCGCACGGCTGGCGATGCGCTCGCACCCGGCGCGCGAGCCGCAGCACCGCCACGAGCCGCTGAACGTGATCGGCCCGGTGCTGCTCGGGGCGACGGTGTTCGCGCTGCTGGTCGCGGCGCGCAACCCCGTGTTCGCGCTGATCGCCGTCGTGCCGGCGGTGGCGTTCCTCGTCTACGAGCGGCGGACGCGGGTGCCCGTGTTCACGCACCGGCCGGTCTCGATCGCCGCCAACGTGGCGTCGCTCGCCTCGGGCGCGGCGTTCCTCGGCGCCGAGGTGTACCTGCCGCTGCAGCTGCAGGTCGGCTTCGGCGAGCCGGTGGGCGTGGTCGCGATCGCGCTCGTGCTGACGACGCTCGGCTGGACGACCGGCTCGATGGCCGCCGCCCGGTTCGACGCCGCGCCCGGTGACCAGATCCTGCTGGGGACGCTGCTCGTCTTCGTGGGCACGCTGGTGATGGCAGTGCCGGCTGGCGGGGTGGCGCTGCCGATCGCGGCCTACGCGGTCTCGGGCCTCGGCATGGGGATCGCCAGCCCGGCGCTGTTCTCGGTCGTGCTGTCGGACGGCGAGGCGGGGCGAGAGGGCAAGGCCACGTCGTCGATCCCGCTCGCACGCCAGGTGGGCGCGGGCCTGGGCACCGCCGTGGCGGGGATCATCTTCGTGGCGTCGCTCTCGGATGCGGCGGTGCACGCCGCCGAGAAGACCGGCGCCCACGTGCCGGCGGTGGTGCCGGCGGCGAGGCACACGTACGTGGCGGCTGCGCTGCTCGGCGGCCTCGGTCTGGTGGCATGCCACTGGCTGAGGCGCGAGCCGCGCAGGGCACCGGCCCGGCGGCCAGAGCGCGCAGACCGCGCGCCGGCGTGACTCCGCGGTTAGCCCGATCGGGGTGAGAGCCGGCTCCCGGGCGGCGGTAGCGTTGCGTCCATGCCGATCGCATTGATCGCTCTGATTGCCGTGGTGCTGCTGATGGCCTTCGGGTTCGGCGTGTTCGGGTTCGCCCTCTGGGCGTTCTGGACGATCGCCTGGTACATCGCCGTGGGCCTGGTGATCGGCGGGCTGGGACGGCTCGTGATCCCGGGTCGCCAGAGCCTGACGTGGTTCGAGACGGCGCTGGTCGGGATCGCGGGTGCGCTGCTCGGCGGCATCATCGGGAGAAGGCTGCTCGACGTCGGCTGGATCGGGCAGTTCCTGTGCGCGGTGATCGTCGCGGCGCTGGTGCTGCTCGCGATCGGCGCCGGGCGCTCGCACGAGCAGACGGCGTAGATCTCCCGCAGACGTGTGCCGGTTCGGCGCCGATCGGGTGACGACGGCCTCCACCCTGCTTTGAGACCGCCCGGCCGGGCTTCGCTCAACCATCCGGGCAGGTGTGCCAACCCCTCGGCGATCGGGTCACAACGGCCTCCACCCTGCTTTGAGACCGAGGGGGCGCCCGTCCGCCGGTCGTGCGACACTGCGGAGCCCATGTCTGCGATCGCTCCCGATCTCACCACCGAGCTTGGCCGCCTGTTCGGCTACGACGAGTTCCGCCCCGGCCAGCGGGAGGCGATCGAGGGCACGCTCTCCGGTCGCGACGTGCTCGCCCTCATGCCGACGGGCTCGGGCAAGTCGCTCTGCTACCAGCTGCCCGCCCTGATCGGCGAGGGCCTCACGCTCGTCGTCTCGCCGCTGATCGCCCTCATGCAGGACCAGTCCGCCGCGCTGCGTGCCGCCGGCCACGAGGGCGTCGAGATGATCGCCTCGATCATGAGCGGGGACGAGGTCGCCGCCTGCCTGCGCCGCATCGCCGATCGCCGTGCCCGCCTCGTCTACGTCGCACCCGAGCGGTTCTCCAGCCGGCGCTTCCTGGATGCCATCGGGGCCGCCGGCGTCGACCGCCTCGCCATCGACGAGGCGCACTGCCTCTCGGAGTGGGGCCACGACTTCCGACCCGATTTCCTGCGACTGGCCGACGTGCGCCGCCGCCTCGGGTCGCCGCCCACCATGGCGTTGACCGCAACGGCAACGCCGCGTGTCGCCCGGGATATCGTCAGCGCGCTCGGGCTCCAGGATCCGGTGATGGCACGAACCGGGTTCGACCGTCCGAACCTCTTCTTCGAGGTGCTGCATGTCGCCGGCGAGGCCGGCAAGCCCCGCATGCTGCTCGCCCACCTCAAGGATCCGAGCCGCCTGCCCGCCGTCGTCTACTGCGGGCGGCGCAAGACCTGCGAGGAGGTGGCCGCGCACCTGCTCGGCGCCGGCATCAGCGCCGCCCCGTATCACGCCGGGCTGGAGGGGGAGGAGCGCACCACCACCCTCGAGGACTTCCTCGCCGGGAAGCTGCAGGCGGTCGCGGCGACGACCGCATTCGGTATGGGCATCGACAAGGCCGACGTGCGGTCGGTCGTGCACTGGACGATCCCGGCCTCGCCGGAGGAGTACTACCAGCAGGCCGGCCGTGCCGGGCGGGACGGTGCCCCGGCGGTCTGCACGCTGCTCTACTGCGGTGCCGACAAGGGCCTGATCGCGTACTTCATCGAGCGGTCGAAGCTGGAGCCCGGCCAGCTCGAGGGAGTGCATTCCGTGCTCGCCCGCGCCGCCGACCCGACGGGCGTTTTCGCCGTCTCCGCTCGCGACCTGCAGGTGGACGAGCCGCAGATCGCCGTTGCCGTGCTGGAGCGCGCGGGAGCACTCGAGCTGTTCCCCGCCCGGGCCGGCACGTTCGCCGGGCGGCTCGCCGCGCCGTCGCTCAACCGTGCGCACCGCAGTGCGGCGCTGGTCGCCATGCGGCAGCAGGAGCGCCTGCGCTGGGACCGCCTCAAGGCGATCGACCGCTACGCATCCGGCGATCGCTGCCGGCGCGCCGAGCTGCTCGGGTACTTCGGCGACCAGCCCGCGCCGCGACCGGACGAGCTCTGCTGCGACAACCACGGCACCCGCACCGCGTCCGCCTTCGAGGTGGACGAGCGGGCGGCGGTCATGCGCGCGGTCGACGAGACGCGCGGCGCGGTGGGACGCACGCGGCTGACCCAGGTGCTCCGCGGTGGGCGCAGCCGCGACCTGGTCGCGGCCGGCCACCACCGGCTCGAGAGCCACGGGGAGCTTGCACACCGCACCGAGTCCCACGTGCTCGAGCTGATCGACGGCCTGATCGCGGAGGGCGTGCTCGAGAAAACCGACGGCCGCTACCCACTGGTGCGGCGGCCCGCCACCGGCTGACCGGCACACTTCCGCGACACCTCGTGACAGACACGTGGCAGGGACCGCTCGTACCGTGTCCGCATGAACCGTCTGGTGCCCGCGCTCATCCTCGTCGCCCTCGTCGCGGCCGGCTGGCTGTGGGCTCGCGGCGACGGCCCGCCGCCGACGCATGGCACCGTCGCACGCGTGGTCGACGGTGACACGGTGATTGTGCAGGCCGGGTCGCGAACCCTCGACGTGCGTCTGCTCGGCATCGACACGCCCGAGACGGTCGATCCCCGCAGGCCGGTCGGCTGCTATGGCCCCGAGGCGTCGGCGTACACCAAGCACCTGCTGACGGGCCGCAGCGTCCGCCTCGTCTACGACCGCCAGCTCCACGACGTGTACGGCCGGTGGCTCGCCTACGTGTACCTCGAGCGCCCGGGGCGGCCGGAGCTGTTCGTCAACGCCCGCCTGATCACGGCCGGCTATGCACGGACCCTGTCGATCCCGCCCAACACCGCACATGCCTCGGAGCTGGCCGCGCTGGAGCGGCGAGCGGCGCTCGGCGGCGTCGGCCTGTGGTCTGCCTGCGGATGAGCGGGCGGTAAACTGCGAGGCGTGCGTCGCATCGTGGGCATCGCCGTTCTCCTCGCCGCAGTCGCTGCCATCGTGCGCCTGCTCAGCTCGCGGGAGGCGCCGGTCGCTGCCAGCGGCAACGGCCATTCGGCCGATGAGGAGCGGATGGAGATGCTGCGCGAGCGGATCGGCGCCGCGCGCCGCCGGCTCCGGGACGAGTTCGACAGCGTTCGTGGCGTGGAGTAGGTCGCGGCGGGCGGCCACGGCCGCTTTCGCCGCCGGCGGTGCGCTCGCGGGCTGGGGCCTGTTCGAGGCGCAGTGGCTCGAGGCGCACGAGGTGGAGGTGCCGGTTGCGGGCCTGCCCGAGACGCTCGAGGGCCTGACGATCCTTCACCTGTCGGACTTCCATGCCGGCAGCCCGTCGTTCAACGTCCGCACGATGCGAAAGGCGATCGCCTACGGCGTTGCCTGCCAGCCGGACATGGTCGTGGTGACCGGCGACATCATCACGCACCGCTGGGGTGAGCGCGCCGTGCTGGAGCAGCTCGCTCGGCTGCAGCCGCCGCTCGGCATGTACGGGTCGCTCGGCAACCACGACACCGGCGATACGCGCGATCCGTTCTCCCGCGCGGTGGTTCCGGAGGAGTGGGGCAATGCCCCGATGCAGCTGCTGCGCGACCGCAGCGTCATTGTCGAGCACGGCGGGCAGGTGATCGAGATCGCCGGGATGGAGCCCGAGCGGTGGACGCGCGGCGACGCGCGCCCGGCGGAGCTCTTCACCGAGCGCGCCTCCCTGCGGATCCTGCTCGCACACTTCCCCGACGTGGTCGACGACCTGCCCGACGGGGCGTGCTCGCTCGTCCTCGCCGGGCACCTGCACGGCGGCCAGATCTGCCTGCCGCGGCCGGGCGGTCGCGTCCGGCTGTCGCATACGCATTGGCGGTATCTGGACGGCGTGCACCGGGTCGGCAGCACGACGCTCGTGGTGTCGCGCGGCACTGGGACGACGCTGGTGCCGTTCCGCCTCCTGGCCAGGCCGGAGGTCGCGCTGCTCCGCTTGCGGACGGCGGCGCTACCTGCGGACGTTGAATCGAAGGATGGTGGCGTCTCCTGACCGGCGGGCGCTGACCGGCTCCAGATCCACCCTCGAGAGCCCCGGGGGCGCGAGGCGGACGCCGTCGCCGAGCACCACCGGCAGGAGGTAGACCAGGATCTCGTCGACCAGACCGCGCTCGAGGCACTGGCCCGCCACGTCCGCCCCCAGGATCTCCAGGTTCTTGCCCTTCGCGGCCTCCAGCGAGGTCGCAACCGCCTCCCCGATATCACCGCTGAGGATGGTGACGTCCGGATCCGGGGGATCGAGCGGCCGGTGGGTCAGGAGGAAGAACGGGCCGTAGAACGGGTAGTCGACGCTGCCGGGCTCCTCGGCTTCCATCCTGCTGCCCACCTCCCAGGTTCGCCGGCCGATCAGCATCGCCCCCGTGGCGGCAGCGATCTCGGCGAGATCGCCCGGTGCCAGGAAGTCGGCGAGCGGGCGGCCGCCGCCCCAGTCCATGGTGTCGTTCGGGCCGGCGATGAAGCCGTCGAGCGACATCGATCGGTTGACCACCACCTTGCCCGTGCTGGTGTCCGTCATGCTCATTTGCCCGCCGGCTGAACCCCTGCCGCCACTGCCTTGGCCCGGAACAGCCGCACGTCCCCGCTCGTCGACTTGCCGGTGATGCGCAGATCGACCTCGCGGCTGAGGCCGTCGTTCTCGAGCGGGTCGAGCTCCGACTCGGTCGAGCCGCTCGCCGTCGACACGTCCATCCAGAGACGGGCGCCGGGAGTCACGCCCACAGTGATGTCGCCGGACACGGTCTGGATCCGCACCTCGCCACTGGACACCGCGTCCAGCAGCACGTCCCCGGACACGGTCTTCGCACCGACCGAGCCACCGGACTGCGCCAGCCGGACGTCGCCGGAGACGCTCTTGGTCGTCGCGTCGCCGCCCACCGGGCCGACGTCGAGGTCGCCCGAGACCGTGGAGCACTCGAGCGATCCGGCGATGCGGCCGCTCTCGACGTCGCCGCTCACCGTCTTCAGCTCTGCGTCTCCGTCGACGTCACCGAGGGTGATGTCGCCGGACACCGTGGTGATCTCCACGGCGCCCAGCCTGCCGAGCGCGCTCACGTCGGCTGACGCGGTCTTGCAGACGACCTCGCAGCCGTGCGGCGCCTGGATTGTGTAGCGGATCTCGGGCTCCCGCCGGAACCCGAGGAACGACCGCTTGCCAGGCGCCTCGACGATCAGCTCCTGCCGGCCTCCGACATCGCGCAGATCCTCGCGAACCGCGGCTGCGGCCTCGATCGATGCCTGGTCGTCGTTCATCGGCTCGACCGAGACGGCCGTCACGGGCTGGTCCCAGGTCGTGATCTCGATCCGCCCTGCAGGCAGGTCCAGCCGCAGGCGCGGAGGCTGTGGTGTCTGATGGGTGCTCATCTGATGCTCCTCACGACCGGGCGAACCCGGTCCGTCGCAGTGTCGTGATCTCGTGTCGCGTATGCCGTGCCGGGCGCGTGGGCGCCGTGGTCGGCTGCGTCCAGGGCGTCAGCATCGCCGCCGCGCTGGCCGGAAGTGTGTCGTGTCGTGGCTCCATGGTTCCCCCTGTTCAACTCGTCGTGTAGCCGGTCAGCCGCTGCCCGAACCCGCCCCCGCCGCGGCGGCCGCCCCGCTCCAGCGCCCGCGCTGTCGCCCGCACGAGCCAGGTGTTGAGCGAGATGCCCTCGCCGTTGGCAGCGGCCTCGGCACGCGTCTTCAGGCTCTCCGGCAGCCGCAGGGTGATCCGTGCCGCCGCCTGCTCGTCATCGGCCGGCTGCTGCTGCGGCTCCGGCGCGCTCTCGCTGTAGTGCAGGCCGATGTCCCGGCCCGACAGCCGTACCTCGACGTGGCCCGGCAGCTGGTCGTCCAGCTCCATCGCCGCCTCGGCGAGGATGTCCTGCAGCCGCAACAGCAGCGCCGGCTCGAGCGCCCGAACGAGCTGATCCGCGATCCGCTGGCCCTGTTCGTCGGCGATCGACGCCGCCGATGCCAGGTCGGCCCGCAGCGCCTCGATGTGTCCTGACATGTCCATGACGTCATTATGACATCACTTTAGCGTCTGTCAAGTGTCATGGTGGTGCGACGTACGATATGGCCCATGGAACCGCCGCAGGACCTGCAGCCGGAATCCGTGCATTCGGCAGCCGCCAGCGCGCACATCAGCCACGCCGTCATCGCCACCTACGCGGCGGCAGCGGCGGTCGAGGTGCCGGGCGTCTACGCCATCGCCGGCGGCGAGCGCGGCGCGGTCGACCCGGAGCGCGCGCCAAAGGGGGTGCGGGTGGTCTCGGACGGCAACGCAGTCGGGCTCGAGCTGCACCTGGTGACCGACTGGGGCGCCAGCATCCCGGCAGTGGCTGCCGAGGTCAGCCGCCGCGTGCGGGACTACCTCGGCTCGATGATCGACCTCCAGCCGTCGTCCGTCTCGGTCGTGGTCGACGACGTCGCGCCTCCGGCGGCATGACCGGCGTCGAGCACCTCACCGGCGCGACCGTCGATTCCGCCCCGCCTCCCTGCCGGGAGTGCATGTGGTGGCAGACCCGGCCGGGCGGCCGCCCCGGCGACCGCACCCGCTGGGCCCGCGACACCGAGGACGACTTCGGGCCGTGGGGCAAGCTCTACGTCGACGAGGGCCGCGTGATCGGCCTCATCCAGTACGGGCCGAGCGATCTGTTCGCGCGGGCGAGACATCTGCCCGCCGGGCCGCCGGGCCGCGACGCGGTGCTGGTCACGTGCGCCTATCTGACCGACGCGCAGAGCCCCTGGGTGCTCCAGAGCCTCTTCCTCGCGGCCATCGGCGAGTGCCGTGACCGCGGGCTGCCGGCGCTGGAGACGTTCGGGTACCGCTATCCGCCGGACGAGGGCTTTGCCTCCCGGTTCCTGGGACACCGCACCATCTTTCCCGCCGACTTCCTCCGCGACCTCGGCTTTCACCCCGAACGCACGGCCGGCCGCGTGTCGCTCGAGCGACTCGACCTGCGGGCGATCGAGACGGTCAGCGAGGAGAGCCGGCTCGAGCGCCTGCGCGCACGGCTCGCCCTCGTCAACCCCGCGCCGGCCGGGCTGCAGTGAACCAGTTGACCGCGGCAGGCGAATGACCGATCGCACACCGAGAAGGGATCCGATCACGGAGCACCTGTCCGATCACGGGCTGCTCGCACTGGTCGCGCGCGGGGACAGGGACGCGTTCGCGCGGCTGTACGACCTCTACGCCGGACCGGCGTACTCCCTGGCGCTGCGCGTCGTCCGCGACCGCGATCTGGCCGCGGACGTCGTCCAGGAGGCGTTCCTCGCCATCTGGAACCAGGCATCGAAGTTCGACTCGTCGAGGGGCCAGCCCTCGACCTGGATACTGACCGTGACACATCACAAGGCCGTCGATACCGTCCGCCGCGAGGAGCGCCGCCGCGCCGACGCGATCGAGGAGGCGCGTGACATCCCCGACGCGTCGCTCCCCGTGGAGGATCAGGCCTGGCAGGGCGTCGCGCGCGAGCAGGTTCGCGCGGCGATGTCGAAGCTGCCCGATCCGCACCGCGAGGTGCTCGAGCTCGCGTACTTCGCGGGCTACACCCAGTCGCAGCTCGCCGAGCGGCTGGCCGTCCCCATCGGCACCGTCAAGAGCCGCACCTTCGCGGCAATGAACGCCCTGCGCGAGCTGCTGGCCGCGTCGGGCATGCACCCGGAGCAGGAATGGAACACGTCGACGAGCTGATCGCCGCGCACGCGCTGCACGGGCTCGACCCGCAGGACGAGCGCCGGGTCGAGGAGCACCTCGCCGAGTGCGAGCGCTGCCGCGGCCAGCTCCGCGAGATGCAGGCCGTGTCGGCCGCGATCGCGCTCTCGGCCCCTGCCGCCGAGCCGCCGCCCGACCTGCGCGACCGCGTGATGGCGTCGATCGGCCCGGCGGTCGTGTCGACAGATCGGCAGGACCAGGAGCCGGCCGGCCGGCGATGGTCGTGGTGGCCGCGCTTCTCGGCCGTGGCCGTTCCGGTGCTCGCCGTCGCGGTGGTGGGCCTCGTGATCTGGAACGTCTCGCTGCGAAACGACCAGAGCCCGCAGACCATCGCCGCCGTCACCAGCGTCGGCAATGTCGGCAACGTGGTGGCCTACCGGAGCGGCGACGCCACCCTCGTCGGGAACCTGCGGCCCGCACCCGCGAACCACACGTACGAGGCATGGGTGATCCCACACGGGCAGTCGGTGCCGATCGCCGCGGGCACATTCGCCGGCGGAAACGGCATCTCGTTCACGCTCACCAAGCACGCGGCGCCCGGCGACACCATCGTGATCACGCTCGAGCCGGGGAGCGGCGGGCCGAGCCCGAAGGGGCCGGCGGTCGCGAAGGCCGTCCTGCCCGCCTAGCGCGCCAGGAACGCCAGCGTCCCGGCCACGATGCTGGCCGAGATCACGACCCGGGCGCTTCGGCCCGGATCGGGGAGGCGCACGCTGATCGCCGAGAGCGATGCCGGCTCCCGTCGCCGCGCCTGTGAGCGCCGGGCCAGCCGGTGGCGCGCCATCGCCGATTCCCGCTGCGCGGACGGCAGCAGCAGCTCGTCGACCCGGAAGGGCCCGTGCTGGTCGTGGTCGTGCCCGTGGTCGAGACAGCCGAAGCGCCCGCGCGTCTCGGCCACGTCTCCCAGGCAGCGGGGACACGCGTGTGCCAGCGGCTCGAAGGGCTGCCAGCGTTCACGCTCCGCCCGGCGCCGGTCGCCGTGACTGAGCAGCTGGTGCGCCTTCCAGGGACCGTGCTGCGAGCACGTTCCCTCGCGCACCGGCCGGACGCACACGGGGCAGAGATGGCCCCGCATGCCTCGCCTCACGCGACGCGCTCCTGCTCGGGGACACGGATCAGGCCGCGGGCGGCCAGCAGCTCGGCGATCTGCACGCCGTTCAGGGCTGCGCCCTTGCGCAGGTTGTCCGCCACCACCCACAGCGCCAGCCCGTTGGTGCGCGACCGGTCCTCGCGGATCCGCCCGACAAGCACGTCGTCCGCGCCCGCCGCGTCGCTCGGCATGGGGTAGCGCGCCTGCGCGGGGTCGTCCACCAGCCGCACGCCGGGCGCCCCCTCGAGCAGCTCGCGCGCGCGGTCGGCGCCGAGCGGCCGCTCGGTCTCGATCCAGACGGCCTCGGAGTGCGAGCGCCAGACCGGCACGCGCACGCAGGTGGCGCTGATGCCGATGGAGTCGTCCTCCAGGATCTTGTGGGTCTCGTGAACCAGCTTCGTCTCCTCGGTGGTCTCGTCACCCTCGAACGCGTCGCACTGCGGCAGCGCGTTGAAGGCGATCGGATGAGGATAAACGTCCGGCTGGACGTCAGCACCCTGCAAGACCGCCAACGACTGCGAGCGAAGCTCCTCCATCGCACGCTTGCCGGTACCTGACACGGCCTGGTACGTGGCGATCGTCATGTGGCGGATCCGGGCCGCGTCGTGCAGCGGCTTCAGCGCGACCACCAGCTGGATCGTCGAGCAGTTCGGGTTCGAGATGATCCCCTGGTGGGCGGCGGCAGCCTCGCCGTTCACCTCCGGCACGACCAGCGGAACCGCCGGGTCCATGCGGAACGCGCTCGACTTGTCGATCACCACGCAGCCGCGCTTGACCGCCTCCGGGGCGTAGCGCTTCGAGGTGCCGCCACCCGCCGAGAAGAGCGCGAGGTCGAATCCACCCAGCGCGTCCTCGGTCAGCTCGCGCACCTCCAGCTGCCCATCGCCGAAGGCCACCCGGGTGCCCGCCGAACGGGCCGACGCGAACGGCACCACCTCGGCGGCGGGGAACGACCGCTCGGCGAGGATCGACAGCACCTCCGGGCCGACGGCGCCCGTCGCTCCGACCACGGCAACGCGGGGCTCAGACATGGGCAGCTCCCTGATGTGACTGCTCGAGCTCGTCAGCGAACGCGTCGTGCAGGGCCTTCACGGCCTCGCCGACCTTGTCGCGCGAGATCACGCAGGACACCTTGATCGGGGACGTGGCGATCATCCGCACGTTGATGCCGTGCTCGGCGAGCGTCTGGAACATGCGGGCGGCGATGCCCGGGTGGCTCTTCATGCCGGCCCCGATCAGGCTCACCTTGCCCGCCTCGTCGTCGACCCGCCAGTGCAGGCCGAGCTCGCGGCACAGATCCTCGATCGTGGCGGTCATGAGCAGCAGGTCGTTGCGCGGGATCGAGAACGTGACGTCGGCGTCGCCATGGGTGACGGCGTTCTGGATGATCGTGTCGACGTTGATGCCGGCGCCGGCGACGGCGTTGAAGATGCTTGCGGCCGTGCCCGGCTTGTCGGGGACATCGGTGAGCGTGACGTACGCCTCGTCGACGGTGTGGGTGATGCCGGAGATGATTGCGTCTTCCATGGTTGGGTCCTCCCGGATCCAGGTTCCCTCCGCCCCCGAGAAGGTCGAGCGGACGTGGATCGGCACGCCGTGGTTGCGGGCGAACTCGACCGATCGTAGCTGCAGGACGCGCGCGCCCGACCCGGCCATCTCGAGCATCTCGAGCGGTGAGACGCGCGGCAGCTTGCGTGCGTTCGGCACGATCCGCGGGTCAGCGGTGTAGACGCCCTCGACGTCGGTGTAGATCTCGCAGTCGCCGTCGAGCGCCGCCGCGAGGGCAACCGCCGTCAGGTCGGATGCGCCGCGTCCGAGCGTCGTCACGTCGAACTCCGTGGAGACGCCCTGGAATCCAGCGACGAGCACGATGCGCCCATCGGACAGCGCCTCGAGGATGCGTCGCGGGCGGATGTCCACGATCTTCGCGTTGGTATGGCGGGTGTCGGTGACGATTCCGGCCTGTGACCCGGTCAGCGACACGGCGCGATGGCCGAGATCCTCGATCGCCATCGCGCAGAGCGCTGCGGAGATGCGCTCGCCGGTCGAGAGCAGCATGTCCATCTCGCGCGGATGCGGGCGGGGGGAGACCTCGGCGGCGAGCGCGGCGAGCGTGTCGGTGGTCTCGCCCATGGCGGAGACGACGCCGACCACGGGGCGTCCGGTCTCGTGCATCGCGACGAGCCGGCGGGCGACGTTCCGGATCTTGTCGGTATCGGCGACGGACGAGCCGCCGAACTTCATGACGTTGACGCGCGCGGCCAGCGTAGGAACGGGGTTTTCCACCCCGGGAGTGTAATGGGGTCTGGCTTCGACAGACCCCTGCTACGCCATGGTGGCCAGGATCCCTGCGAGATCCGACACCGTCGTCCGCGGGTTGATCACCGCGAACCGCGTGCACGGCTCGCCGCGGTGCGTCGTCGGCGTGACGAACGCGTAGCCCTGATCCAGCAGCTGCCGCGTCCACTCGAGATAGTCCTCCGCGCTCCAGCCCACGCGCCGGAACGTGAGCACGGACAGATCCGGCTCCACCAGGAGCTCCAGGTAGGGCCGGCTCCGGATCTCCTCCGCGCCCGCCCGCGCCACGGCGAGCGTGCTCTCGATCGCGTCGCGGTAGCTGTCCGTACCGTGTACGGCCAGCGAGAACCAGAACGGCAGACCCCGCGCCCGTCGCGAGAGGTGCACCGCGTAGTCCGACGGGTTCCACTCGCTACGCGCGGTGATCGGGTCGAGGTACCCGGCATGCTGCGTGTGCGCCAGCCGCGCGAGCTCAGGCTCCCGGTAGATCAGCGCGCAGCAGTCGAACGGCGCGAACAGCCATTTGTGCGGATCGACGATGAAGCTGTCCGCCCGCTCGATGCCGTCGAAGAGGTGCCGTACCGACGGCGCCGCCAGCGCGGCCGCCCCGTACGCGCCGTCGACGTGCATCCAGATGCCGCGCTCCTCGCAGACGTCCGCGATGCCGGCCAGGTCGTCGACGATCCCCAGGTTTGTGGTGCCTGATGTGGCAACGACCGCGAACACGCCATCCGCGCCGTCCGCATCGAGCGCCTCACGCAGCGCCTCGCCGGTCATCCGGCCGCGCTCGTCGGCCGGCACGAACAGCGGCTCGACGTCCATGACGTTGCGCAGCGCGTAGGCGACGGAGCTGTGCGTCTCCTCGGTCACCGCCGCCCGCCAGCGCTCCGGGCGCGAACCCGCACGCTCTCCGGCGGCATGCCGTGCCGCCACCAGCGCTGACAGGTTCCCAACGGTTCCGCCCTGGACGAAGCAGCCGCCTGCCTCCGCCGGCATGCCGGCCAGATCGGCGATCCACCGCAACGCCTGGTTCTCCGCGTACACGGCGCCGGAGCTCTCCAGCCAGTTGCCGCCGTACATCGCCGACGCGCCAACCACCAGATCGAACAGGGTCGAGGCCTCCGTTGGGGCACCCGGGATGAAGGCCAGGTAACGCGGGTGGTCGACCGACATCGATGCCGGCGCCAGCACGTCCGTCCAGACACGCAGCGCGCGGTCGCCGCCGATCCCCTCGGGTGTGACCGTCTGCCCGGCGCGCTGGTACAGCTGCTCCGGGGTGGACGGGCCATCGAGCGGGGCGTCCATCCGCAGCCGGTCGAGGGAGATCTGCATGACGCGCTGCGCCAGGCGCTCGGTCTCCTGCGAGTAGCGGTGCATGTCCACGGGCCGCAGCCTAGTGGCGCGGTACGCGCGGGCGCCCCAAGCGTCCGCTGTCGGCCAAAAATCGCCTCAGAGGCCGTGCCGGCTGCCGGCACGCTCTCGAGAGGCGGCGGAGAAGGATCGTGGCGGAGCCGTGACCGGCGCTTACATGTCGCGCCGGCCGGCGAAGGCGCGTCCCAGCGTGACCTCGTCGGCGTATTCCAGATCGCCGCCCACGGGCAGCCCGCTCGCCAGCCGTGTCACCCGGACGCGGTCGCGGAGCCGGTCGGCGATGTACACCGCCGTTGCCTCGCCGGTCATCGTCGGGTTGGTGGCGAGCACGACCTCCGTTGCGTCGTTTCGCTCCACGCGCTGAAGCAGCTCGGCGATCCGCAGGTGCTCCGGATCGACGCCGTCGATCGGCGACAGTGCCCCGCCAAGCACGTGGTAGACCCCGCGGTACTCGTGCGTCCGCTCGATGGCGACGATGTCGCTCGGGTCCTCGACGACGCAGATCACCGACCGGTCGCGGCGGGCATCCTGGCAGATGGTGCAGAGCGGCCCCTCCGCGAGGTTGAAGCACTCCTCGCAGAACCCGATCTTCTCCTTCACCTCACGGATCGCATCGGCGAGCGCGAGCGCCTGCTCGGGACTCGACCGCAGGATGAAGAACGCAAGCCGCTGCGCGGTGCGCCGTCCGATGCCGGGCAGCCGGGCGAGCTGCGTGATCAGGTTGTCGACCGCGGGGGAGTACAACTAGCGCTCTGCGACTCCTACATGCCGGGCAGGCCGAGCCCGCCCAGGCCGCCGAGCTGGCCCATCATCTTCTGCTGCTGCATCTGCTGGGCGGCGGCGAGGGCCCCGTTGACGGCCGAGACAAGCAGGTCCTGCAGCATCTCCGGATCGTCGGGGTCGATCGCCTCCGGCTTGATCGTGATCTCCGAGACCTCGAGCGCGCCGGAGACCTTGACCGTCACCGCGCCGCCGCCGGCGCTGTGCTCGACGTAGGCGGTCTTCAGCTCCTCCTGCGCCTTCTCCATCTGGGCCTGCATCTGCCCCAGCTGGGCCATCATCTTGTTCGGGTCCATCTTCGTCATTCTGCGCTCCTTCGAACTGGTGGTCACACCTCGTGTGCGTCGAACTCCTGGGCGAGGCGCGAGACGAGCTCGTCCTCGGACACCTGCTCCTCGTCTGCGGCCGTCTCGGCGGGCGCATCATCCTCCCCCGCGACGACGAACCGCACGCGCGGCGAGCCGCCCAGTGCCTGGCCGACGACCTCGGTGATCAGCTGCAGGTTCTGAGGCGTCTCGATCATGCTCTTCGCGAACGACTGTGACGCGGGGAGGCTCACGACCACCTCGGAGCCGTCATAGGAGACCGGGCGCGACGGCGCCACCAGGGCGTGCAGCGGCGTCGCCCGCCTCCCGATCTCCGGCAGGATCGCTTCCGACCAGCGCTGGCCGAGCTGCTCGACCGTCATCTCCGCCGGTTCGGCGGCAGGGGCAGGGGCAGGAGCTGCCGGCGGTGGCGGAGCCGGGGCGGCCTGGGGCGGGGCAGCCGCGGGCGCTCGCTGCTCCGATGCCGGCGGCGCCGGGGGCGGCGCCGGGCGGGCGGGCGGCTGGCCGCCCTCCAGCTGCGACAGCCGCTGGTCGAGCGCCTCGAGTGCGAGCTCGGACTGCGGCCGGCTGACCTTGACCAGCGCCAGCTCGAGCGGCAGCCGCGGGTCGCCGCCCTCCTTGACCTCGTCGACCACCTCGCGCAGGAGGTCGATCAGCCGCACCACGGCGCGCGGCGTGATCGCCTGCGCCTGAGCGGCGAGCTGTTCGAGCTCCTGCGGCGCCAGCGCCAGATCGGCCGGCGGCCGGCCCAGCTGCTGGGTCAGGAACAGGCCGCGCAGATGGCCGAGTAGCCCGGTGGTGAACGACGCCAGGTCGGTGCCTGACTCTGCCAGCCGGTCGACCATCTCGAGCAGGCCGGCGGCGTCGCCGGCGGCAACGAGGTCGACGGTCGCAAACAGGGACGCCTCATCGGCGGTGCCGAGCAGGCTGCGGACGTCCTCCGCGGTAATCGGCCCGCTCGAGGCCGTCGACAGCTGGTCGAGGATCGTGACGCCGTCACGGAAGCTGCCGCCCGCTGCACGGGCGACCAGCTCGATCGCCGCGTCGTCGATCACGATCGTCTCGGCCGTCGCGATGCGCGACAGCACCTGGGCGATGTCCGCCAGGCCGGGCCGTTGGAAGGCGAACCGCTGGCAGCGGCTGCGGATGGTCGGCAGCATCGCGCCCAGCTCGGTGGTGCAGAGCACGAAGACGACGTGGTCGGGCGGCTCCTCCAGCGTCTTCAGCACCGCGTTGGAGGCCTCCTTCGTCAGCATGTGCGCCTCGTCGATGATGTAGACCTTCATCCGGCCGCGGGCTGGGCGAAGCGCCACGCGGTCGCGGATCTCGCGGATGTCGTCGATGCCGCGGTGGCTGGCGGCGTCCATCTCGATCACGTCGATGGCGGTGGCGTCGTGAATCGTCCGGCAGGACTCGCAGACCAGGCACGGCGTGACCGTGGGCCCCTGCTCGCAGTTGATCGACTTGGCCAGGATCTTGGCCATCGACGTCTTGCCGGTGCCGCGCGGGCCGGCGAACAGGTAGGCGTGGGCGACGCGGTCGAGCTCGACGGCGTTGCGCAGCGTCTGCACGATGTGCGGCTGCCCGACCACCTGGCCGAAGTCCTGTGGTCGGTGGGTTCGGTAGAGCGCGGACATCGAGGGGAGTGTAGTGACCGTGCACCCACCTTCGAGGCCCCGCACCCGGACGGTGTCAGTGACGCCGGCTCCTTCCAGGCTGGCCCACGGCACCCGGCTGACGTTGCTTAGCGCTGCTTCCTTCCGGACCTGACGCGGTTCGCAAGCC
>DATAHR010000014.1:0-16673 GCA_036263035.1 Gaiellales bacterium | reverse complement strand
ATGATTGATTCCACGGCGCCGTGCGGTCTGAGCGATCGGTAGGCAAGCAGCGCAAGGATCGAGGGAGGGCCGATATCGGGAATATCGGCCCGACCGAGGACGCCGCGATGCGCGAGGTGCAAGGCGGAACGCCTTGCACCGGTCATGAGCGATCTGCGATCACGCAGATCGCGAATGCGGTCGCAGCGCCCTTACAGTGCAACTATCCGCAGTCAGGCGGTCAGACGTGCGGGGTCGTGGAATCAATCATCTATCTACCCCTTGATGTACGGCTGGCCGTCGGCCGCCGGAGCGCGAGACCGGCCGACGAGGCCGACCAGCGCGATCAGCGTGAGCACGTAGGGGATGGTGGACAGCAGGTTCACCGATACGCCTGCCACGGACTGCAGCCGATCGGCGACGCCGCTGGCGAAGCCAAACAGCAGGCACGCCGCGAACGCCCCGTAGGGGCGCCACTTGCCGAAGATCACCGCCGCCAGCGCGATGAACCCCCGGCCGGCGGTCATGTTCTGCGCAAAGGATCCGACGAAGCCGATCGACAGGTAGGCGCCGCCCAGCGCCGCGAGGATGCCGGACAGCACAACGGCCCCGTAGCGGATGCGGAAGACCGGGATGCCGACGGTGTCGGCGGCCAGTGGGTGCTCGCCGACGGCGCGGATGCGCAGGCCGACGGCGGTGCGGAAGAGCACGACCTCGGTCAGGACGAGCAGCGCGAACACGAGCCAGGTCATCAGATTCAGCTGGCCGATGGCCGGCCCGATGTACGACCAGTCCTGAACCCCCGGGATCTTGACGTTCGGCACCATGCTGATCGCGGACGGCGTGCCGTTGTCTCCATAGATATCGATGAACAGGTAGCCGGTGATGCCGATCGCGAGGAAGTTGATCGCCGTGCCCGTGACGATCTGATCAGCGCGCAGGTGGTTCGCGAACACCGCGTGCACCAGCGCCGTGACGCCTCCCGCCACCATCGCGACCAGGAGGCCGATCGCCCACGATCCGCTCCAGTCGGCGCCCCAGATACCGAAGAACGCCCCCATCAGCATCATGCCCTCGAGACCGATGTTCACCACGCCTGACCGCTCGGAGAAGATGCCGCCGAGCGCCGCGTAGGCCAGCGGGGTCGCGTAGACCAGGGTGGAGGCGATCAGCCCGGCGCTCAGCACCTGCTCGGTCGACGCGGTGCTCTTGGTCTGCACCCAGACGGCGAACGCCGTGGCGGCCACCGCGACGACCAGCGCCCAGATGCCGAGGCGACGCTCGCCGCGCGACACCGCCCACAGGCCGCAGGCGAGCCCGAGCACTCCGAACACGACCGGCACGGCCGCGGTCTGGACCTGGAGCGGCGGCAGGGCGAGCGCCAGCCCGACCGCCCCCAGCACGATGCCGAGGATCGCCACCTGGCGCGGGGTCGCCCCGGTTCGCATGCGCTCAGCGACGGTCACAGGCTTCCTGCCCCGACCGGCGGCGTTGTCACCGTGGGCGGCGGCTCGTCCGTGTGCCGCCGCTTTCGAGCCCTCCAGATGTAGACGAGCAGCAGCTGCGCCCCGATGAAGAGGATGATCAGGCCCTGGATGATGATCGCGAGGTTCCCGGCCAGCTCGGGCGGGAACACGCTCGGGTCGAGCGAGCGCGTCGACGTGCCGACCTGCAGGCCGCCGAACAGCAGGGCCGAGAACGCGATGCCGGTTGCGGTGTTCCTGCCGAGCAGCGCGACCGCGATACCGATGAAGCCGATCTGGCTCGCGGCGATGTCGTTCGTCACGATGTGGAACTCCCAGCCCAGCACGTCACACGCGCCGGCCAGCCCGGCGAACGCGCCGCCGACCGCCAGCGCCGCGACGTAGTTCCGGGCGACCGGGATGCCGCTCGCCCGGGCCGCGTCGGCGTTCAGCCCGACCGCACGCACGCCGAACCCGAACGTGGTGCGGTTGATGAGGACGTAGTAGACGACCAGCGCGGCGATGGCGAGGTAGAAGCCGGCGTGCAGGGGCTGCAGCGTTCCCCAGATCGCGGGCAGCCTGGCCGAGCTCGCGACCTCCGAGGACTGCGGGACATCCGGCTGAGACCCCTGCATCGGGCCGCCCAGCTCGAACAGCCACTGCGCGCCGTAGATCGCGATCCAGTTGAGCATGATCGTCGAGATCACCTCGTGGGCGCCGCTGACGGCCTTGAGGACGCCGGCGATCCCGCCCCAGATGGCGCCTGCCGCCGCCGCTGCGGCGAGGGCGAGGAAGAGGTGCGCGGGCTTGCTCATGTGCGGCCAGCGCGTGCCCACCCAGATCGCACCGACGATGCCCACCGTGTACTGGCCCTGGCCGCCGATGTTGAACATCCCGCAGCGGTACGGGAAGGCCACCGCGAGGGCTGTCAGGACGAGTGGGGTGGTGATGAGCAGCGTCTGCTGCAGGTTCAGCGCAGCGAACGTCTTGTCCTCGGCCGGCGTCCACGGGAAGAGGTACGTGATTCCGGTGCCGTTCCAGATCGCGCGGTAGGCGGCGATCGGGTCGTGCCCGGTCAGCAGCACGACCAGCCCGCCGATCAGGAACGCGAGCACGGTTGTGGCCACCGGCAGCAGGATGCCCGGCCCGTGGGCCCGCAGCCACGCGCGCACCCGGGTCATCCGGCGGCCGCCCTGCCGCCGCCGGTCATCTCCACGCCGAGCTGCGTCTCGGTCGCGTCCGGCCCGTGCTCCGCCACGATGCGGCCCTCGTACATGACGAGCACACGGTCCGACAGTGAGAGGATCTCCTCCAGCTCGTAGCTGACCAGCAGGATGGCGCGTCCTGCATCCCGCTCCGCGACGAGCCGGCGGTGCACGAACTCGATCGCCCCGACATCGAGCCCGCGCGTCGGCTGCGCCGCGACCAGGACGCGGCGGTCGCCGGATACCTCCCGGGCGATCACCACCTTCTGCTGGTTGCCGCCGGACAGCGCCCCCGCGTGCGTCTGCGGCTCGCCGCCGCGGACGTCGAACTCCTCAAGCAGGGCCTTCGCGCGCGTCGCCATCCTCCGCGGCCAGATGATGCCGGCCGTCGACTCGGGCGAGCGGCGGTACTCGTGGGTCGCGAGGTTCTCCGACAGCGTGAAGTCGAGCACCAGGCCGAACCGGTGGCGATCCTCGGGGATGTGGCCGACGCCGCCGTCGAATGCGATCCGGGCTCCGCGGCCGGTGATGTCGGCTCCCGCCACGGCGATCCGGCCGGAGACCGGGCTGGTCAGGCCGGTGATTGCCTCGATCAGCTCCGTCTGCCCGTTGCCGTCGACGCCGGCGATCCCGACGATCTCGCCTGCTCGCACCTCGAGCGACAGGCCGCGGACGGCCTCGAGCCCTCGCACGTCCCGCACGACCAGGTCGGAGATCTGCAGCAGCGGCTCGCCCGGCGAGGACGGCTGCTTCTCGACGTGCAGCAAGACCGACCGCCCCACCATCAGCTCTGCCAGCTGCTGCTCGGTGGCGCCGGCGGCGGGCTGCGTGGCGACCGCCTTGCCGCGCCGCAGCACGGTGATCCGGTCGGCGATCTCGAGCACCTCGTTCAGCTTGTGGGTGATGAAGATGATCGCCGTCCCGCGCTCCCTCAGCGAGCGCACGACCTCGAACAGCTCGCCCGCCTCCTGGGGCGTCAGCACCGCGGTCGGCTCGTCCAGGATGAGCACGCGGGCGCTGCGGAACAAGGCCTTCAGGATCTCCACCCGCTGCTGCTGTGCGACCCCGATCTCCTCCACCCTGGCGTCGGGCGAGACCGCGAGGCCGTAGCGCTCCGACAGCTCGCGGACGGCGGTGCGCGCTGCCCCGTAGTCGAGCATCGGCCCGTTGCGCGGCTCATGCGCAAGGACGATGTTCTCGGTCACCGTCATCACCGGGATCAGCATGAAGTGTTGGTGCACCATGCCGATCCCGGCCTCGATGGCATCGCGCGGGGACTTCAGCCGAAGCGGCTTGCCATCCATGGTGATGCGGCCCTCGTCCGGGCTGTAGAGCCCGTAAAGGACGTTCATCAGCGTCGATTTCCCCGCTCCGTTCTCGCCCAGCAGGGCGTGCACCTCTCCCGGCCGGACGTCGAGGTCGATGGCATCGTTGGCGACCAGGTCGCCGAAGCGCTTGGTGATGCCGTGGAGCTCGAGCAGCGGGGTGTCTGTCACGGCTGGAATGGCCTGGGGGCGGGCGCTGCCCGCCCCCAGGCCGTGCGTCACTTGACGGTATCCGGAGGAACGATCACACCGTCCTTGATCTTGCCCTCGATCACCTTCACCTTGGCCCGGATGTCGGCGGGCACCTTCGGGTTGATCAGGCCGAGGCCGGTGCCGTCGTTGGTGGCATCGAACGTCGTCACGCCGCCGCCCTTGAAGCTGCCGTCCACGACCTGCTTGATGGTGTCGTAGACCGCGACGTCGACCTTCTTGATGGCGCTCGTGAGGATGTAGTCACCGAGGTATGCCTGGTCGGCGTCCACGCCGATGCCCCAGGCGCCCTTCTCCTGCGCCGCGCTGAGGGCGCCCAATCCGCACTGCCCGGCCACCTGGAAGACGACGTCGGAGTGCTGGGCGATCTGGTTCAGCGCCAGCTGCTTGCACTTCGCGTTGTCCGTGAACGAGTTGGAGTAGTCGTTCAGCGTCGTCACGCTCGGGTTCGCTGCCTTCGCGCCCGCCTGGAATCCGGCGATGTAATGGTCGACCGGGGGCAGCTTCTGGCCGCCGACGGTGGAGACGACGTTGCTCTTGGTCATCAGCCCGGCCAGGTAGCCGGCGTCGTAGCCCGACTCCTGCTCCTTGAACAGCAGACCGGCCACGTTCGGCAGGGCCGGCGTGGGCGCGTCGTCGATGATGGCGAAGTTGATGGTCGGGAACTGCTTGGCCACCTGCTTGATCGCGCCGTCCATGAGGAAGCCGACGGCGATGACGAGGTCGTAGTGCTGTGCCGCCAGCGCGGTCAGGTTCGGCACGTAGTCCGAGGCGGAGCTCGACTGCTCGACCCGGACCGAGACGCCCAGCTGGCGCGCGGCCTGCTGCAGGCCGACGTAGGCGAGGTGGTTGAAGCTGCGATCGTTGAGGCCGCCGATATCGGTCACAAGACCGATCTTCATACCGCTTCCGGGCTTCGCCGACCCGCCCGAACTGGACGACGAAGAGCTGGATGAGCCACCGCATGCTCCTGCCAGGACCGCGATCGCGACGACCGCCGCGAGCGCAACCACCAGCCGGATGCGAGATTGCATAATGAGGCCTCCCGTTGGGGTGTGATGAACGACGGCGGAGATCCTACACACCCGCTTCCCGCGCGGGCGAAGCCGGGTCGATGGTGGGTGATGGATTACGCTTCGGCGATGACCCAGACGCCCACCATCCCCCGCGACGCCGAGCCGTTCTCGCCGCGCCTGGGCCGGGTCGGGGCGGTGGACGCGGTGGCCCTGGAGGCTCGCGCGGCCGACCTGGCGAAGCGCTCGATCAAGCGCGAGTCGAAGCTGCAGGCGCTCGAGCTGATCGTTCGCATGACCGACCTGACGACCCTCGAGGGCGCCGACACGCCGGGCAAGGTGGCCGCGTTATGCGCGAAGGCGATGCGCCCGGACCCCGTCGACCTTTCGGTGCCCGCGGTTGCCGCCGTGTGCGTCTATCCCACCTTGATCGAGCCGGCGAAGGCCCGGCTCGGCTCGAGCGGCGTCCGCATCGCCTCCGTGGCGACCGGGTTCCCGTCCGGCCAGTATCCGCTCCCGCTGCGGGTGGCCGACGCCCGTGCCGCCGCCGAGCTCGGCGCCGACGAGATCGACATGGTGATCGACCGGGGCGCCTTCCTCTCGGGGAGGTATGGCGAGGTCTACGACCAGATCGTGCAGGTGCGCGATGCCATCGGCGGCGCTCACCTGAAGGTCATCCTGGAGACCGGCGAGCTCGGTACCTACGACAACGTGCGGCGTGCGTCGCTGCTGGCGATGGCGGCGGGCGCCGACTTCATCAAGACCTCGACCGGCAAGATCTCACCGGCGGCCACGCTTCCCGTTGCCCTGTGCATGCTGGAGGCGATCCGCGACGTGCACCTCGAGACCGGACGGATGGTCGGCATGAAGCCGGCCGGCGGGATACGCACCTCGAAGCAGGCGATCCAGCACCTGTGCGTGGTGAACGAGACGGTCGGGCCGGGGTGGCTGACGCCCGACCTGTTCCGCTTCGGCGCCTCCTCGCTGCTGAACGACGTGCTGATGCAGATCCGAACGCAGAAGACCGGCGTCTACGAGTCCCCCGACCACTTCACGATTGACTGACGAGCTCGAACAGCGGCACGCCGCCATCGACTGGGAGTATGCGAGCGCCCCCGAGTCGCGCGCGATCGTCCAGTTCCGCGACCGCTACGGATTGGTGATCGGGGGCGAGGAGGTCGAACCGGCTTCGGGTCAGTGGTTCACCACCGCGTCGCCGGCGACGGAGGAACCCTTGGCCGAGGTGGCACAGGGGGGACCCGAGGACGTGGCACGGGCGGTGTCGGCGGCGCGAAGCGCCTTCGAAGGCTGGTCGGCGCTGCGCCCGGCGGAGCGCTCGAAGTACCTGTTCCGGATCGCCCGCATTCTCCAGGAGCGGAGCCGAGAGCTGGCCGTGGCGGAGTCCCTCGACGGCGGCAAGCCGATCAAGGAGTCCCGCGACGTCGACCTGCCGCTCGCCGCGGCGCACTTCTTCTACCACGCGGGCTGGGCCGACAAGCTCGAGTACGCGTTTCCCAACCGCACCCCGCGCCCGCTCGGCGTGGCCGCGCAGATCATCCCCTGGAACTTCCCGCTGCTGATGCTGGCCTGGAAGGTCGCGCCCGCGCTCGCCTGCGGCAACACGGTGGTGCTGAAGCCGGCGGAGACGACGCCGCTCACGGCGCTGATGTTCGCCGACGTGTGCCGCCAGGCGGAGCTCCCCGCCGGCGTCGTCAACATCGTCACCGGTGACGGGGAGACCGGGCAGGCGCTCGTCCAGCATCCCGACATCGACAAGCTCGCGTTCACGGGGAGCACCGAGGTGGGGAAGGCGATCCAGCGCGAGCTGGCCGGCCGCGGCGTGCCGCACACGCTCGAGCTGGGCGGCAAGGCGGCGAACATCGTCTTCGACGACGCAGCGCTCGACCAGGCGGTCGAGGGGATCGTCAACGGCATCTACTTCAACCAGGGGCACGTCTGCTGCGCCGGGTCGCGGCTGCTGGTGCAGGAGTCGATCGCCGAGACAGTCGTCGGGAAGCTCAAGCGGCGGCTGAGCACGCTGCGGGTGGGCGATCCGCTCGACAAGAACACGGACGTCGGGGCGATCAACTCGAAGGCGCAGCTCGACCGCATCCGCGAGCTCGTGGCCAGCGGGGAGGAGGAGGGCGCCGAGCTCTACCAGGCTCCGTGCGACCTGCCCGAGCAGGGCTACTGGTTCCCGCCGACGGTGTTCACGAACGTGGCGCAAAGCTACCGGATCGCCCAGGAGGAGATCTTCGGCCCGGTGCTGTCTGTGATGACGTTCCGCACGCCGGCGGAGGCGCTGGAGAAGGCGAACAACACGGCGTACGGCCTGTCGGCAGGCGTATGGACCGAGAAGGGGTCGCGCATCCTCTGGATGGCGGAGCGGCTGCGGGCCGGAGTGGTGTGGGCCAACACGTTCAACCGCTTCGATCCGGCGTCACCGTTCGGCGGCTACAAGGAGTCCGGGTTCGGCCGCGAGGGAGGGCGCCACGGCCTGGAGGCGTATCTGAGGTTCGACGGATGAGCCGGCTCCCGGTGCGCAAGACCTACAAGCTGTTCATCGGAGGCGCCTTCCCGCGGTCGGAGTCCGGGCGCACCTACACGGTCGACGGCACGAACGTGGCGAGGGCGTCCCGCAAGGACGCCCGCGACGCTGTGCGGGCGGCGCGCGGCGCGTTCGGGACGTGGTCGGGGATGACGGCCTACAACCGCGGCCAGGTGCTGTACCGGCTGGCGGAGATGATGGAGGCGAGGAGCGCCGACCTGGCTGGTGTCTGCTCGGGGCGCGACGAGGTCGACCGGTCGATCGACCGGGTCGTCTGGTACGCAGGCTGGGCGGACAAGCTGGCCCAGGTGCTGGGAGGGTCGAACCCGGTGGCCGGGCCGTACTTCAACTTCACGGTGCCGGAGCCGACCGGGGTGGTGGCGGTGATCGCGCCGGCCGAGCCGGCGCTGGAGGGGGCGGTCTCGCGGCTGCTTCCGGCGCTGGTGTCGGGGAACACCGTGGTGGCGGTGGCGTCGAGCGAGCATCCGCTCGCGGGGATCGAGCTTGCAGAGGCGGTGGCGACGTCGGACATGCCGGGCGGCGCTGTGAACATCCTGACGGGCGACAGGGACGAGCTCGCGCCGGTACTGGCGGGGCACATGGACGTGAACGCGATCGACGTCACCGGCGCCGGGGAGGACACGGCCGAGCTCGAGCGGCTGGCAGCCGGGAACGTGAAACGGGTGGTGCGCGGCCAGGCGAACGGGCAGAGCCTGTGGGACATCGAGCCGCTGCTCGAGATGAAGACGGTCTGGCACCCGGTCGGGGTGTAGGTGAGGTCTGGCGGGGGGTCAGCCCTGAGGCTGACCCCCGTTGGTGCTGACGTGCGTGACAGCCGAAGCGGTGCCGGGCTGAAGCCCGGCACCTGGCATTCATCACCCACGGGGTCAGGCCAAAGGCCAGACCCCTAACGCCTGCTACGCCGCCGACCGAGCCGCTGCCCGCGGCTCCATCGCCTCGCCCAGCACGCCCGTGATCCATCCCGCGTGCTCCGGCAGGGCCCAGATCGCATCGTCGCCGACCGGCACCCGCACCGCGCCGCCGTCTGCGACCAGCTCCAGCAGCTCCATCTCTGCGCCGGCCGCATCCGGCTGCTCGTTCGACCGGGCCAGCAGCATCGCCGCCTCACGCGTCGTCACGCCCTCGGGGAATGCCTCGAGGATCTCCGAAACATCCGAGGGCTCCGGACGCCGGGAGATCGACGGGTCGAGGTTCGCGATCAGCACGTCATACGCCTCCACCGGCTGGAACCCGCCCGCGGTCAGCTGCACGCCGTCGCGTTCGAACACGACGGAGGGCGCCGTGTAGCGCACCGAGCCGTCGCTGACCGCCGTCTTGCCCTGCAGCTCGGCGGGGCTGCCGGCGGCACTGCGCGCCTCCGCGCGGTCCCGCTCGTAGGCCGCCGTGACGTCGTGCGAATCCAGCAGCGCCCTGATCGACGCCGAGCCGAGCCCGGTGGCGGCGCCGGCAACACGCGCGATGTGCTCGTCGTCATCCAGCAGCAGCGGCGTCGTGAACTGCGCCAACTGCAGCGCGCGGAGCGCCCGCCACTCGCTGCCGGGCTCCAGGGCGCGAGCGGCCGCGACCGCCCGGCATGCCCGCGCCGTGGCGGCCACCCGGCTCTTCGGCTGCGGCGAGAACGGCATGCCGTAGCGCCGGAAGGACACCGCGCTGCGCGCCTGCAGCAGGGGCGTGAACCCCCGCGCGGCGTACTGCTGCGCATCCTCCGCGAGGCCGATCAGCACGAGCCGCCAGTCCAGCTGGTCCGCGTAACGCCAGCGCAGCACCCACAGGGCGGGGACAGCCGAGTAGCCCCAGGGGCAGCCCGGGTCGGTGTGAAGCGTTGCGGTGATGCGGATGGCGTCGGTCATGGTCCTAACTACTTGTGCGAGCAACTACAGTGTAGCTGCCTCCGAGATACCCACCGCGAGGCGATTCAACCGTCCTCGCTACCGTCCCGTCCATGAGCGCACCCGCCGAGACAACCACGTTGCCCGTCCCGCTCTCCGTGCTCGACGTTGTGCCTGTGACGTCGGCGGAGACCGCCGTCGACGCGCTCGCCCGCGCCGGCCGCCTTGCGCGCCACGTGGACGAGCTCGGCTTCAGGCGCATCTGGTACGCGGAGCACCACAACATGCCTGGCATCGGCAGCACGACGCCTGAGGTGCTCACCGCCAACACCGCGGCGATCACGAGCCGGATCCGCGTCGGGTCGGGCGGCGTGATGCTCCCCAACCACTCACCGCTGACTGTGGCCGAGCGCTACGCGACGCTCGAGGCGCTGCATCCCGGCCGGATCGATCTCGGCATCGGCCGGGCGCCTGGCACCGACATGCGAACGGCACGGGCGCTGCGCCGGTCGCTCGATACGGGCGAGGATCTCGACGCGCAGCTGGCCGAGCTGATGGGCTACCTGGCCGGCTTCCCGGCGGGGCATCCGCTCGAGCGGCTGCGCGCCTACCCGCGGCCGGGGTCGCTTCCGCAGATCGTCGTCCTCGGCTCCAGCGACTATGGCGCCCGTCTCGCGGCTGCGCTGGGCCTGCCGTACGCGTTCGCGCACCACTTCAGCTCGCAGTTCTCCGTGCCGGCGATGCGCCTGTACCGGGACGGCTACCGGCCGTCTGCGGCACATCCGACGCCGCACGCGATCCTGACGGTCACCGTCGTCTGCGCGGGCACCGACGAGGAGGCGCTGGAGCTGGCGTCGGCATGGGCACTCTCGTTCGTCCGGCTGCGCACGGGACAGCCACCCAGCCCGTTCCCCACCCGCGAAGAGGTGGCCGCCCACGAGTGGACGGCGGGCGAGCGGGAGCTGGCGGACGGCATCCTGCGTGCGCAGGCCGTTGGCTCTCCGGACACCGTGCGGGACAAGCTGCTGCGCCTGATCGAGGCGACCGATGCGGACGAGGTGATGGTAACGACGCCCGTCACCGACGAGGAGGCGCGGCACGCCTCGTTCCGCATGGTCGCGGAGCTCGCCGAGCGCCAGCGTCAGCCCTCCGGCTGACCCCTGCGGGCGCATCCCCACCCGCCGTACCCGCGGCGCCGGAAGATCGCGAACAGCGCCAGCGGCACCAGCAGCCAGAGCGCATGGCCGTGGCTGATCACGATCACGAGCAGGAGCACTGGGAGCAGGGGGAGTGGCCAGAACGGCATGGGGAAGAAGGTCGTACGTCGTGGACGCGGCTCGTCCCCGGGAAGGTCGGCCACCAGTGCGTCCAGGTCGGCATACGTGACGGCCGAGAAGCAGGCGGCCAGGCGCGAGTCGAGCTCCGCGTCGTCGAGCCGGCCGGCGACGTGCTCGCGCCGGAGCACCTCTGCCACGGCCTCGCGGTCGGCATCCGCGGCACGGAGGCGTCGGTCGCGGGGTCCGGTGTGTCTGCTGTAGCTCATGCGTCTTTCCCTTCGCTGCGAACGTGTGCCAGCAAATAGATAGCAGACGAACGATTTACATGCCAACGTTTTCGGCGAGGCGCTCGAGCGTCGAACGGAAGCGCTCCATCTCCTCTGCCGGAACGCCTGACCGCAGCCGACGGTCGAACGCCATCACCGCCCGGCGCATCTGCTCGTGGGCCGCGATGCCGGCCTCGGTGATCTCCACCCGCACCGCGCGGCGGTCGCCGCCGTCGCGCGTCCGGACGACCCAGCCGGCCGACTCGAGGTTGTCGATGTGCCGGGTGAGCGTGGGCCCGACGATGCCAAGCGAGCCGGCCAGGTCCCGCTGCGTGCGCCACCTCGATCGCCGCAGCGAGCTGAGAATCAGCCAGGCCGGTACCGAGCCGCCCTCGGCTGCCAGGCTCGCGTTGAACGATGCCGTGATGCGCTTGCTCGCGAGCGCGAGCGCGCGGCCGATCGGCTGCTCGCGCGGTTTCACGCTCGGAGCCGGCTGCTCGGTTCGGTGGCCATCGTCACTGGTTGTACCCGGAGCAGGCGACGTCATCCGCCCGGTGACGCCGCGATCAGGACGTCAGCGGTCAGCCGGACGGCTCGACATACGGTGAGCGGTGACGGCCTCCGCGGGTCGCTCCGCCCGGTACAGAGTGAAGCTCGCGGGCAGTCCCTTCAGCTCGTGCTCGCCGCGCTCGCTGAACTCCAGCCCGGAGCCGGCCACCAGATCACGCACGGTGCGCGAGACCAGCACCTCCCCCGCGCCGGCACGGGCCGAGATGCGTGCGCCTGCCACCACCGCCACTCCGGCCAGCTTGCCCTCATGCATCTCGCACTCGCCGGTGTGAATGCCCACGCGTACCCGCAGACCCAAGTCCTCGACCGCGTCCAGGATCGTATGGGCGCAGTGGATCGCTCGGGCCGGGCCATCGAAGGTGGCGAAGAAGCCGTCGCCGGCGGTGTCGCGCTCCTCGCCGTTGAAGCGGCTCAGCTCCCTCCGAACGGCGGTGTTGTGGCGCCCGAGCAGGTCGCGCCACGCGCTGTCGCCAAGCTCTGCAGCCTGCTCGCTCGAGCCGACGATGTCGGTGAACATGATGGTCGCGAGCACGCGGTCGGGGACGGCCGGCGCCTGTTCTCCCGCGACGAAGCGGCCGACCTCGTCCACCACATCCGGCGAGAGATGGATCTCGAGGTAATCCGTCCCGCTGACGCGCCTCGCCTGCGCGCCCGGGATGTCACGCGCCACGGTCTCTGCGTTCGCGCGCTCGGGCTCGCGGTAGAGCACCAGCGTCGGCACGCGCACGGCTGGCAGCACGTCGCGGAGATCGACTTCCCTGAAGGCGCGATTGAGCGCATAGGCGACGGCCGGCGATGCCCCGACGCGCAGGTAGTCCGCGAACCATCGCCGTTCCTCGGGATCGCTCGCGATCGAGGGGCATCCCCACTCCAGCAGCTCGTCGGCGAACTCCTGGGCCCCCCAGCGGTCTCGCAGGTCGGCCAGCTCCCGATGGGCCTCCTCGGGATCCGGGTCCAACCCGTGCTCCATGGGGTGGAACAGCGCCAGCGCTCGCGTGCGCTCCGGATAGGAAGCGGCGAACAGCGTCGCCATGCCGCAGCCCTCGTGCGACGCCAGCACCACCGTGCTGGTCGAGCCGGCGGCGTCGAGCACCGCGTGCAAATCCTCCATCCGCGTCTCCAGCGTGGCGAACTGGCCGCCGTGATCGGACAGGCCGGTACCGCGCTTGTCGAACACGATCAGCCGGAACCGGTCGGACAGCAGCGCGTAGAAGTCCCGCCAGCGCGGATACAGGTGCGCGAACACGAGGTTCGACATGAAGTCAGGCACGTACACGAGGTCGACGTCTCCGTCGCCCATCACCTGATACGCGATGGCGACCCCGCCGTTGCGGGCGTAACGCACCCCTGATGCCATGCGGCTGATTCTTCCGGAAAGGACTATCGCCGACAACCGGAGCGGCAGGCCTCCGCCAGGCCGGTGGACCGGCGCGGCGTCCTAGGATGCCGCAGTGCAGCTGTGTGAGGTGGTGGAGACGTCGGAGGCGGTTGCCGCGACGCGATCGCGGACGGCGAAGATCGAGACGATCGCGGCGACGCTGGCGCGGATGAGCCCGGCCGAACTGCCGGCAGGCGCCGCGTTCCTGGCCGGCGAGCCCCGCCAGCGGCGGCTGGGAGTGGGGTGGGCGTCGCTCCGCGACGCGCCGCCTCCCGCCGCTTCGCCCGGGCTCACGGTGACCGACGTCGATACGGCGTTCGAGCGGCTGGCGGCGCTGGCCGGCTCCGGCTCGCAGGCGTCGCGGGCGGCGGTGCTCGACTCGCTGCTTGCTGCGGCAACGGCCCCGGAGCAGCGCTATCTGCGTGGGCTGATCGTGGGCGACCTGCGCCAGGGTGCGTTGCAGTCCATCGTCACGGACGCCGTGGCAAAGGCGGCGGGCGTGCCGGCAGCGGACGCCCGGCGGGCGCTGATGCTGCTGGGCGACGCCGGTGAGCTGGCCCGGATCGCGCTGACGGAGGGCGTCGAGGGCCTGCGCGCGGTGCGCCTGCAGGTCGGTCGCCCGATCCACCCGATGCTGGCCGGATCCGCGCCGGACCTGGGCACCGCCATGGAGAAGACCGGCCCGGCCGCGCTCGAGTGGAAGCTCGACGGCGCGCGCATCCAGGTGCACCGCGACGGCTCCGACATCGGCGTCTACACGCGGTCGCTCGACGACGTGACGGCGCGCGTGCCGGAGGTGGTCGAGGCGGTGCTCGCGCTGCCCGCCGACCGGCTCGTGCTCGACGGCGAGGCGATCGCGCTGCAGGACGACGGGCGGCCGCACCCGTTTCAGCTGACCGGCTCGCGCTTCGGCAGCAGCCGGGACGTCGGCGAGCTGCGGCGCACGATCCCGCTCACGCCGTTCGTGTTCGACGTCCTCCACGCCGACGGCGAGGACCTGCTCGACCTGCCGGGGGCCGACCGCGCCGAGCGCCTCGCCGGGCTGGTGCCCGAGGCCATGCGCGTGCCCCGCCGCGTGCCCGGGTCCGAGGACGAGGCTGCCGCCTTCCAGCGCGAGGCGCTTGCCCGCGGCCACGAGGGCGTGCTCGTGAAGGCCCTGGCGGCGCCGTATGCCGCCGGCCGCCGCGGCGCGGGCTGGATCAAGGTGAAGCCGCGCCATACCCTCGACCTGGTGGTGCTCGCGGCCGAGTGGGGGCACGGGCGCAGGCAGGGCTGGCTCAGCAACCTCCATCTCGGGGCCCGGGCCGACGACGGCAGCGGCTTCGTCATGCTGGGCAAGACGTTCAAGGGGCTCACCGACGCGCTGCTGGCGTGGCAGACCGAGCGGCTGCTCGAGCTGGAGACGTCGAGGAGCGGCATCACGGTGTTCGTGCGTCCCGAGCTGGTGGTCGAGATCGCGTTCGACGGCCTGCAGCGAAGCAGGCGCTACCCGGGCGGCGTCGCGCTGCGGTTCGCACGCGTGCTGCGCTACCGCGACGACAAGCGCGCTGACGAGGCGGACACGCTGTCCACGGTGCTGGCATTGGCCTGACCGGCGGGGGTGCCGTCCACGTCGCTTGCTAGCGTCGCCGTGTGAGCTACTGCCCGAACTGCGGCACGGAGCTGCCCGAGGGTGCAGCGTTCTGCCCCAACTGCGGCCACCAGGTCGGTGCGGCTCAGCCGGGCTTCGCAGGCGGGCCGCCGCCGCCCGTGGAGTACCCGGCCCGGCTCGACGTCGACTATCCGGATCGGCCCCTGAGCCGCGCGTCGACCTTCTTTCGCATGTTCATGCTGATCCCGATCGGCATCGTCTACGCCCTGGTGGTCGGGGTGTCGTTCTCCACCGGGCAGCAGGGCGCCGAGTCGGGGGCGGTCGGCGGCGGCATCCTCTGGGCGCCCCTGATCCTGATGCTGCTGTTCCGGAAGCGGTATCCCGGCTGGTGGTTCGAGTGGAATCTGGCGCTGACGCGGTTTGGCACGCGCATCGCGGCGTACGCCAGCCTGATGGACGACCGCTATCCCTCGACGGAGGACGAGCAGTCGGTGCACCTCGACCTCGACCCGCCGGACGCGGCACAGCTCTCGCGCGGGCTGCCGCTGGTCAAGTGGCTGCTCGCCATACCCCACTACATCGTGCTCCTGGCGCTCGGAATCGGCGCGTTCTTCGTGATCGTGATCGCCTGGTTCGCCATCCTCTTCACCGGGCGCTACCCGCGCTGGGCGTTTGACTACGTGCTCGGCGTCCTGCGCTGGAGCCTCCGGGTGCAGGCCTACGCGTTCCTGCTCATCACCGACCGCTACCCGCCGTTCAGCCTGAGCTGACGCCGGCCGTCAGCCGGCCAGCTTCTGCAGCTGCTGCGCGGGCCGCTCCTTGCGCGGATCGACGAACGGGATCGCGGCCGTGCGGCCGGTCATCTGCCCCCATTCCGATTCGACCTCGATCGGGTTGCCGGGGCCGGCGAGGTCGATCGGCACCCAGACGTAGCCGATGTTCTTCTGGAGGCCCGGCGACCAGACCGCGTCGGTGACCTTGCCGATCCGCCTGCCGCCGCTGTGGGCGGGCCAGATGCAGGTGATGCCCTCGATCGGCTCGGGCTGGTCGAACTCGATCCCGACCAGCTTGCGGTCGACGCCCTCCGCCCTGATGCGCTCGAGCGCCTCCTTGCCGATGTAGTCCTGCGGCTGCTCCTCGACCAGGCGCTCCAGGCCCATCACATGGAACGGCGTGTCGCCCAGCGTGATGTCCGAGCCCCAGTTGAAGATGCCGGCCTCGACCCGGCGGGCCTCGTTGGGGGCGATCGGCCGGATCCCGAACTCCTCGCCGGCGCCCATGATCGCATCCCACAGCTCGTCGCCACGGCTGCCGTCGAGCAGGTTGACCTCGAAGCCGGGCACGGCCGACCACCCGGTGCGCGTGATCACTACCGGGATGTCACCGATCTCGAACCGCTCGCACCAGTAGTACCTGATGTCGTAGATCGCCTCGCCGACGAGCTTCTCGAGGGTGCGCGCGGACAGCGGCCCCTGCACCTGGCACGGATGCACGTCGGGGTAGCTGACCTCGGCGTCCAGCCCGGCCTGCGACGCCACCCCGAGCGCGTAGAGGCCCGCGTCGGAGTCGGCCAGCTGCATCCACCAGACGTTCTCCTCGGGATGCACGAGCACCGGGTCGTTCACGATGCCGCCGCTCGGCGACGTCACCAGCATGTACTTGCACTGCTTGACGGCGCACTTCGTCAGGTCGCGGCACGTCAGCATGTCGATCAGGCGGTCCGCGTCGGGCCCGCTGACCTGGACGGTGCGCTCCACCCCGACGTCCCACAGCGTCACCGCGTCGTTCAGGGCCTGGTACTCCACAGCCACGTCGTCGTACTCGGCCGGCAGGTACATCTTGTTGTAGATGTCATACGCCTTGCAGCCCGCCCGCCGCGTCGCCTCGAAGTACGGTGACCGCCGGTACCAGGGGCCGAAATAGAGCTTGGTCGTGATGTCCGCCATGTGCCGTGTGTGTCCCTTCTGCGCCCGCGCGCCGTCGTCCCTTCCTGATAGG
>DATAHR010000013.1:0-8730 GCA_036263035.1 Gaiellales bacterium | reverse complement strand
TCGGTCACGAGGTCGGCGATCCCTTCTCCGTGGGGCGCATGTCGGGCACGGTCGGCGACGGCCGCGTTCGCGACGAGTACGAGCGCAGCCCGCTCACCCAGGCTCAGATCGCGTCGATCCACACAGGGATGCCGGCTCACGCCGCGTTCATCCGATTGGGCGGCCGCTCACGAAAGATCCCCGTGAGCACGAGGATCAGGGGCCGCTGGGTGCACACCGGCACCGACTATGACTATCCAGTCGCGGGCACCGGCCATCTCTGCAGCGGCTTCACCGTCGCGGACGAGCTCGAGATCACCATCTCGCGGCGCACGAACTCGGTGACGAGGATTCACCTCAAGCCCTGGCGCAGGGTCTGTCGCACGTATCACACCTGGTGACGCGCGCAGGCGACCGAGGCAGGGGATACACGCGAGGCGTGTGTCGCCCCTCACAGATCCCTCGGGCGGCTGCCCGGTGACCCTTTCTGGGGTGATGGGACCCCCCACGGGGCCCGATAAACAGTCATGCTCCGTGTTCGGCTCCTCGTCATCGTCACCCTGCTCGCCTCTCTGGCGCTCGTGCCGACGGCGGGTGCGGCCACCACCGGCACCATCACCTCGCAGACCGGCTGGACGACGCTCGCGACGCTCGCGCCGGGGGTGACGGTCAGCCGGAACGTGATCACGGTGGCCGGCTACAGCGGCCAGCGCACCCTGACGCGCGTCTCGTGGACGCTCGGGAACGGCCATGTCCGGCTCGATGCGACCCCGGTCGCCGTCAGCCGCTACGGCGCCTCGCAGCACTCCTTCGCGGAGGGTCGCATCTCGAACCTGGGAGCGTCCTCCTCGGCTCTTGCGGGGATCAACGGCGACACCTTCTGCAGCGGCTGCGCCCGAAACGGCGGCGACCTCCTGCACGGCCTGCTCGTCCACGACCGCCGCATCTATGCCACGGGCGCCGGTCCGGAGGTGGGCTACACCAGCACAGGCTCCATGGTCATGGGCACTGCCCATGCTGTGCCGGTACTCATCTCGCTCCCGGGTGCCAGCGCGAACGTTGCGGTGTGGAACGCCCTGACGCTGCCCGGTGGCCAGTCGATCGCCGGCGACCAGGTGGCGGTGCTCAGCCGAAGGGGCGGTACCTTCACGATCCCGGCAACCTCGACTGCGCTCGTGCTGCGAGGAACCATCACCGCGTACGGATCCACGTCGACGGTCGGTGCGCAGTTCCGCCACATGCTGCAGATGGCCGTGCCCTACCAGGACGCCGCCGACCGCGTCGCGGGCAGCTCCGTGTCATCCGAGTGGGTCGACGCCTACCGCGTCAGCCAGAACGGCGGCACCGCCACCACGGCGGCCATGCCGGTCACGGGAAGCCTCATTTCCGGCGCCTCCGTGACCGTCCCGCACGACGGCGTCGTGCTGGTCGCCCGGAAGGGCAGCGTGGCCGCGACCGGCCTTGCCGCCGCAGCCGGGCGCCACACCGTGCCGGTCACGCTCGACGACGCCGGCTGGAACAAGGCGGTCAGCATCATGGACGGCAAGTTCCACATGGTCTCGAACGGCACCGCGCAGACGACCTACCCCGGCTGGTCAGACTCGTGGCCCTGGTACTGCCAGGGGACGGGCCGTGGATGCGTGCGCGCCGTCGCCGCGACCACGTCCAGCCAGGGCTGGCTGGTGGTGGAGACAGCCGCCGGCGGCTACGGGCTGACGATGCCCGACTACGCGCGCGTCCTGACGCAGCTGGGAGCGACGAACGCGATGGGATTCGACAGCAACAGCCACGCCGACTTCTGGCGCGCGGGAGCCGCGCCGATCACCTCGTCCGGCTCCGAGCCGGATGCGCCCGCGGCGACGATGCTGTCCTACCACTGACCGCGCTCAGCGTTCGGCCCCCGCTCGAGCCGCGCTCTCAGCCCATCGCTGAGGAGGACGTCGTGCGGCAGCCGGCTGAGATTCTCCCCGGCCGCATCGACGCCCGCGGCGCGCAGGGTGGCGGCAAGCGCGTTCCAGTGATCCGCCTCCATGTCGGCCTGCGTGTGGCCGCCGAACGGCTCGTCAGGGCCGACCACGGCTCGAGCGGTCTCCTCGACCTCGCGGGCGGTCACGCCAGCCCATGCGTCCAGGCCCTCCGCGGCGCCCGGCCCGCGCAGGGCCGCCGTCCACCCCCGGCCGTCGAGCAGCCTCACGGTGCGGCCATCGTCCAGAGCGGCGTCGAGGCGCACCGCGACCGACATCTCGGTCGGAGCGTCCGTGTCCCTGGCGTCAGCCGTCGTCACAAGGCGAATGGCGCGCGTCATCCGCGGCATCCTCTCACCATCGGCGAACTCATCCATTCAAGGTGACGGCGGGCGCAAGCGGAACGGGGGATGATGGGCGCGATGGCGCGCATCCCGCCCCTCGCCGATTCCTTCCGCCGCACGCGTCTCGCATGAGCGAGAGCGTCGCCACGGCCGGGCCGGCCGCCAAGGCCGTTGCCGCGGGAAGCGGCTTCGTTCTGCTCACGCTGGCGGCGGGCCAGTTCGTCATGACGCTCGACAGCTCGGTGATGAACGTCTCCATCGCAACCGTTGCGAAGGATGTGGGCACCACGGTGACGGGCATCCAGACCGCGATCACCGCCTACACGCTGGTGATGGCGGCGCTGATGATCGTCGGCGGCAAGATCGGCGGCATCATCGGGCGCAAGCGCGCGTTCTCGATCGGCTGCGTGATCTACGCGGCGGGGTCGTTCATCACCTCGATCTCGCAGAACCTCGCCATGCTGATGTTCGGGTGGTCGTTCCTCGAGGGCGTCGGCGCCGCCCTGATCCTGCCGGCCATCGTCGCGCTCGTGGCGGGGAATTTCCCGCAGGAGCGGCGACCGGCCGCCTACGGCATGGTCGCCGCCGCCGGGGCATCGGCGATCGCCGTCGGCCCGCTGATCGGCGGGGCGGCCACCACGTTCTGGACATGGCGAATCGTGTTCGTGGGCGAGGTGATCGTCGTCGCCGGCATCCTGGTCATGACCCGCCGGATGAACGACGCGCCGCCGGGCGCACGGCCGAGGCTCGACCTCGTGGGGGCGGTGCTGTCGGCGCTCGGCCTGTCCCTGATGGTGTTCGCCGTGCTGAAGGCAGGCACGTGGGGCTGGATCGCCCCGAAGGCCGACGCTCCCACGTGGCTGCACATGTCGCCCGTCGTCTGGCTGTTCCTGGCCGGCATCGCCGTGATGCTGCTCTTCCGTCTCTGGGAGGAGCGGATGGAGGAGGCGGGTCGCGAGCCGCTGGTCACTCCCGGCCTGCTCAAGAACCGGCAGCTGAGCGGCGGCCTGATCATGTTCTTCTTCCAGTACCTGGTGCAGATGGGTGTCTTCTTCACCGTGCCGCTCTACCTCTCGATCGCGCTCGGTCTCAGCGCCCTCGAGACCGGCGCCCGGCTGCTTCCCCTGTCGCTGACGCTGCTGGCCGCGGCGCTCGGGATCCCGCGGCTGCTGCCAACGGTCTCGCCGCGCAGAGTGGTGCAGGCGGGCATCCTGCTGCTGCTGGCCGGCACGCTTGTGCTGCTCGGCGGGCTCACCCCGTCGTCCGGCCCCGAGGTGGTGTTCGTGCCGCTGCTGCTGATCGGCCTGGGCATCGGGGCGCTCGCCTCGCAGCTGGGCGCGGTCACGGTGTCGGCGCTGCCGGACGAGCGCAGCCCGGAGGTGGGGGGCGTGCAGAACGCGGTCACCAACCTGGGCGCGTCGTTCGGCACCGCGGTCGCCGGGTCGATCCTGATCGCCGCGATGACAACCGCCTTCCTGACGCACATCGACAACAACCCGGCGGTGCGTGACGAGGTCGCACAGAAAGCGAACGTCGAGCTGGCCAGCGGCATCCCCTTCCTCTCAGACGCCGACCTGACATCCGCGCTCAAGGACGCAGGCCTGACCCAGCAGGAGACGCAGGCGGCGCTGGATGCGAACGCCCAGGCGCGGATCACCGGCCTGCGCGCCGCGCTTGCCGTGCTGGCCGCGCTGGCACTGGTCAGCCTGTTCTTCACCGGCCGCATCCCGTCGCGGCCGATCGGGTCAGAGGCGGAGCCGGCACCGTGACGGTGCGCACCAGCGGCGTCCGCCAGGCCAGCATGTGGGGGAGCATCGTCAGCGACGACGCATCGGCGCTGAAGGAGTGGCTGGTCGGCCTCGGCTTCACGGAGGATCTCCTCATCCCCGGCGAGAGCCCCGGTGCCATCCACCACTGCCAGCTGGACTGGCCCGACGGCGGTCGTGTGATGCTGTCGAGCACCGGGGAGCGGCCCACACCGTGCCGGCCCGGCGCGGCCTGGCAGCACGTCGTCTGCGCGGATCCGGACGCCGTGTGGGATCGAGCGCGTCGCGCGGGAGCACGGGTCGTGCACGAGCTCGTCGATCAGACCGATTATCCGGCTCGGGAGTTCACAATCGCGGATCCCGACGGCAACTACTGGACGTTCTCGACCTTCGCGGGGTAGGCCCGTCCGCGGCCGACGTTCGCTGCGAGTGGGAGGATGCGCTCGAAGGCCACCGCCGCCGGTGCCGTCAGCGCGCAGGTGACCGCCAGGCCGACGAGCAGCCCGGCTCCGTGCCCCGCTGCCAGGGCGGCGCCCGCGATCGCCGGCCCGATCATCGGGCCGACCTGCCAGGCGACGTTGAAGACGGCGACGTAGCGGCCGCGCGTCGCATCGTCGGCGATGTCCTGCACGATGGCGGGGAGACTGGGGGAGAGCACCGTCTCACCGAGACCGAAGACGGCGGCGGCGGCCACCAGGGCCGCCTCGGCCGCCGTCTGGGAGGAGACGGCCCCGGCAGCAAGTGCGACCAGCCAGCTGGCGGCGAAGGTGAGGCCCGCCGCGGCCACCGCGCGGGTTCGGCGGCGCCCGCGCACCAGGCTCAGAGCCGGCAGCTGTGCGATCGCGATCGCCCACGTGTTGGCGGCGAACGCGAATCCCACGAGGCTGCTCGGCGCCCCCACGTCGCTCGTCGCCCAGACCGGAAAGGCTGCGGTGAACTGGCTGTAACCGGCGACCACGAAAACGACCATGATCGCCGTCGCCGCCAGGAGCCTGCGGTCTCGCAGCACCGGGAGATACCCCGAACCGCCGTCCGCATCCTGGTGCGGCCGGATCCTCACCTCACCCGTGCCGATCAGCGTGGCGGCGAAGAGGAGGTAGGTGACCGCGTCGACGATGAACAGCGGCGCAAAGGCCGATGCGTCGGCCGCGAGCATGAGGCCGGCGACGGTGCTGCCGATGCCCAGGCCGAGGTTGGTGACGCCGTAGTTGACGCCCAGCGCGTCGCCGCGGCGCTCGACCGGCACGGCTTCCACCAGGAGTGGGAACACTCCCACCCAGGTCGCCGCGAAGCCGGCGCCCTGGAGCGCCGACACGGCGATCGCCGCCCAGGTCGAGTGCACCAGCAGGTACCCGGCGGTGGCCGCCCCAGCGAGCACGAGGCCGCCGACCGCGGTCCACCCGGCGCCGAACCGGTCGCTGGTCAGCCCGGCCGCAACAGTGGCGACCAGGCCGCCGGCTCCGACTGCAGCCAGCGCGACGCCGGCAGCGCCCAGGCTGATCCCGCGCTGGTCGTGGAGGAAGACGATCACCAGCGGTAACGTCATGCCCGTACCGATCTCGAAGACGAGGACGCCGGCCAACAGGCGCCATGCTCGGCGGCCCAGCGGTGGAAGCAGCCGCCTCGTCAGCGCCTGCACGGCACCGGCCTGCCGGCCGTCAGGGGATCAGCCGCGACATCGCGGACCGTCCGCGCCGACGCACCGTCCGCACGATCCGTTCCCGCCGGCTGAGCCGCCGCGACGAGACGATCTCCAGGTCCACGAGCTCGCTGATCACCTTGCGGCGGATCTCGTCGAGGGATGGCAGACCTGGCGGGGGCGTCATGTCTGGGTCAGTATGGCAGAAGGGGGCGACCGATTTGGTACGGCTAGCTCTACGGTATGCTCGCCGCCGTGGCCTCGTTCCGCACGCTGCTCACCCCCCGCCACCGCGCGGCAGACCACTCGCTCCGACCAGCCGCTGCAGGCGGGACGCTCCGGCGGGTGCTCGCGCGCCTGCTCGGACGCTAGATTGACGCCATGATCGTGGTCGGCATCGACGGGTCGGACGGGGCGCGGCGAGCGCTCGACTTCGCCGTGGAGGAGGCTCTGATCCGCGACAGCGACCTGCGCATCGTCTCGGCCTGGCACATTCCCACGCAGCTGTTCTCCGCCGGGGCGGTGCCAGGGCAGCTGGATACGGAGGCCCTCGAGGCGTCGGTGCGGGCGGCGGCCGAGGCGCAGGTGGCCGCGGCGGTGGCCGGCCGTGACGGCCTGCGGTACGAGCTCGCGATGCGCGAGGGCCAGGCGTCCGTCGTGCTGGTGGAGGAGTCGGAGCGTGCGGAGCTGCTGGTGGTCGGTTCCCGCGGCCACGGTGGGTTCTCGAGCCTGCTGCTCGGGTCGGTCAGCCAGCAGTGCGCTGCTCACGGGCTCTGTCCGGTGGCGATCGTCCCCGCGCACGCGCGGCCTCGGCCGGTCGGCTGAGCCGCTGTTCTCAGCCCGCGTGCGGTGGGCCGACCACCTCGTCCGCCACGGGCAGCCAGCGGCATGCGCGGAGCGCCTGCGCGTGCAGTGACGCGACCGCCTCGACCACCGCCACGATGCCGCCCTCACGCTCGAGGTCGCGATCGCTGACCACGCGGTAATCCGCACCGGTCAGGTGCGCGGGCACCTTCCAGCCCTGCGCTTCCCGGGCGGCCACCTCTGGGGCGCCGGCGACGGCGTGCGTCGTCCACCGGCCGCACGACGGCGGCCGGACCTGAACAAAGAACAGCGGGGCAGCGTTCGGATCACCCATCGCTGTGCTCATCGGCCGACGGCTGCGCACCGTCCATAGAAGCGAGCTTCAGGTGAGTGGTCTCCACCGCCCGCCCGGCGGCGCCGGGCGGGCAGCGAGCGGTTCTATGTGCGGGCCGGCTGGTCGGCCATGCGAATGGCGACCTGGTACTTGGCGACCGAGGTCCGGTTGCCAGGCGTGTCGGCGGAGGACATCGCGTTCAGGGCCGCGTCACCCCGGCGGTAGTCCTCCTCGTTCTCGAACAGGACGATCGCCAGCGATCGCTCCCCCTCGGGGTCGTGCAGCACAATCACCTCGGCCGCGGGGATGTCGTCAGGCCGGTCACCCTCCGTCATCCGCTGCTTGAGCTCCTCCATATGGGAGGCGCTGACGCCGTCGAACGACACGACGCGCGCAATAGCCATGGTGGCCTCCTCGATCGGTTGACGCGACCCTACACCTTCGTATGACATCGTGCCCGCTGCCACATTTTCGGTGCTCACGTTGACGCGCGCCCGGCCTGTCCGTACCATCGAGAAGGAGGCAGTCGAGGAGGCAACGGGTGAGGGCGCGCGTATTCGGATGGGTGACGGTGGCGGCTGCGCTGGTGGCCGCATCAGCCATGACCGGCTCGGTGGCGGCCGCGTCCACGCACGGTTCGGCACCGGCGCACATCGGCCACGCGCACGTGCTCGCCCCGTCGTCGCTCGGTCCGCGCACGCTGGCGCCGTTCACGGGTGGACAGCTCGTGTACCACGGCGGACCGGTGATGACGGGGCCGACGCGCTCGATCGCCATCTTCTGGGAGCCGTCCCGCCTCCAGAGCGGCGCCCGTGCAGCGGTCAGCGTCCGCTACAACCGGGTGCTCACGCGGTACCTGACGGACGTCGGCGGGAAGGGCCTGTACGGGGTGACGTCCCAGTACAGCGGCATCCGCAACGCCTCCACGCTGGTGACGACGTACCGCGACACGTCCCGGTACCCCGCGAGCAAGTGCCCGGCCGCCTTCCCGACCAGTACGCAGCGCATGAACTGCCTCACCGACGCGCAGGTGCAGGCGGAGGTGCGGAAGGTGATGAAGGCCCGACATCTTGCCGGCGGCCTGCAGCAGATCTTCTTCGTCTTCCTGAGCCGCGGGGAGTACACCTGCATCAACCGCTCGGCGTGCTTCCTCTACCCGATCAACTCCCGGGGGCTGCCGCAGGGCTACTGCGCGTACCACAGCTACTTCCCGGCCGGTTCTCGCAACGTCGTCTACGCCGACATGCCGTACGGCAACACGCTGTTCTCGTCCAAGGCCGGCACGTCGCGAGGCCTGTGCGCCTCGCAGTCGGTGTTCCCCAACGACCGCGCCGGGGACATCGAGGCGAGCATGACCAGCCACGAGCAGCTCGAGGCCGTCACGGATCCGCTGCTGAACGCATGGTGGGACTCGAGCGGAATGGAGGTCGCCGACAAGTGCGCCTACGACATCACCGGCTCGACGCTCGACGGCGGCATCGCCAACGAGCTGTGGGCGGGCCACTTCTACGCGTTGCAGACGGAATGGGACAACGCCACCGAGTCGTGCGTCCCGGGCGGCTCGTTCTCGCCGTCGCCGCGAAGCGTCGCGCGCGGGTCGGCCGTCTCGCTGACCGGCGTCAACTACACCCCCGGCGCGACGCTCACCGTCACCCTCAAGGACTCGGCGCGTGCGGTGACCGTGCTGGGCACCGTGTCAGTCGGCGCGGACGGCTCGTTCACCGGCCAGTCCGTGACCATCCCCGCGGGAGCGGCGGCGGGTGCAGCCGCCATCAGCTTGTCCGGGCCCGGTGCGGGGGACGGCAGCACGGAGGCCGTCACCCTCAGCTGACGGCCGTCGACGCCGCGGGCGACACGGCGAGCACGACGACGTCGTCCTCGATCGGGCCGCCGTTCGCCT
>DATAHR010000012.1:0-17259 GCA_036263035.1 Gaiellales bacterium | reverse complement strand
GGACGGTATGCGCCCGGGTCCGGAACACGCCGGCCCTGGATACGGACGGCGCTCAGCCGCACGGGCACCGGAGCGACCGTTGTCAGGACACGGTCGAGTTGGGTGGAGAGCCGCGGGCTGAGGCGCACCCAATCCTGGTCTCGCAGCACCGCGCCGCCGGGCAGGTAGTAGACGGTAAGCGACGCATCCCCGAACCTGACGCGGAGCCGGTAGAACGGTCGCGGCCACGGAGGCCGGGCGATCGCCGAAGCGGTCACCATGAGTTGTTCCAGCCCCATCGGCCCGCGGAGAACCTGCGGCACAGCGACCCGCGCGCAACCATCGGCGCCGCATACATGCAGCGCGGTTACAGGGCCTTTGGCCGCCGCTGTGGACGGCAGCGCGAGCGCCACCAGCAGTGGGTACGCATACACGAGACGTCTCACGGGATCACCTCCGGTGGGTACTGCTGTTGTATCCGCCGGCGGGTCGGAAACATCACGCGGTAACAGCGTGAGAGAGATCAGCTCATCGCGGTTATTCCAGGTACAGGGTCAGGCTTCAGCCTGACTGGTTGACAGGCCTCTTTCCGGCCGCAGCCACCGCTAGCACGACGTCTCAACCGGTTCAGCCTGAAGGCCGACGCACGTCTAGTGCAGGAAGTGCCGGCGCCCGGTGAAGACCATCGCCACCTGCGCCTCGTCGGCCGCGGCGATCACCTCGTCGTCGCGCTTTGAGCCGCCCGGCTGGATGATCGCCTTCACCCCTGCCGCCACGGCGGTGCGCGGCCCGTCGTCGAACGGGAAGAACGCATCGGACGCCAGCACGGCCCCCTGGTTTCGGCCGCCCGCCTTTTCGACCGCGATGCGCACGGCATCGACGCGGCTGACGTCCCCGCCGCCGATTCCGACCGTCGCGAGATCCCGCGCGATCACGATCGCGTTTGACCGCACGTGCTTGCAGACGCGCCACGCGAACAGCAGGTCGCCCCACTCCTGCTCGGTCGGCGCCACCTGCGACACCACCGTCATCGCCTCCCGCTCGTCGAGCTCGGTGTCCCTGTCCTGCACCAACAGACCGCCGAGCACGCGCCGCATGTCGCGCTCGCCGGGGCTGGCCTTGCGCCGCTCACGATCCTCGAGGATGCGCAGCGACTGCTTCTGGCGCAGCGTGTCGACCGCGTCGCCCTCGTAGCCGGGCGCGAACAGCACATGAACGACCTGGTCGGCCATCCGCTCCGCCAGCTCCGGGGTGACCGGGCGGTTGACCGCGATCACCCCGCCGAACGCCGCCACGGGATCCGACTCGAGCGCCCGCTCGTACGCCTCCTCGATCGTGGCGCCGACGGCGACGCCGCACGGTGTGGCGTGCTTGATGATGGCGCACGCCGGCACCTGGAACGAGGATGCGAGCGACCGCGCCGCCTGCAGGTCGAGCAGGTTGTTGAACGAGAGGGGCGGGCCGCCGAGCTGCTCGATCATCGAGAGCAGATGGCGCCGGGCGCCCGACTCCACGTAGTAGGCGGCGCGCTGGTGCGGGTTCTCGCCATACGCAAGGTCGGCCGCCTTGACCAGGTCGAGGACGACCCGCTCCGGGAAGGCCTGGACCTCGTTGAACCACTCCGAGATGGCGGCGTCGTAGCCGGCCGTGTGCGCGAAGGCCTCGGCGGCCAGCTCGCGGCGCGTCTCCAGTGACAGCTCACCGCCGGAGGTGCGCAGCTCGTCGAGGATGAAGCCGTATCGATCGGGGTCGGTGACCACGGCGACCGAGTCGAAGTTCTTGGCCGCCGCCCGCACCATCGTCGGACCGCCGATGTCGATGTTCGCAATCACCTCCGGCTCGGTGACGCCCCGCCGGTTGGCCACGTGGCGGAAGGGATAGAGGTTGCAGACAACGAGATCGATCGGCTGGATGCCCTCGCGCTCGAGCGAGGCCATGTCGTCGGGGTGGTTCCGCCGCGCCAGGATGCCGGCGTGGATGTGGGGATGGAGCGTCTTCACCCGCCCGGCGAGCAGCTCGCCGGCGCCGGTCAGTTCCTCGACCGTCGTCACCTGCAGCCCGGAGTCCGCCAGGAACGCGGCGGTGCCGGACGTGGAGATCAGCTCGACGCCGAGCTCGGCGAGGCCGGCTGCGAAGGTCGCCAGGCCGTTCTTGTCGCTGACCGAGATGAGTGCTCGTTGAATGCTCATGCCAGAGGCTCGTCCTTGACGCGGACCCGCCGGCCGCTCACCTCGAGCTGTCCGGCACAGAACAGTCGCACCGCCCGAGGCAGCAGCCGGTGCTCGATCTCGTGCAGCCGGTCTGCCACGTCCTCGGCGGCCTCATCATACGAGACCTCCAGCGCCTCCTGCAGAACGATGGGGCCGCTGTCGACGGCGACATGGTCATCGTCGATCAGATGCACGGTCACGCCGGTCACCCGCACGCCGTGCTCCACCGCGTCGCGCACGGCCTGCGCACCCGGGAAGGCGGGCAGCAGCGAGGGGTGCAGGTTGAGGATACGGCCCGAGTACCGGTGGACGAACGCCGGGGACAGGATGCGCATGTAGCCCGCCAAGACAACAAGCTCGACATCGTGGTCGTCCAGAAAGCGCGCGGTCTCGTCCTCGTCGGCACTGACCAGCGTGTCGACGCCCGCGGATCGGGCGCGCTCGATGCCCATCGCGCCGTCGCGGCTCGAGACGACGCAGGCGACGTCGATGGCGGGGTCGTCGATCAGCGCCTGCAGGTTGCTCCCCGTCCCCGAGATGAGGACGCCGACTCTCACCGCAGGAGCACCCCGCTGCCCTCGACGACCCGACCGGCGACCCACGCGTGCTCACCGGCGCGCTCCAGCGCCCGGATCGCCAGGTCGGTGTCGTCCGGCTTGACGATGGCGGCATAGCCGAGGCCGAGGTTGAACACCCGGCGCATCTCGTCCTCCTCGACGCCGAGCGAGGCCAGCCAGGTGAACACCGCCGGCCGCTCCCAGCTGCTGAGATCGATCTCGGCAGCGAGCCCGGACGGCAGCGGCCTGCCGAGGTTGCCCGGGATGCCGCCGCCGGTGATGTGCGCCATCGCGCGGACGTCCACCGTCGCGGTCAGCTCGCGGACGGGACCCGCGTAGATGCGGGTCGGCTCGAGCAGCGCGTCGGCGACCGACGCTCCGCCCAGGCCGTCGGGACGGTCGTCGAGACCGACGCCGGCCCGCTCGACCAGCCGGCGCACGAGCGAGAAGCCGTTGGAATGCGGCCCGCTGGACGCCAGCCCGATGATCGTGTCGCCCGACCGCACGCGGGCGCCGCCGATCAGGTCGCGGCGCTCGCCGACCGCCACGGCGAAGCCGGCCATGTCGAACTCCTCGGGCTCCAGCATGTCCGGGTGCTCTGCCGTCTCGCCTCCGAGCAGCGCGCAGCCGGCCAGGCGGCAGCCCTCAGCCATGCCCTCGACCAGCTGGGCGATGCGGTCCGGGTCGAGGCGCCCGCAGGTGATCACGTCCAGAAAGAACGCCGGCCGTGCGCCCGTCGTGATGACGTCGTTGACGCTCATCGCCACCAGGTCGATGCCGAGGCCGTGCAGGCGCCCGGCCCGCGCGCCGAGCAGGATCTTCGTTCCCACGCCGTCGCAGCCGGCAGCGATCGCCGGGTCGCCGACGCTCGGGGCGTAGAGGCCGGAGAAGCCTCCGAGGCTGCCCAGCACCTCGCGGCTGCGGGTGGACTCGACGGCCGCGGCGATCCGGGCGACCACGGCATCGGCCGCCTCCAGGCTGACCCCCGCGTCGCCGTACGTCAGCGGCTGTTCGCCGCTCATCGAGCGGCCGCAGCCTCGGCCGCCGCCAGCTGCTCGAACCGCAACTTGGCGTTGCGCATCTCGTCGGGGATGTCGGTCGGGTAGTCGCCGGTCAGGCAGGCGCGGCAGAACCGGTCCGCCCCCTGCCCCGTGGACTCCTGCAGGCCGTCGAGCGACAGGTACGCGAGCGAGGTCGCGCCGAGACGCTCGCGCACCTCTTCGATCGACCGGCCGGCGGCCAGCAGCTCGCTCTGATCCGCCATGTCGATCCCATAGAAGCACGGCGAGATGATCGGCGGCGAGCTGACCCGCAGGTGCACCTCGAGCGCGCCCGCCTCGAACAGCATCTGCACGAGCTTGCGGGTGGTCGAGCCGCGCACGATCGAGTCGTCCACCACCACCACGCGCTTTCCCCGCAGCACCGACGGCAGCACGTTGAACTTGAGCCGCACACCGCGCTCGCGCAGGCCCTGGTCGGGCTGGATGAACGTCCGACCGACGTACCGGTTCTTGACCAGCCCCTCGCCGAAGGGGATGCCGCTGCGCCGGGCGAAGCCGACGGCGGCGGGCGTTCCCGAGTCGGGCACGGGAATGACGACGTCGGCGTCGACGGGCGCCTCGAGCGCCAGCTGCTCGCCCATCCTGCCACGCACGTCGTGCAGGCCCTTGCCCTGCATCTCGGAGTCCGGCCGCGCGAAGTAGATGAACTCGAAGATGCACAGCGACCGGGACCTCGGCTCCACCGCCTGGCGGTAGCGGGGACCATCCTCGTCGACGATCACCATCTCGCCCGGGCGGAGCTCGCGCTCGAAGGTGGCCCCGATGATGTCCAGGGCGCACGTCTCTGACGCCAGCACGAAGGCGTCGTCCAGCCGTCCAACCACCAGCGGCCGGATGCCGTCGGGATCGCGGAAGCCGGCGACGGCTCCCTCGGTGAGCACGACGGCCGCGAACGCGCCCTCGATGCGCGCCATGGCGTCGACGATCGCCTGCTCGAGGTCGCCGGACGGGTGGCGCGCGATCAGCGCGGCGATCACCTCGGTGTCCGACGTGGACTGCAGCCGCACGCGGTTGCCGCGCAGCTCCTCCCGCAGCTCGGCGGTGTTCGTCAGGTTGCCGTTGTGGCCGAGCGCGATCGTTCGGCCGGCCGCGTGCTGCACCACCGGCTGGGCGTTGCGCCACGCGGTGGAGCCCGTGGTCGAGTAGCGCGCGTGGCCGATCGCCATCCGGCCCTGCAGCGCGGAGAGCTTCGGCTCGTCGAACACCTGGCTGACCAGCCCCATGTCCTTCATGGCGACGACGCGGTCGCCGTCGGAGACGGCGATGCCGGCGCTCTCCTGGCCGCGGTGCTGCAGCGCGTAGAGGCCGAAGAAGGTGAGACGGGCGACGTCGCGATCGGGCGCGCCGACGGGGTCATAGATGCCGAACACGCCGCACATCAGGCGTCGCCCTCCACGGCGGCCGGCAGCGCCGACTCCCAGATCCTCGTCGCCTCGTCGAGCGGCAGCGCCTCACCGTCGATGACGATGGCATCGCCGCCGACGCGGCCGATCTCGCGCAGCGGCAGCCCGCCGGCGAGCTCGGCCAGCGCCGGAAGGTCGGCGAAACGGGCGCTGATGACGACGCGGCCGTCGCCCTCGCCGAACGGGTCGTCGCACGAGGCGCTGACGCCGAGGCCGCCGGCGATCGCCGACTCGGCCAGCGCGACGGCCAGCCCGCCGTCGGACACGTCGTGCGCGCTGCGCAGGAGCCTGCGCTCGGCCGCCTCGGCAAGGAAGTCGTGCAGGCGGCGCTCGTTGTCGAGATCGGGCTCGGGAATACGGCCCGCCACCGTCCCCAGCACCTGCTTCTGGTACTCCGAGCCGTCCATTGCTGCCGGGCCGTTGCCGGCCACCAGCACCACGTCGCCCTCCTCGCCGAAGCCGGCCCGCACTGCGAGCTCCGCGTCTTCGAGCACCCCGACGACACCGACCACGGCGGTCGGGTAGATCGGATTGCCGTAGTGCTCGTTGTAGAGCGACACGTTGCCGGAGACGACGGGCAGACCCAGCGCCTCGCAGGCCTGCGACATCCCCTCGATCGCCTCGGCCAGCTCGTAGCCCACCTCTCCGGTCTCCGGGTTGCCGAAGTTGAGGCAGTTGGTCACGGCTGCCGGGCGGGCGCCGGTGCAGGCCACGTTGCGGGCGGCCTCACACACGGCAGATGCGCCGCCGCGCCGCGGATCCAGCCACGTGCGGCGCCCGTTGCCATCAAGAGCAACAGCGATCGCGCGCCGCGAGGGCGTCAGCCGGACGACGCCGGCGTCCCCACCTGGCCGGATCGCGGTGCCCGATCCGACCAGCTGGTCGTACTGCTGGTAGATCCACCGGCGGCTGGCGATGTTCGGCGAACGAAGCAGCGTCCGCAGTCCAGCGATGACGTCCTCCACTGGCTGCGGCGCAAGCGGCTCGTGGGCCAGGCGCGCGGGCCGCGTCCGCTCGACCTCGTAGCGGGGCGCGCCGTCGACCAGCGTCTCGACGGGGATCTCGCCGACCACCTCACCGTCGAAGAAGGCCCGCAGCGTGCCGCCCTCGGTGACCGAGCCGATCACCGTCGCGTCAAGCTCCCACCGCTCGCAGGTCTCGACCACCTGGTCGAGCAGGTCGGGCGCGACAATGGCCGCCATCCGCTCCTGCGACTCGGAGATCATGATCTCGAACGGCTGCATGTCGGCCTCGCGCAGCGGCACCCGCGACAGGTCGATGTCGAGGCCCACGCCGCCGTGCGACGCCATCTCGGAGGTCGACGACGCGAGGCCGGCGGCGCCCAGGTCCTGCAGCGAGGCGAGCAGGCCGCGGTCGAGCAGCTCGAGCGTGCACTCGATCAGCTTCTTGCCCATGAAGGGGTCGCCGATCTGGACGCTCGGGCGCTTGTCGGCCGATCCTTCGTCGAAGCCCTGGGATGCCAGCACGCTCGCGCCGCCGATCCCGTCGCGCCCCGTGCGCGAGCCGTACAGCACGAGCAGGTTGCCGACCCCGGTCGCGCCCGCGGAGGTCAGCCGATCGGCGGGCAGCAGACCGACGCACATCGCGTTGACCAGGCAATTGTGCTCGTACGCAGGCTCGAAGTACACCTCGCCGCCGAGGTTGGCGACGCCGACGCAGTTCCCGTAGTGCCCGACGCCGGCAACCACCTGTGAGAACAGGTGGCGCTGGTGATCGGTCGCCGGCTCACCGAACCGCAGCGAGTCGAGGATGGCGATCGGCCGCGCCCCCATGGCGAAGATGTCGCGGAGGATGCCGCCGACGCCGGTGGCCGCTCCCTGGAACGGCTCGACAGCTGAAGGGTGGTTGTGGCTCTCGACCTTGAGGGCGACCGCGAGGCCGTCGCCCACCTCGATCACGCCTGCGTTCTCGCCCGGCCCCTGGAGGACGTGGCGTCCCGTCGTCGGGAAGCGTCCCAGCAGCGGCCGCGAGTGCTTGTAGCCGCAGTGCTCGCTCCAGAGCAGCGAGTACACGGCCAGCTCGAAATCGTTGGGATCCCGCCCCAGCAGGTCGCAGATCCGTTCGAGCTCGCCGTCGGTCAGGCCGAGGGCGCGGTGGAGCGGCTGAGGCGTCACGGCAGTCACAAGCGCACGACGCATGGTACCGGAGCGGGTCGATGGCGGCGTCCGGCCACCGACCCGCTCCGTCGTCAGCTACTCAGCCCTTGGAGTGGCTGTGGCCGTGGCCGTGGCTCGACGCGTGCCCGGCGTGGCCCGAGTGGCCGTGCTGCACCGTGGCGCCCGAGTGCCCGTGCGGGCTCTTGTGCGAGTGCGCCGGCTTGGCGTGATGGGCATGCCCGTGGCCGCCGCCATGGGTGGTGCCCGCATCGCCGGAGCTCGTGCCGCCCTGATCCCCGGGCTCCGAGCCGCCGGTGTCCTCCGTGCTTCCCTCGGTGCTGCCGGTATCGCTCCAGCCCAGGTGCAGGCCACAGTTGGCGTGTCCCTGCTTGTTGTAGTGCACGCCGTTGTGCGCACAGGTCTGCGAGGCCGAATCTCGAACCCCATAGACCGAATCTCGAACGGTCTGAACAGGCATCATGCGCGCGACCGCCGTACCTGCGAGCACGAGCCCGGCAAGCAGCGGCAGCACGACCAGAACGCGATTGATCGACATAAAGAGACCCCCAAACGACGACAATGTACGCCCATCTCATCGGCAGGATGGGGTCGGGTCCCCCTCACCCATCGGGTGGGTGATCGCTGCCTCGCTTGGTGTGGCGCTCTGGCATGGGGGGTACCGCACCGGCGGCCAGCTGCTGCTCGTCGCCGCGGCCATCGCCTGCGTGGCGGTGGTCCGCCCGCGCCCGCGGGCTGATGCGCTGCGCGACCCTCTCCTCGCCGGGCTCGCGGCTGCCGCCGTCGCGAATCTGGCGTCGCTCGCATGGAACGGCAGCGGCACGGCCCCGGCGCTGGCGGCCGTCGCCGTCGGGGTGATCGCCTGCTGGGCGTCCGCCGCCGGGCCGCGCCTCGGGCAGCACGTCGTGATGGCAGAGGCGGGAGTGGGGCTCGCCTGTGCGACGGCCGGCCTGGCCGGGCTGCTGCTCCACAGCACGCCGCTCGCGGAGCGGATCGACGGCATCTGGCGCGCCGGAGGGACGTTCGAGTACCCGCCTGCCCTGGGGCTGCTCGCCGTCTGCGCCGTCGCCGCAGTGCTGGCGTTGCGTGCCGAGGGCACGCTCGACCGTGCGCCGGCGATCCTCGCCTGCACGGTGCTCACGGCGGCCGCCGTGGCCACGTTCGACCGCGCGGCAGCGGTCGGGCTCGTGGCCGTCGCCGTCCTGTTCGCCGTCCGCATCCCGTCGGTGCGGCCGGTGGTGGCATGGACGGCGGCCACCGCCGCGGTCACCGCCGTGGTGGCGATCGGCGTCGCCGGGCCAAGCACACGGGCGCTGGAACGCCACCTGCGCCACGGGCCGCTGACGTCCCGGCAGGACGCGTGGCGCGCTGCGTGGGACGGCGCACGCGACCGGCCGGTGCTCGGCTACGGCCCGGGGACGAAGCTGCCCGTGAGGCCGGTGGTCGGGACAGGCGCGCCGCCAGCCGAGGCGCACAACGCGGTGCTCCAGCAGGCGCTGGACGCCGGGGCGGTGGCCGCGTTGGGCACGGCCCTGGCGCTGGTCTCGATGCTGCTCGGCGGCGGAACGGCGCTGGCGTCGCGCGACCCGGTGCGGCTGGCATGCGGCCTCGCCGCCGTCGCCGTCGCGCTGTCGGGCCTGTACGACTTCACCTGGTCGTTCGCTCCGCTGGTGCTGCTGGGCGCGCTCGGGGCGCTCGGATGCCGGGAGCAGGCGGCGTGACCAACGCCGTCGAGGTCACCGAGGTCTCGCGTCTCGAGCTCTTCTTCGACCTGGTGTTCGTGTTCACGATCACCCAGTTCACGACGCTGCTGACGCGGCACCCGACGGCAGCGGGAGCGGCCCAGACCGCCGTGATGCTGGCCATCGTGTGGTGGATGTACGGCGGCTATGCCTGGCTGACGAACCTGGTGCCGCCCGACCGGGCCGCCCGAAGGGTCGCGATGATCTGTGGGATGGCGAGCTACCTGGTGCTCGCCCTGGCCATTCCCCGGGCGTTCCACGGCGAGGGGCTGACGTTCGGGCTCGCTTACCTGCTGGTGGTGCTCGTCCACGGCGGGCTGTTCACAGTGTCGACCCGTCCCAGCCTGGCGATCATCTACCGCGGATTCTTCCCGGTGAACGTGGCGTTCGCGCTCGTGGTCGTGGTCGGCGGCGCGGCCGGCGGCGCCTGGCAGTACGTGCTGTGGACGCTCGTCGCATGCGCCGCGTGGATCTCGCCGCGGCTGATCCCCGACCAGAGCCACCTGCTGGGAGCACACCACTTCGTCGAGCGCCACGCGCTGGTCGTCCTGGTTGCGCTCGGCGAGTCGGTGGTCGCGGTCGGCATCGGCGCCTCGAGCGCATCGCTGGACGCGGCGACGCTCACCGCGATCGCGCTCGGCATGGCGATGGCCGGCTGCCTGTGGTGGGCGTATTTCGGTGCCGACGACGACCGTCTGCGGGAAGCGGGCTTCACCCGGGCGATCGCCATGGGGCGCCGCCTGGTCGGCGTGCGCGCCTTCGGCCTCGTCTTCGTGGCGCTGCTCGGCGCCGTGGTCGCGTTCGCGGCCGGCGTCCGCCACGGGGTTGCCGACCCCGGCTCCCATCTGACGGGCCCGCAGGCACTCGAGCTGGGAGGGGGAGTCGCGCTGTTCCTCCTCGCCGACCAGGTCAGCCGCGCCGCGATGGCGCTTGGGATCTCGGCGTCGCGCATCGCCGCTGCCGTCGCGGCGCTCTGCACGACGGCCGTTGGGATCGTGCTGCCAGCCGGGTTGCAGGAGGCCGCGCTGGTCGCCGTGCTCGTGATCAGCTTCATCCTGGAGACGCGCTCGAGAGCGGTCGCCGCGACGGCGTAACGCACGCCCCGTGTTGCCGCGGTGGCCGATGGGAATGTCGAGCGGGATACGGCGGCGGGCTCCTCTGCCGCCGGGAAGGGATCCCAGTGACCGAACATGAAGAGCATGAGGATGAGCGCACGGACGTGACCGATCCGGCGATGCCGGGCGAGGCGAACCCCTCAGCCCATGAGCCGACGTCCGAGCCGGGGACCGCACCCGGCTACCGGCGCCATACCGGGCCGGGCGGGGCGCCGGGCGCTCCCGGAAACGGCCCGGCGTCACCTCTCGAGACAACGCCGGTGCTCTACGACGACGAGGACCCGGATGAGTGATTCCGGGGCCGTGCGGGCATACGAGGTCGAGCTCGAGGCGGGTGGCCCGGAGGCGCGCGTGATGTTTTCGGGCGACCTCGACCTCGCGGCGCGCGGAGCGCTGGTGGAGGCCACCGACCGTGCCGTCACCGCGGCCGGCGGTCGTCGGGTCGTCCTCGATCTGTCGGAGGTGCGGCGGATCGACTCGACGGGGCTCCGCGACCTGATCGAGGCGGTGCTCCGCTGCGACCAGGCCGAGGCCGACTGGGAGCTGATCGCATCCGACGAGGTGGAGCGACTGCTCGTCCTCGTGCGGTTCGGCCGGCGGCGGAGCGACGGCGGCCAGGGCTGGGTGGCGGGCGGCGGCTACACCGAGGAGTGAGCGGCGAGCGGGCTCTCGGCCAGGTCGAGCAGGCCCTGGAGCAGGATGCGGCCGTCGGTCGAGCCGATCAGCTGCTCGACCGCATGCTCGGGATGCGGCATGAGCGCAGCCACGTTCCCTGCCTCGTTGCATACACAGGCAACGCTGCCGACGGAGCCGTTTGGATTCTCGCGGTAGCGCAGCAGCACCTGCCCGGCCGCCTCGAGCTCGGCCAGCTGTGCCTGGTCGGCGAACCAGCACCCGTCGTGGTGCTTCATCGGGATGCTCAGCTCATCGCCGGGGGCGCAGCCGGGTAGCCAGGGCGACTCGCGCTCGACGGTGAGCGCCACGTCGTGGCAGCGGAACTTGAGGCTGGCGTTCGGGCGCAGGACACCGGGTACGAGGCCGGCCTCGGTGAGCACCTGAAAGCCGTTGCAGATGCCGAGCACCGGCCGCCCCGCCGCTGCGTGCGCGCGAACGCCCTGCATCGCCGGCGACAGCGCCGCGAGGGCACCGGGCCGGAGGTAGTCGCCGTAGCTGAAGCCACCCGGGATGATGACCGCGTCGACGCCGCCCAGATCGGGGTCGGCATGCCAAAGGCGCACCGGCTCGGCGCCGAGCAGGGCGACCGCGTGCATCGCGTCGCGGTCGTCGCAGGCGCCCGGGTAGGTGACGACGCCCACCCTCATGCGCCGACCTCGATCTCGTACTGCTCGATCAGCGGGTTGGAGAGCACCCGCTCGGCGATCTCGCCCGCGATGCGCCGCGCGCTCTCGGCGTCGTCCGCCTCGACCTGCAGGTCGAACACCTTCCCGGCGCGGACGTCGGCGGCCGGGTAGCCGAGCCCGGAGAGCGAGCGGCGAACCGCCTCGCCCTGGGGATCGAGGATGCCGTCGCGGGGTCGCACGAGGACGGTCACGTTCATGATGGCGGTACTCCGTTTCGTCGCAGGTAGGCGCTGAAGGGCTCGCCGGTCAGGCGCTGGTACGCCTCGGCGTATCGCTCGCGGGTGCCCGAGACCACGTCGTCGGGCAGCTCCGGGGCGGGTGGTCGCTTGTCCCACCCGCTGGCCTCCAGCCAGTCGCGCAGGAACTGCTTGTCGAACGAGGGCTGCGGGCGGCCCGGGTCGTACTCGTCGGCGGGCCAGAAGCGGGAGGAGTCGGGTGTCAGCACCTCGTCGCCGAGGACGAGGTCGCCGGTCATGTCCATGCCGAACTCGAACTTGGTGTCGGCGATGATGATCCCCCGGTCGCGGGCAACGCCCGAGGCGAACTCGTAGAGGTCGAGCGACAGCTGCTCCAGCTTCTCGTAGCGAGCATCGTCGCCGACGAGCAGCCGCGCCGTGGGGGCGTCGATGTTGATGTCGTGGCCGCTGGTGGACTTGGTCGCCGGCGTGAAGATGGGCTCGGGCAGGCGGTCGGCCTCGCGAAGGCCGGGCGGCAGGCGGTGGCCGCAGACGGATCCCGTGGCCTGGTAGTCCTTCCAGCCGGAGCCGGCCAGGTACCCGCGGACGACGCACTCGATCGGCATCATGGTCAGGCGGCGGACGTACATCGAGCGGCCGGCGAGCTCGGGGTCGAGGCGCGCCTGGTCGGGGAAGCTGTTCTGCTCGATCGAGATCAGGTGGTTGGGGACGATCTGGACGGTGTGCTCGAACCAGAAGGCGGACAGCGCCGTCAGCACACGCCCCTTGTCGGGGATGGGCGTCGGCATGATCACGTCGAACGCGCTCATCCGGTCGGAGGCGACCATCAGCATCGTCTCGCCGAAGTTGTACATCTCGCGCACCTTGCCGGACGCCTCGTGCAGCCGCGCCAGGCTTTCAGACATGTTCGACCTCCCCTCGCTCGAGCGCCCGGTCGAACACGGCGTCGACGTGGCGCAGGAAGTTGTCCATATCGAAGACACGGTCGAGGGCAGCTGCGTCGAGCAGCGCCGACGCCTCCGGGTCGGACGCGAGCAGCCCGCGGAAGTCGCGCTCCTCGTCCCAGGCGCGCAGCGCGTTGCGCTGGGTGATGGCGTAGGCGGCCTCGCGTGATGCGCCCACCTCGACCATCGCCAGCAGCGCGCGGCCGGAAAAGACGAGGCCGTGCGAGGCCTCGAGGTTGCGCAGCATGCGCTCAGGATGCACGGTGAGGCCGTTCACCAGCCAGACGACCCGGTCGAGCATGTAGTCGAGCAGGATGGTGGAATCGGGGAGCACGACCCGCTCGGCCGACGAATGTGAGATGTCGCGCTCGTGCCAGAGGGCAACGTTCTCGAGGCCGACGACGGCGTTGCCTCGGAGGACGCGGGCGAGTCCGGAGACGCGCTCGGCGACGATCGGGTTCTGCTTGTGCGGCATCGCGGAGGAGCCCTTCTGGCCGGCGGCGAAGGGCTCGAGCACCTCCCGCACCTCCGTGCGCTGCAGGTGCCGGACCTCGGTGGCGAAGCGGTCGAGCGAGGCGCCCGCCTCGGCCAGCGCGCTGAGCAGCCGGGCGTGGCGATCGCGTGGAATGACCTGCGTGGCGACGTCCTCGGCGTCGAGCTCGAGGCGCTCGAGGGCGAAGGCCTCGACGCGGGGATCGGAGTTGGCGTACGTGCCGACGGCGCCCGAGAGCTTACCGACGGCCACGTCGGCGAAGGCCGCCGCCAGGCGGGTGCGCTGACGGCGAAGCTCCATGGCATAACCGAGCAGCACGAGGCCGAACGTGGTGGGCTCGGCGTGGACGCCGTGCGTGCGGCCGATCATGGGCGTGTGGCGGAACTCCTCGGCCCGCGCGAGCACCGCCTGCTCCGCGGCGGCGACGCCGTCGAGCAGCAGCCGGCCGGCATCGCGCAGCTGCAGGGCGAGGGCGGTGTCGACCACGTCGGAGGAGGTGAGGCCGTAGTGGAACCAGCGTGCGGGCTCGCCGACCTGCTCGGCGATCGACTCGGTGAAGGCGAGGACGTCGTGGTGCGTGCGGCGCTCGATCTCGAGGATGCGATCGACGTCGACGCGGGCATGGGCGGTCACCGCGGCAAGGGCCTCCGGGGGCACGACGCCCGCGTCGACCCAGGCCTCCATCGCGGCGATCTCGACGTCCAGCCACCGCTGGAACCTGCGCTCGTCCGACCAGACGGCGCCCATTGCGGGGCGGGTATAGCGCTTGATCAAGGCGTTTCGGAGTCTACCAACCGGACCGGTTCACCCCCGCCGGGAACACCGTCACAACGCGCCCACGGGCCGTGCCGATTCCGCCACGATTCCCTGCGGCCGGCCGGCACCGCCTCTGAGGCGTTTTCCGGGTTCGGGCTCTGAGCCCGCTCCGGCAGGCGTCAGCGATTCGTGACACTCCTGTGACGGGCCGTCACACGGCCGTTATGCCGGTTTGGCTCGGCAGGCCGGTTCGCGCCCGTGATGGGGTCGGAGCCCGAACCGGGTAGCGATACAGGTCTGTGACGGATTCGCGACAGGGCGTCGCAGGGTTGTAACGGTCCCTGCCGGCCGGTCAGTCGGCCGGAAGGATCACCGCTCCGTCGTCCGCGATCGTCCAGCGCGGGTTGTGCGCGACCTCCCAGGGGTGCCCGTCCGGGTCGATGAAGACGCCCGAGTAGCCGCCCCAGAAGGTCTCGGCTCCCGGCCGGCCGATCCGGGCGCCGGCGGCCTTCGCCTGGTGCAGCACCTCGTCCACCTGCTCGACCGTGCGTGCGTTGTACGCCAGGGTCACCCCGCCCCACCCGCCGGGGTCCTCCACCGCGCTGTCCTCGGCCAGCTGCTCGCGGCTCCACAGCGCCAGCACCATCCCGCCCGCCTGGAAGAAGACGACGCCCATCTCCGGGTCGGTGTCGCTGTGCCACCCGATCGCCTCGTAGAAGCGCCGCGACCGCGCCAGATCCGAGACGCCAAGGGTGACCAGGCTGACCCGCTGCTCCATCAGTCCGTCGCCGTCCAGCGGCCGCTCGAGTGAGACGGGGCCCCGCCCTGCGCCAGGATCTTCGCCGCATAGATGGCCGCGTTCCTGGCGCCGTCCACCGCCATGCATGCGACCGGCACGCCGTCGGGCATCTGCACCACCGAGAGCAGGGCGTCCATTCCGCCCAGGTTGCCCCGGTCGAGCGGCACGCCGATCACCGGCAGCTCCGTGTAGCTCGCGATCACGCCCGGCAGCGCGGCCGCACCGCCCGCCGCCGCGATCACCACCCGCACGCCGCGCAGCGCCGCGGTCGACGCGTACTCGGCCACCTCCCGCGGGTTGCGATGCGCCGAGAGCACCCGCACCTCGAACGTGATCCCGCGGTCGAGCAGCTCGTTGCACGCCCCCTCGATCTGCGCCCGGTCCTGCTCCATGGCGATCACGATCCCGACCTGCGGCCCGTCGGCCTCGAGCTCCTCCCAGACCGGGTGCACCTCCGTCTCGGGAGTGGTGCTGGGAACCGGCTGCTCAGACATGCGCCGCCACCTCGCCGATGTCGGACCGCAGCTGCATCCCCTCGAAGCGGATCAGGCCGGCCGCCTTGTACGCCCGATCCCGGGCCGCAGCCAGGTCGGGCGCCGTGGCCGACACGTTCAGCACGCGCCCGCCCGAGACGACCAGCGTGTCGCCGTTCCGCCGCGTGCCGGCGTGGAAGACGGTGACGCCTTCCAGCTCCGAGGCCGCCTCCAGGCCCTCGATCTCCGCCCCAGCCTGCGGCGCGTCCGGATAGCCCTGCGCCGCGAGCACGACGGACACGCACGCGTCCGGGCGCACCTCGAGCTGGGCATCCGCCACCCGCCCGGTCGCGGCACGGTGCAGCGCGTCGAGCAGATCTCCGGCCAGCCGCGGCACAAGTACCTGCGTCTCCGGGTCACCCCAGCGCGTGTTGAACTCGAGCACCCGCGGCCCGTCCGCCGTCAGCATCAGCCCTGCGTAGAGGCAGCCCCGAAACGGGGTGCCCCGCCGCCGCATCTCCTCGATCACCGGTTGGTGAACCGTGGCCAGCACCTCGTCGACCAGGCCCGGCTCGAGCTCCGGCACCGGCGAGATGCAGCCCATACCGCCGGTGTTGGGACCGCGGTCGCCGTCGAGCGCACGCTTGTAGTCGCGCGCGGGCGCGAGCGGCAGCACGTCCTCGCCGTCGCACAGGGCCAGCATCGAAACCTCCGGGCCCTCCATCCGCTGCTCGACCAGCACGCGCGCGCCCGAGCCGCCGAACCGCTCGTCCACCAGGCATGCCCGGATCGCCTCCTCGGCCTCCTCGACCGACCCGCAGACGAACACGCCCTTGCCCGCCGCCAGCCCGTCTGCCTTGATCACGACGTTGCCGTCCGCCTCCGCGACCGCAAGCTGCGCAGCTGCGACCGTGTCGCACACCGAGTACGCCGCCGTGGGCACGCCGGCTGCAGCCATCACCTCCTTGGCGAACGCCTTCGAGCCCTCCAGCCGCGCCGCCGCGGCATCAGGCCCGAAGCAGGTGATGCCGGCCGCCGCCAGGCGGTCGCCGATTCCGGCCACCAGCGGCGCCTCGGGCCCGACCACCACCAGGTCGGCGCCAAGCGAGACGGCCAGCTCCGTCAGCCCGGCGAGGTCACCGACGCCGACGTCGTGGCACGTCGCAACCTGCGCGATGCCGGGATTGCCCGGCGCGGCATGCAGCTCCCCCAGCCCGGGAGAGCGGGCGAGGCCCCAGGCGAGCGCGTGCTCACGACCTCCGGATCCGATGAGAAGGACGCGCATGACTGCGACGGCGAGTCTACCGCTCCACCAGGTACACGGGGATCTGTCGCGATCGCCGGGCGATGCGGTGGGGCTCCTGCGACCAGATGAAGTCGCCCAGGATCGACCGCTTGGGGTCGCTGCCCATCACGATCGCGTCGACCTGACGGCGGCGTGCCTCACGGAGGATGCGTTTGGCTCCGCGGCGGGTGGCCAGCACCATACCGTCGGCCTCGAATCCTGCCTTTTGGAACGCAGACACGGCTTCGCGAACGTTCAGTCGCTGCTCGTCCCACTCGTGCTTGGACGGCATCAGCCCGGGATTCGGAAAGCCGAGCGATGTCCCCCACACCCGCGCGATGGTCATGACGAACAGGCTCGCGCCCTGTGGCCGCGCCAGCTCCATCGCTCGCACGATCACGTCGTGGCTGATCTTCCGCCCCTCCGACGCCACCATCACCCGCCGGATCTCGAGCGTATCGGGGTCGGGTGGGGGCGATGCTCGGCGAAAGAACACCGCTCCCCACCGTCGATCCGCGATCAGTCGCCGGCGGGCATGTGCTGCGCCTCACCGGTGCCCTGGGCCGCGTGCTTGGGATCCTCAACCTTGACGCGGTACCAGTAGAGCGGCAGGTACGACAGCAGGATCGCCCAGCCGATGAAGAAGTAGACCCGGGTGTCCGCACCTCCCAGAAGCGCGTTGGGCAGGCTCGTGTAGACGAGCCCGCCGTAGCTCCAGATGACGAAGTAGCCGGCCGCCATGAGCAGTG
>DATAHR010000011.1:0-1982 GCA_036263035.1 Gaiellales bacterium | reverse complement strand
ACCCGCGTCACGGGGTAGGCGGCGAGCATGTCCGCGAGCGTCGCCGCCTGCCGCCGCCCCTTGCCGTCGAGCGGCCGCAGGCTGTCATCTCCGCCGCTCCCGCCTCGCTTGCCGGCGCGGCCATGACGGACGAGCAGGATCACGACCAGGCTGCGCGACCGCGCCGCTTCAGCGTTCGCCAGGCCGCCGGGAACTCGGTGCGCCGGTTCGCCTTGCGAACCTGCTGGCGGGCGATCACCAGCTGTGCCGCCGCTGCCGCGCGCGGCTCAGCGACCTCTGAGAGCTCGCGCATCGCCTGCTCGGCCACGTGCGCGTCCTGGTGCTCGCCGAGCACGTCCTGCACCTTCTTCGCGGCGGAGATGAACTTCGTCGCCTTGCGGCCGCGGGAGCGCTCGGCCAGCTCGGCGGCATACCGGGCGTGCTTCACCGTCTTTCGAACCTCGTGCAGCTGCTCGTCCGTGGGATCCGGGCCGAGCGCGCGAACCTCGCGGCGCAGCGTGCGGAACTCGCGCGCCGCGATCTTGCGCAGGCTCGTGCCCCCGCGGCGTGCCGGCGGTGCGGCGAGCTCGTGCTCGAGGCGGTCGAGCAGCCGCATGTAACGGCCCGACGACAGGTCGGCCAGCATGGCCGCCCGCGCATCCTCGCGGCGCCGTTCGAGCGCCGGAAGCAGCGACTCGACCGCATCGCGGTCCGCGGAGGACAGCTCGGCCGCGTCGGCGCGGAGGTGCTCGAGCAGCACATCGAGGTCCCGTACCTCCCCGAGCGCGCCGCCGGCCCAGGCCAGCTCGGCGCGCAGCTCCTTGACCCAGCTGCGTTCGAGCAGTGGGGTGCCCGCGCGCAGCAGCGCCCGCAGCCGCCGGATCGCCACCCGATGCTGATGCAGGTGCTCAGGATCGGTGCCGAGCCTGGTGCCGGGATCGTTGACGATGATGGCCCGGTACTGCGCCTCCAGCATCGCGCTCAGCTGGCGGAGCGGGCGCGCCGACCGCCGGGGCACCGACGGCAGCTGCTGCTCGAGGCCCAGCGCCCGGAACAGCTTCGGCCGCTCGTCGCCGTCGCGTGCGCCGGCATCGCGCAGGGCATGCTCGATCCGGTTCAGCGAGCCGTCGTCCCCGTCCACCAGCTCGACCTCGACCTCGCTCAGCCGCGACACCGCCGCCCCGCGGGCGGTCACGCGCACCTCGTCCATCAGCACCTCGGCCAGATCGCGGCCGGCCTCGCGCACCATCACGCCGTGGCGCCTGGTGACCAGCGTCGCCGCGGGGCGGAGCGGCCGGCCGCGGGTGACGGCGGGAAGCAGGTCGATCATCGTCTGTGGCACCTGGCGCGGTGACCCCTGCACCTCCAGCTCGAGCCGGTCGTCGCCGGACGGAAGCTTCAGCTGCCAGGCGCCCGATCCGGACTCGGCCCGGTAGCGGAGCGTGATGCCGTACTCCGCGAGGCGGTGGTCGGGCGTGTCGTGGTAGGTCGACGAGAACCGGCGCGCCTCGATCGGCTCCCCCAGCTCGCTGGGGAGCGCAAAGCCGGCACCGGCACGCAGCTTGATCTCTCGCTCGACGGACTGCTTCATCGCCACTCCTGAAGTCTACGAGCGGATTCGCCGTTCAGCGGCCAAAGCCCTCTCGATCAGGGATCGCCGCATGGCCGGGCCCGCGTCGACGAGCTGCAGCAAATAGTGCATCCGCTCGTCGCGCGGCTCGGCGGCGGCGGCGCTGGTGCGAGCGGCGAACGGCGGCAGCTCGTCGGCGAAGTCGATGGTGACGTCGACCGTCGCCCCCTCGGGCAGCAGGCGGTCGGTGCGGATGCGCACCCCGTCCAGCGCGACGTCGACGGTGCTGGCGGTGAACTCCTCGACCGGTTCGCCGTCCGGCGCCACCCGTCGGCACACCGCCCGCAGCTGCAGCGGGATACGGGCCTGCGCGCGCCGCTCGAACAGCCGGCGGTCCTGCGCGTACACCCACCGGATGACCCGCTGCTGGGTG
>DATAHR010000010.1:0-33833 GCA_036263035.1 Gaiellales bacterium | reverse complement strand
ACGGGCGCGGCGATCCTGCTCGGCGCCACGGTTCACTTTGCCCTTGCCGACGGCGCGGGCCACGTGTCAGGCGCGGCGCTGCAGGCGCTCAACCTCATCGACGGGGACATCTGGATGGCGTTCAACCCAGCCCTCGGCTTGACCATGCTGGGCGCCGCAGGCCTCCTACTCTCCGACACGCTCGGTCATCGCCGGTTGGGCTGGTGCGCAATGGTGCTCGGCATCGCGCTGTTCATCCCGTTCGTCGACTTCTTTGCTCTGCTCGCCACGGGCGTCTGGATTATCACGGCGAGCGTGGTGATGAGCCGACTGCCGACGACGACGCGGCCAGCCGCGGCCACGCCCTACGCCCAGCCCTCCCCCGCCCCACACGCATGACCACCCGAAAGGATCACCGATGACACGCCGAATACTCATGGGTGCCGTGCTGGCGCTCGCAATCGCCGCCCTCACCGCGGCGACCGCCTCCGCCAACCAAACAAATGCACCGGACTCGCTAACTGTCACAGTGGTATGCGATCAGCAGCCATACCTCCTGGCAGTGAACGGGAACGGCACCTTCACTCCCGGACACGTGATCGGCACGTCCATGGAGCTCGTTCCCACCGCGTTTCAGCTGACATTCTCGTTCCGCGACAGCAGCGGGAACGTCGACTCGAACACCGTCAGTGCGACGAAGCCAGGATCTCGCACCGGCCGGCCAAGCGAAACCTGTGACGTTCCGGCAGGAATCAACACGACGCAGACGCCCAACGGCACGCTCACCGTTTCGGGCTGGGTAACCGGGTTCTTCGCCCACACCTAAGGAATGACACTGGGGGCCCCCCGTAACGGCGCGGGGCCCCCAGGCGCTGCTCTCGTCGAGATCACCGCCGATCGGCTCGGCCATGCAATCTTCCAGGACGAGGCAGCCGACTAGATGCGTGCGGCGTTCGCCCCGAACTCTGTCCATGCACCGAACAACGCGCGCCTCCGCGGCGTCGCCTCGGCTCGAGGTGTTAGCACGAGAGCAGGAGTGGTTCTCCGGCGGGTAGGCGTTCGCCCTTACCGGGACGGCACCCGCTGACGCAGAACAGCTCAACCATGCCTGTTTTTTCCTATTCTGACTGACGGCGGGGGTGGGATTCGAACCCACGAGTGACGTTGACCGCCACTGCCGGTTTTCAAGACCGGTGCGTTCAACCGCTCCGCCACCCCGCCCGGGTGCGACGGTAGCCTACGCCCCCGGGTCAGATGATCCGGCGGATCGCGATCAGCGGCCAGCTGCCCAGCGCCACGCGGCTCACCCGGGCTCCTGTATGCGGCGCGTGGATCACCACTCCGTCGCCCATGTAGACGCCGACGTGCCCGCCGCCGTACGCGAACACCAGGTCGCCCGGCCGCATCCCTGAGCGGCTCACCGCCCGGCCCGCCTCCATCAGCGCGTAGCTCGAGTGCGGCAGCGAGATTCCGGCGCGGCCGTAGGCCCACATCACCAGGCCGGAGCAGTCGAACCCGCCCGGGCTCGCGCCGCCCCACCGATACGGCGTCCCCAGCTGCGCCTGCACCGCCCGCAGCACGGTCGCCCGCTTCACCAGCAGACGCCGGAATCCGTGGTCGACGATCTGCCAGTGGCGGCGCGTGCGCTCCAGCCGCTCGATGCTGATCCCCGCTCGCAGCAGGCCCGGTTGGCCGATCCGCCGCCCCAGCCGGCCGGCGTCGTGCCTGGCTGCTCGGTAGGCGGCGATGGCCTGGCTGCGCGCCTGAGACTCCCAGCGGTTGTTCACCGGCGCCGGCGTCGGCACGCGCTCCGTTCGAAGCGTCGCCCCCTCCGCCTGGGCGGTGATGGACATGAGCATGACAAGCGCCGCCAGGGCGGCGAGGAAACGTGGCACGAACAGACCCCTTGGTCGTGAACGAGGAACGGCCGTCCGCGACCGTGAGACCCAGGCGAACGGCGTGGCGGCAAGTCCAGCCCATCGGTGCCGGCCACCTCACGGTGGGGCGGGCGGACTGCCTGCGATGTGTCGTCTCCCGTGCAGTCGACAGACAGAGCCCGGAACTTGACCCTGCTACCGCGCTTCGGGGACGATGTTCACCGCTCGGGACGGGGCGCGTCTACCTCGTTCGGGGGAGCCTCAGGCCGATGCGGCCGCGTTGAGCGCCTGGGACAGGTCGTCCCACAGGTCGTCCGGATGCTCGAGACCGACCGAGAGCCGCAGCAGCCCCGGCGCGATCCTGCCGGGCGGCTCGATGCGGTCGCGCCGCTCGATCAGCGACTCGACGCTCCCCAGGCTCGTGGCGGGATGGATCACCTCGAGGTGGCGCTCCACCGCCTCGGCCTGCTCCGCCGTCGCAAGCTCGAACGCGATCAGGCAGCCGAACCCGCCCCGCATCTGGCGCGCGGCCAGCTCGTGTCCCGGATGGCTCGCCAGCCCCGGGTAGCTGACGTCCGTCACCGCCGGGTGCGACGCCAGCCGCCCGGCGATGTCCAGGGCCGTCTCGCACTGACGCTGGATGCGCACCGCCAGCGTGCGCAGCCCGCGCAGCAGCAGCCACGCCGGATCGGGCGCGAGCACCATCCCGGTCTCGCTCCGCACCCTCAGGATCCGTCCGGCCAGCTGGTCGTCCCGCATCGCCAGCACTCCAGCGAGCGTGTCGGAGTGTCCCGCCAGGTACTTCGTGCCGCTCTGCAGCGTGACGTCGGCGCCCATGTCCAGCGGCAGCTGCAGCATCGGCGACGCGGCGGTGTTGTCACAGACCAGCAGCCCGCCGCCCGCATGAGCCGCCTCGGCGGCCGCTGCGATGTCGATCACGTCCAGCGTGGGGTTGAGCGGCGACTCGGTCAGCGTCAGCGCCGCGCCGTCGGCCGCCGCCCGGAGAGCGTCGAGGTCGGTTGCCGCGTAGCGCCGCACCTCGATCCCGAACGGCTCGAGCACCGCCTGGGCGTGCGTCTCGTAGCCGTAGTAGCCGACGGTGGGGATTGCGATCGGCCGTCCCGGCCGGGCGACCGCCAGGCAGAGCGCCGTCCAGGCGGTCATGCCGCTCCCGAACACGAGCGCCGTTGCCGCCTCGAGCTCGCCGAGCAGCGCCTCCGCCTCCGCGGCCACCGGCGTCACCGAGCGGCCGTACGGGGAGCCGCCCTCCGCGAGCGGCATGTTGTGGAAGGTGACCGCGCGCTCGAGCGAGGGGGCGAGGCCCGCGCCGGGCTCGCGCGACGCGTGCACCAGCCTGGTCTCACGATGGCTCATCGCGGGCGCAGCACCGCCGGCGCCCCGAACGGGCGCAGCGGCTCGGGAGTGTGCACCGACCCGTCCTCGTGCTGCCCGTACTCGATCACCGCGAGCAGTGTCCGGCTGGAGGTGATGGCGGTGCCGTTCAGCATGTGCACATGGCGGGGCCCTGAGTCGGTGCGGTAGCGGACGTCGAGCCGGCGCGCCTGGTAGTCGGTGCAGTTCGAGCACGACGTCAGCTCGCGGTAGCGCTGCTGGCCCGGCAGCCACACCTCGATGTCGAACTTCTTCGCTGCCGACGCACCGAGATCGCCGACCGGGATGTTCTGCACCCGGTAGTGGAAACCGAGCTCCTGCGCGATCTCCTCCTCGATCGCGAGCAGCGAGTCGTGCATCGCCTGTGACTCCTCCGGCAGGCAGTACACGAACATCTCCAGCTTGTCGAACTGGTGCACGCGAAAGATCCCGCGCGTGTCCTTGCCGGCCGCCCCCGCCTCCCGCCGGAAGCAGGGCGAGAAGCCGACGTAGCGGCGGGGGAGCTCCTCGGCCGTCATCATTGACCCCGCGTGCAGCGACGCCAGCGGCACCTCGGCCGTGCCCACCAGGAACAGATCGTCCTGCGGCACCGCGTACACCTGCTCGCGCGCCTCGGGGAAGAACCCGGTGCCCTCCATCGCCGGCTCGCGGACGAGCACGGGCGGGATCACCGGCACGAAGCCCCGTTCCGTCAGCTTGTCGAGGCCCCACTGCATGAGCGCGAACTCGAGGCGGACGAGGTCGCCCAGCAGGTAGTGGAACCGGCTGCCCGAGAGCTTCCCGGCCGCCTCCATGTCGATCAGGCCCAGCCCGTCGGGGCCCGCCAGCTCGAGGTGGTCCTTTGGCTCGAACCCGAACTCGGGCGGCGAGCCGTAGGTGCTCACCGTCTCGGCGTCCTCGTCGGTGAGCCCGTCGGCGGCGGTCGGGTCGGGGAGGTTCGGCATCACCAGCAGCACGTCGCCGATGCGCGAGCTGATCGCCGCCAGCGCCTCCTCGTCGGCCGCCTGCTCGCCTTTCAGCTGCGCCTGCTTGGCGATCGGGATCGACGTGTCGTCGCCGCGCTGCTTCGCCTCGGCGATCGCCTTCGCGGCGGCGTTTCGCTCGGCGCGGACCTGCTCGACGCGGGCCTGCAGGCGCAGCCGCTCCGCGTCCAGCTCGAGGAACGAGTCCACCAGCTCTCCGGCGCCCCGGCGGCTGAGCGCCTCGCGGACACGATCGGTGTCCGAGCGGATCAGCTTGACGTCGATCATGACCGGCCTGAGACTAACGCCTCCAGGAAGGCGGCGACGCCGTCCTGCTCCGGCGGGGGCACGGTGGCCCGGGCGTGGGGGAGCAGCGCCGCGTCGGCCGTCTCGATCGCGACGCCGTAGCCTGCCTCCTCGAGCAGCTCGACGTCGTTGGCGCCGTCGCCGAACCCGACAACGGTGGCCGGATCGATGGACAGCCGCTCGCATACCCAGTGCAGCGCGCTGCCTTTCGAGACGCCGGGCTGAGCGCATTCGAGGAAGAACGGGAGCGACTTGGCGATGAACAGGCGGCCGGTGAACTGCTCCCGCAGCTCGTCCTGCATGACGTCCAGCGCCTCCGGCTCGCCCACCACGACGATCTTGGTGGTCGGCTGGTGCAGCCACGCGATCAGGTCGCCGACGGCGTGCGCCTCCAGCTTCGCGTGCCGCGCGTACTCGAGCGCGTAGAGGTTCAGCTCCGCGACGTACAGCTCGTCGTCGATGTAGACGTTGCAGTGCTGCTCACGTGCCTGGCAGGCGAGGATCACCTCCTTGGCCAGCGGCACCGGCATCGGGTCGTGGCGCAGCCACTCTCCCGAGACGGGGTCGGCGATCAGCGCTCCCTGATAGCAGATGACCGGGGCCGTCACGTCCATCTGCAGCGCGAACGGCCGCGACGAGCGGAACATCCGGCCCGTGGCAACGATCGGCGTGATCCCGGCGGCCGGCAGCGCCTTGACCGCCTCGATCAGGCGGGGGCGCAGCTCGAGCGACTCGCCCAGGATGGTGCGGTCGAGGTCCATCGCGACCGCCCGGACGGCGCCGGCATCGAGGTCGGCCGGGAGCGTCACGGCTTCCCCGTGGAGAGCCATGCGGCGATCTGGTCGACGTCGGAGCCGCCCAGCAGCCCCTTCGGCATCCCCGGCCGCCCGTCGATGATCGCGCGGCGCACCTGCTCGAGCTGGGGCCGGTTCGTGGGATCGAGGAGGTTCTGGGCGCTGGTCACGGGGGTCTTTGCGTCGGCGGAGACGCCGTGGCAGGCGGCGCACTTCTGCATGTAGAGGTAGCGGGCGTGGTGCGACGCCGACTCCCCACCGCAGCCACACGCCACGAGCAGGGCGAGCGCGATGGGTATGACTGGCGCGCGCACGCCCCGAGCGTATCCTTCGTGTTCGATGGATGCCGCCGACAAAGCACTCTGCGATCTGATCCAGAACGAGTTCCCCGTCGTCGAGCGGCCCTACCGCGCGCTCGGCGAGCGGCTGGGCCAGTCGGAGCAGCAGGTGCTCGAGCGCGTCGCCCGCCTGCGGAGCGACCGCATCATCCGGCAGATCTCGGCGATCTTCGACACGCGCCGGCTTGGCTATGTCTCCTGCCTGGTCGCGGCGAAGACCGAGCCGGACCGAGCAGACGAGGCGGCCGCGGTGATCAACACGCATCCCGGCGTCACCCACAACTACGAGCGCGAGCACGATTTCAACATCTGGTTCACCGTCGGCATCCCGCCGAACTCGGCGCTCGGCCTCGACCGCACGATCGAGCTGCTCGGCGAGCTGGCCGATGTGGACGTGATCCGGCCGCTGCCGGCTTTGAGGTTCTTCAAGATCGGTGTCGACCTCGACATCCAGGGCGGCCGCGACCCGGCGGCGAAGCGGGCGAAGCGCGAGCCAACGCTGCCGACTCCGCCGGCGGAGTCGCTGTCGGAGCGGGACATCGCCGCCATCCGCGCGCTGCAGGGCGACCTGCGCGGAGTGCCTGAGCCGTTCCTCGCGCCGGCCGAGCGCGCCGGGTACACGGTGCCCGAGCTGCTGGCCAAGGCGGAGGAGTTTCAGGCGACTGGGCAGATGCGGCGGTTCGCGGCGGTCCTCTACCACCGCTCCGCGGGGTTCGTCTACAACGGCATGGGCGTGTGGAAGGTGCCCGAGGAGGATGTCGCCGACGTGGGGCAGCTGATGGCCGCGTACCGCGGCGTGTCCCACTGCTACCAGCGGCCGACCTATCCCGACTGGCCGTACAACCTGTTCTCGATGACGCACGGCCGCACGAAGCAGGAGTGCGAGGACGTGCTCGATGCGATCTCGGCGGAGACCGGCCTGACCGACCGCATCACCCTCTACTCGACGAAGGAGTGGAAGAAGACGCGCCTGGTCTACTTCAGCCCCGACGCCGAGGAGTGGGAGCGCCGGCACGCGCCGGAGCTGCAGCCCGCGTAGCACCGGCAGCGACCTGCGGGACTGACGGAAAAGTGCCAGGCACTTTTCCGTCACCGAGAACGATGTGGCACGGATTCGTCACGCCTCGTTGCTGCTCCGTGAGGCGTGATCGGCTGGACAGCGCCGCCCGCGGCATGGGAGACTGTGGCCTCCCGGCAGAGCCCATGCCCGATGACCACCTCGCTGCAGATCCGGATGCTCGGCTCGTTCGAGGTGTCGAACGAGGGGCGCGCGGTTGCCGTCAGCGGCAGCAAGCGGCAGGCCCTGCTCGCGATGCTCGCGCTTCCGCCCGGGCGCGTGGTCGCCGTGGACGCCCTGATCGACGCGCTGTGGGGCGCTGAGCTTCCCTCATCGCCGCGGAATGCGGTGCAGCATCATGTCGCCCGCCTCCGCGCGGCGCTTGGGCACGACGCCATCTCCGCCACGCCGGAGGGCTACTCCCTGCCGGAGGCGGAGGTCGACGCCGTCAGGTTCGAGCGGCTGCTCGACGAGACGCGCGCCGCCATGCGCGACGGCAGCGTCCGCGCGGCGTCGGCCGCGGTCTCCGAGGCGCTCGAGCTGTGGCGCGGGGATGCGCTGCTGGGCCTGACCGACGGGGCGTGGTTCGCCGCCGAGGCGGCACGCCTGCAGGCGCTGCACGAGGATGCGCTCGAGGAGCAGTTCGAGGTGCGCCTGGCCCTCGGCGAGCATCGGGAGCTGGTGCCGGCGATCCGTGCCGCCCTCGAGCGGGAGCCGTTCCGGGAGCGGCTTTGGGGCCAGCTGATGCTGGCGCTCTACCGCAGCGGACGCCAGGCGGACGCGCTGGAAGTCTTCCAGGAGGCCCGGGGGGTGCTGTCCGACCAGCTGGGGCTGGACCCGGGGCCGGAGCTCCGCCGCCTCCAGGATGCGATCCTCGCCCACGACCCCGTGGTGGCGCCGGCGGTGCGCACCACCGAGCGGCGCGGCAACCTGCCGGCCTCCGCGACCTCGTTCGTCGGGAGGGAGGACGACGTCGCCCGGGTCGTGGAGCTGCTGGGCGCCCACCGCCTCGTCACCCTCACCGGCCCGCCCGGAGTCGGGAAGACCAGGCTGGCGCTGGAGGCGCTGCGGCAGATCGAGCACGAGGTGCCAGACGGCGTCTGGTACGTCGATCTCGCGCGCGCCGGTGAGCCGGCCGACGTGCTCCGGCTGGTGGCGAGCGTGATCGACGCCCGCGGCCCGGATCCGATGGAGCGGATTGCCGCGCGGCTGCGGGACGCACAGGCCGTCGTCTGTCTCGACTCCTGCGAGCACGTGCTCGAGGAGGCAGCCCGGGTCGCCTCGGCAATCCTGAAGGCGGCCCCGGACGTGCGCGTGCTGACCACGAGCCGTGAGGTCTTACGGATCGCCGGCGAGGTGCGCTTCACGATCCGGCCGTTGCCGGTCGACGACGCAGAGGAGCCGATCGAGTCCCCCGCGGTCGCGCTGTTCGAGGCGCGCGCCGCGGCAGCCCGGCCCGGCTTCCGGCTGACGGGCGAGACGGTGGCCGCGGCGGCCGAGATCGTGCGGCTGCTGGACGGGCTGCCGCTCGCGATCGAGCTGGCGGCGGCCCGGGTGAACGTGCTCGGGCTCGTCGAGCTGCGGTCGCTCGTGGAGCAACGCCTGGGGGTCGTCAACCGGCCGGGTGCGCCTGACGAGGTCCGCGCCGCCGTCACCACGCTGGTGGAGTGGAGCTATGACCTCCTCCACGCGGACGAGAAGACACTGCTGCAGGAGATCGCGGTGCATCGCGGGGGGTCATCGCTGGCCTCGCTGAGCGCGCTGGGCGCGGCCCGCGGCCTTGACGGCCCGACGGTTGCGTACCTGCTCGGCGCCCTCGTCGACAAGTCGATCGTCTCGGTGTGGTTTCCCGCCGACGAGGCCCGGTACACGGTGCTCGACACCGTCCGCGAGTACGTGCTGTCGCAGCTGGAGGAGGCGGGCGGGCTCGACGATCTGCGACGCGCTCACGCCGAGTACTACGCCGGCCTCAGCGAGTCGTCCAGCGCCGGGTTGCGCGCCGCCGATTGGCGTGCCTGGCGCGACCGGCTGGATCTGGACAACGACAACCTGTGGGCCGCCCTCGCGTTCGCCCGCGATGCCGGCGACGCATCGCTCGCCACTCGGCTGGGGGCCCCGCTGGGCTGGTACTTCGCGTTGGGCGAGCGCGTGTCCGAGGGGCGGCTGTACGTCGAAACGGCGCGTGGCGTCGGCCCGGCGGCCGATCCGGCGCTCGAGGCGGAGATGCTGGCCCTGCTCTCGTATCTCGATGTCGAGGAGGTCGACTTCGAGGCTGCCGTGCGGACCGGCCGAGCGGCGCTCGCCCTTGCGGAGGCGTCGGCGCCGAGCCGGCTGCCAATCGCACGGTTGGCGCTCGGGCTCGCGCTCGCGGAGTCCGGACAGGGAGAGGAGGGGAACCGGCTGATCGCCGAGGCGCGCGCCGGCTACGTCGAGGCCGGGGATGACTGGGGCGTGTCGGCAAGCAACCTGTCTCAGGGCATCGGCGCCGCGGGCGCCGGGGACGCGGCCACGGTGGCCGCCGTCCTGGCCGACATCGTCACGTACGCCGAGGCCATCTCCTACGACGCCTTCCTCGCGCCAGCGGTGGTGCTGGAGGCATGGCTGGCGCGGCAGCGGGGCGACCGAACCGCGGAGGTGGAGGCATATCGGCGCGCCATCGACCTCTCACGCACGGCCGGACTGGCCAACCACGGAGCGTTCGCCCTCGCGCAGCTGGGAGCCGGCGAGCGGGCTGACGGGGATGCGCGGGCCTCCGCCGAGCTGCTGCGCCAGGCGATTGCGGCTGCCGAGGACGCCGGATCGCCCTGGGTCGTCGCCTACGCGCGCGGTGAGCTGGGTCGTGCGCTCGCGGCAACCGGCGATGCCGATGCGGCCGAGCAGCTCTGCAGGCTTTCGCTGGAGTGGTTTGAGGCCCCCCACGCCCGCACCGCGCGCGAGAGCCTGTTCCTCGCCGTCGCGGGCAACCCGGCCAGTCCGGCGCTCCTGGGGCTGGCCGACCTCGCCGAGGCGCGCGGCGACGCCGCCGCCGCCGACGAGCTCCGGGGCCGTGCTGGTCTCGCACTCACCTGACCGCCGGGCGGCAGTCCGCGGATCCGTGCTGGCAGCCGCGTGGCAGCGGCGTGCACGAGGGTGGACGTGCGCCTCGACAGGCGCATCCACCAAGGAGGTGAACGTGAGAACAGCAACCACCGAGGAGCGGATCGACCTGATCCACCGGCACATCGACGAGCTCGAATGGCGGGCGCACGCCGCGACTGCGGCGGCTCGCCTGCGGATCCAGCACCACGTCGATGCGCTGCGGCGGAGGGAGGCAGATGCCCGCATCGCCCTGCGCACGGCTCCGGAGCGGTTGGAATACAAGCTCGCGCAGCTCCACGCCAGGCTGGACGTCGCCGGACATTCCGTCGCGGTGGAAATCGCACCCGACGAGGACACCTTCGAGGACGCGGTCGAGGCTGAGCTGCAGAGCTGGGATGTCTTCTTCGAGCGAGTACAGACCACCGCGGTTGCCGAGGCGTGGAATCGGCGCCTGCAGGCAGAGGCGGCGGTCAGCGAAATGCGGGCGTTGCGCCTGGAGATCGACGAGCGCCTCGCGGCGCTCCGGATGAGCCCTCCCGAGCAGCGGGAGGAGCAGCGGGCGCGAGTGACCAAGGCGCGTGAGCGGCTCGAGCGCATTGCGGACGAGTACTCCGCGCGACTACTGCGATGAGAAAGGAACACACGATGGACACCAAGACACACACACTGTCCCGCGTTCGTTGGGCAATCGGCATCAACGGCGCACTGTCCGTGGCATTCGGCGTGATGATCCTGGCCTGGCCCAGCATCAGCCTGTATGCACTGACGATCCTGTTCGGCGCGTATGCGCTTGCCAGCGGCACCGTCCACCTGGTGGAGGCGGCGAGCGTCAAGGAGGGGCGGGGGTGGATGATCTTCTCCGGCCTGCTTGGCATCGCCGTCGGCATCGCCGTGCTGGTCTGGCCCAGCATCTCCGCGCTGAGCCTGCTCTACGTGATCGGGGCGTACGCGATCGCATCCGGCATCATGGTTGTCGGCGCATCGTTCTGGCTCCCCGTGTCCGGCGGCGATGCGTTCGGGCTGGCCTTGACCGGCATCCTGGCGATCCTGTTTGGGATCGTCATGTTTGCGAAGCCGGGTGACGGCGCGCTGGTGCTGCTCGGGCTGATCGCGGCGTTCGCGCTCGTCACCGGGATCTCCCAGCTGGTGCTGGCGATCGGTGGGCAGAAGATCGTCGAGCACGACCTGCGCCATATGCCTGGGGCGCACGCGTAACAGACCGGCCGGAGGGTGCGAAGTGAACGCACCCTCCGGCCTTTTCGGCGTCATCGACCGAGGAGGGCGGCTGGCATGAACGCGGTACAACAAACGGAGCCAACGACGTTCGACCGGGCCAAGCCGATCGCGCTCGGTCTGTTCCTCGCAGTGCTGGGCATCGCCGGGCTGCGGGTGCTGCAGGAGCTCACCCACGTGATCGTGCTGCTCTTCCTGGCCGTCCTGATCGCATCGGCCATCTCGCGGCCGGTGGCCATGCTGGAGCAGCGGCGCGTGCCGCGCGGCGCTGCGGTCGCCATCGTTCAGCTCGCGGTGATGGCGGTGTTCGTGGGGCTCGCCTGGGTCGTCGTGCCGCCGCTCGTGACGCAGCTGGCGCAGTTCACCGACAAGGCGCCGACGTACGTCACGCGGTTCCAGCACCTGCGAACGGAGTACCTGTCCGTGAAGCAGCAGTATCCGGAGGCCGGGACGTTCGATACCGAGGTGGGGGCGATCGCGGGGAAGCTCGCAAGCGGCGTCGGCGGCCAGCTGGTCAACCTGCCGCTGACCGCGGCCCAGCTGCTGTTCAACCTCACGATCCTCTACGTGCTCTCGACGATGCTCGTGATCCGGCGGGACAAGATGCTGGACAACATGCTGGTGCTGGTGGCGCCGGCGAAGCGAGCGCGCACGCGGCTGGTCATGGAGAAGATCTGGTTCCGCCTTGGCGCGTACCTGCGGGCGAAGGTGATCGTGATGATCTGCGTCGGCGTGCTGATGTACATCTCGCTGCGCATCCTGGGGGTGCCGTTCGCCGTGCCGCTGTCGGTGATCGTCGCGTTCGGCGAGGTGGTGCCGCGTGTCGGCGTGTGGATCGCCCGGATCCCGCTGCTGGCCGTGGCTGCCTTCCAGGGACCGACCACGTTCCTGCTCACCTTCGCCGCCTCGGCGGTGATCGAGGAGCTGAAGGCGGACGTGATCGCCCCGCGGGCTGAGGGCCAGGCGCTCGACATGGATCCCATGCTGACGCTGGTCGCCGTGCTGTGCGGAACCGCGCTGCTCGGCTGGGAGGGCGCCCTGATCGCCGTGCCGGTGGCGGCGATGCTGCAGGTGATCATGGAGGAGGTGGTGGTGCCGGCCCGGCTGGCGAAGATCGGGGATGGCCCCGAGCTGGATCAGCCGGCGGACGAGCCACCGCAGATCGCCTCCGAGACGACGCTGCGGAGCAGCGGCTGGGCCTTTACGGGCCGGCGCCCCGCGCCGTCGTAGCCGCCTAACCTCACGTTTCATGGCGCCCGCGCGTTCCACCCGTGTGAACCTGCCGCCGTTCCAGCAGCTGCTCGACCGCCACGCCGGCGAGGTGTACCGCTTCCTCGCCGCCTCGGTCGGGCCGGTGGATGCGGAGGACGCGTTTCAGGAGACGTTTCTGTCCGCGCTGCGCGCCTATCCCTCGCTTCGGCACTCGTCGAACCTGCGGGCCTGGGTGTTCCAGATCGCGCACCGCAAGGCGCTTGACGTCCATCGTGCCCGGGCGCGGAACCCGGTGCCGGTGGAGACGGTGCCCGAGCAGGTCGCCGCCGCCGCCGGGGCCGGCGAGCCGGCGCTCTGGCGGGCGGTGCGACGCCTGCCCGACAAGCAGCGGACGGCGGTGTTCCTGCGGTTCGCCGCCGATCTGGACTATGCCCAGATCGGCCAGGCGCTCGAATGCAGCGAGCCGGCCGCGCGACAGAACGTGCGCGCGGGGCTGGCGACGATACGGAAGGGGTGGGCACGTGCATGAGCGTGTGAGCAGGCTGATCGGCCGGGCAGAGGCGGAGGGTCTCGTCGACGTCGCCTACGCCGAGACGGATACGCCGGTGGGGCGGCTGCTGGTTGCCGCGACGCCGCGCGGGCTGGTGCGCGTGAGCTTCCACGGAGAGGCGCACGAGGCGGTGCTGGGCGAGCTGGCGGAGCGGCTGTCGCCGAGGGTGCTGGAGGCGCCGTCGCGGCTGGACATGGTGCGCCGCGAGCTCGAGGAGTACTTCGAGGGCGGCCGCCGGGAGTTCGACGTGCCGCTGGACTGGTCGCTGACTGGCAGCACGTTTCGACGGCGGGTGCTGGAGCGCACGGCGAAGATCCCCTACGGGGCGACGGCCAGCTACCGGGACGTGGCGTCGGCGGCCGGGAACGAGCGGGCGGTGCGAGCGGCCGGCACGGCGCTCGGGGCGAACCCGATTCCGATCGTGGTGCCGTGCCATCGCGTGCTGCGTTCAGGCGGCGCGCTCGGCGGCTACGGCGGCGGGCTCGAGGCCAAGCGGTTCCTGCTCGACCTCGAGGCGGGGCGATCACCGCTCGCGCCGACCGGGTAACGAGCCGGCAACGACCCGTCACGCCTCCGCGCCGGTACGGTCACGGGCTTTCCGGCCTGCGTTGAGACCGGATGGCCGCCGACGGCCCAACCATCCGGCCGATCGTCACGATTCCGCGCCGATCCGTACTCAGCGGCCTACGGCCTGCTTTGAGACCGTCCGGGCGGGCGCAGCCCGCCCGGACTGGCCTAGAAGTCGATCTCCATGCCGTCGAACGCGACCTCTGCCCGCCCCTCCAGCCACTGCTCGAGCTCCGTGTGCGTCCCCACCCGGTGCCCGATATGCGTGAACACCGTCCGCTCCGGCTTCAGCGCCGCTGCCGCCTCCAGCCCCTCCTCCATCGGCATGTGCCCGCCGCGCCGCACGCCGCGCACCGAGCCGTCCAGCAACAGCACCGACGGTCCCTTCGCCAGCTTCGACTGCGGCGCCGCCGACAGGTCCGGCGCGTAGACCAGGCTGCCGCCCTCCGGCCCGGTGAACCGGAACGCGACCGTCCGCGTGTTCGACGAGTGCTCGACATCGAACGCCTGCGCCACCAGACCATTACCGAGCTCGAGGCGGACCCCGGGCGTCAGGTGCATGACGCGGAAATCGATGCGGGGGAAGATCGTCCGCACGCCCCGCTCCGCCTCCTTCGTCATGTGCAGCGGCAGCCGTCCGGCCTTCGACAGCACGTGCAGGCCCAGCATGTGGTCGTGGTGGTGGTGCGTCAGCAGCACCTCCTCCGGCACGGCGCCCGCCCGCAGCAGCTGCGCGTAGGCGTCGGGCCCGGCGTCAAGGAGGATCCGCCCGTCCAGCAGCAGCGACGACCGCAGCCGCGCGTCGCGCGGATCGGGCGACGTGCACTGCGGGCAGTCACATCCGAGGCGTGGGATCGGCCAGGCCCCCGAGGACCCGAGCACCAGAGCCCTCAGAGCTCACGCTCCCACTTGGGGTGATGCCGCCGCGCCCAGTCCCGCCGCACGGTGCCGAGCGCCATCCCGCGCAGCGAGTGCCGGGTCGACGGATGAACGAGCGCGAGGTAGAGGTGTCCAAGCACGATCGGCACCGCAACATACATGGCCACGTCGTGCACCAGGATTGCGCTCGTCCCCCGGAAGCTCGCGTCGGTCTCCTGGAGGTACATGAGCGTGCCGCTGATCGTGAACACCACCATCAGCCCCGCGATCAGGGCCGAGTTCAGCTTCTGCCCCGCGTTGAACCGCCCTTGCGGCGGCTCCGTCCCGCCGCGCCGCACGGCCCACCGCAGCCAGCGCCGGTCGTCCTCGTCGAACGAGTCCAGCTCCCGCGCCGTGCGCTGCAGCTCGCCCGGAGCCGAGACCAGGAGCAGCAGCGTCCCGCCCCAGAACGCGATCGCGGCGCCGAGGTGGATCGACTTCCATAGCTGCCGATCCGCCGCCACCTGCGCCAGCGACGGCAGGTACAGGATCAGTCCGGTCACGAGCATCGCGAAGAACGTCCCGGCGAGCAGCCAGTGCAGGGAGCGTTCGGTCGGGCTGAAGCGCCTGACGTACGCCGTCTGCTCAGTAGCCGTTGGAGCGTCCAACCCAGGCGTCCACGTCGTAGCCGCGCTGCTCCCAGAACCCCGCGTTCAGCGTCGGCACCAGGTCGATCCGCGTCAGCCACTTGACGTTCTTATAGCCGTACATCTCGGGGATCACGAGTCGCATCGGAGCGCCGTGCGCGCGCGTCAGCGGCTGGCCGTCCATCGAGTGCCCGAGCATCACCTGCGGCAGCAGCGTCTGCTTGAAGCTGAGCGTGTCCACGTAGGGCTGCTCCATCGAGATGAAGTTCGCGTACTTCGCCTCAGCCGTCGGCTTGGCCATGTCCCACAGGTGCTGCAGCCGAACCCCCGTCCAGTGCACGTTCCCGACCGTCCAGCCGGTGACGCAGTGGAAGTCCGTCGTCTGCGTGTCCTGCGGCAGCGCCATCACCTCGTCCCACGTCAGCGACAGCTGGTTCTCGACGGCCCCGGCGACGGTCAGCCGGTACGTGGCCGGATCGAACCGCGGCCACGGCGGGTTGACCGAGTAGATCCGCCACCCGTCGGGGACGAGGTCGTGCAGCGCGTTTGGCACCACGCTGCCGATCGGTGACGCCGCCCGCGACAGCCTGCTCCCGGCGAACAGCCCGGCGACTCCGGCGCCCACCACGCCGAGGAATACCCGTCGTCCCATCCGCACGTCACGCATATGGCCTCAGTATCGGTGTTCGGCCAAAGTGTGACGAGCGGATCGGCCGCGCTCCAATCAAACTCACATCTCCGTCAGCCGGGTGCCGATGAAGACCGCCACCAGGCTGAGGACGAGCATCGACGCCGACAGCCACACGCGGCGGTCCCTGGAGGCCGTCAGCGCGTGTCCCGCAAAGGCAGCCAGGACGAGCCCCCAGATCACCAGCTTGGCGATCACCCAGCCGCGCTCGCCGTCCGGCACCTCGTGTGACGCGAGCGCGATCCCCGTGACGAGCAGCGCCGGCAGCGTCACCGCCGCCACGATGCCGAGACGCATCCCGGCCGCGCGGGCGACGGCCCGGAACTGCTCCGCGTCGAGCTGCCGCCGGAGCACCGGGAACAGCGCGAACAGGGTCAGCTGCACCCCGACCCATGCGATCGCCGACAGCACGTGCACGAAGCGGATGGCCGTCCACACCAGGCCCAGGCTACCCCACCCCTCTACAATCCAGGGGTGGCCTCCGACCCGCTCTCACGCTTCACCGAGCCGGTCGCCGAGTGGTTTCGCGGCTCGTTCGACGAGCCCACGCGCGCTCAGTCGCTCGGCTGGCCGGCCATCGCCGACGGCGACAGCACGCTCCTGCTCGCACCCACCGGTTCGGGCAAGACGCTGGCTGCGTTCCTCACCGCGCTGGACGGGTTCGTCCGCGACCCGGAGGAACGCGGCACCCGTGTGCTCTACATCTCCCCGCTGAAGGCGCTCAACCACGACATCGAGCGCAACCTTCGCGCCCCGCTGGCCGGCATTCCGTTCGTCCGCCGCCCTCGCGTGGCCGTCCGCAGCGGGGACACGCCCCAGCGCGAGCGCACCGCGATGCGCCGTGAGCCGCCCGACATCCTGATCACGACTCCCGAGTCGCTCTATCTCATGCTGACGTCCGGCGCCCGCGACGTGCTCCGCACCGTCGAGCAGGTGATCGTCGACGAGATCCACGCCGTGGCTGCGACCAAGCGCGGCGCCCACCTCGCGCTCTCGCTGGAGCGGCTCGAGCACCTCACCGGCCGGTCGCTGCAGCGCGTCGGCCTCTCGGCGACCCAGCGCCCGCTGGAGGAGGTCGCGCGGTTCCTGGGAGGAGACCGTGAGGTCACGATCGTCGACGCGGGGGCGGCAAAGCAGCTCGATCTCGAGGTGATCGTCCCCGTCGACGACATGCGCGAGCTGGGCGCGGCGCCGGCCGTCGAGGGCGAGCCGCGGATATCGATCTGGCCGGCGGTCTACCCGCGCCTGCTGGAGCTGGTGCGCGAGCACCGGTCGACCATCGTGTTCGTCAACAACCGCCGCTCGGCCGAGCGGGTCGCCAACCGGCTGAACGAGCTGGCGGAGGAGGAGATCGCCCGCGCACACCACGGGTCGATCGCCCGCGAGCAGCGGCTGGAGATCGAGGACATGCTCAAGCGGGGCGACCTGCCGGCCCTCGTCGCCACCTCGTCACTCGAGCTCGGCATCGACATGGGCGCCGTCGACCTGGTCGTGCAGATCGAGTCGCCGAAGTCCGTGGCGGCCGGCCTGCAGCGGGTCGGCCGCGCCGGCCACAGCGTCGGCGAGGCCTCGCGCGGCCGCTTCTTCCCCAAGTGGCGGGGGGACCTGCTGGAGACGGCGGTGGTCACGCGCCGGATGCGCGAGGGCGAGATCGAGCACACCCGCGTGCCGCGTCAGCCCCTGGACGTGCTCGCGCAGCAGGTCGTGGCCGCGGTCGCGATGGACGAATGGGCGATCGGCGACCTGTACGACATGATGCGCCGCGCCTATCCGTACGCCGAGCTCTCCCGGCCCCAGTTCGAGGGCGTCCTGGAGATGCTCGCCGGCCGCTATCCGTCCGACGAGTTCGCCGAGCTGCGCCCGCGCATCGTCTGGGATCGCGCCGCCGGCACCGTCCGCGGCCGCGACGGCGCCCGGCGGCTGGCTGTTGTCTCAGGAGGCACCATTCCCGACCGCGGGCTGTACGGCGTTTTCCTGGCCGACTCCGGCGCCCGCGTCGGCGAGCTCGACGAGGAGATGGTCTACGAGGCTCGCCAGGGCGAGGTGTTTCAGCTGGGCGCCACCTCGTGGCGGATCGAGCAGATCACACGCGACCGGGTGCTGGTCTCGCCGGCGCCGGGCGTGCCCGGGAAGATGCCCTTCTGGAAGGGCGACGGCATCGGACGGCCGGCGGAGCTCGGCCGCGCCGTGGGCGAGGCGACCCGCACGCGCCGGTTCGGCGAGCTGGACGTGCGGGCGGCGTCCAACCTCACCGCGTACCTGGACGACCAGCGCGAGGCGACCGGTGCGGTGCCGGACGACCGCACGATCGTCGTTGAACGGTTCCGCGACGAGATCGGCGACTGGCGCATCTGCGTGCTCTCGCCGTTCGGCGGCCGGGTGCACGCGCCGTGGGCGATGGCGATCGAGAAGCGGATGTCAGACGCGCTCGGCATCGAGGTCGAGGCCACCTGGGCCGACGACGGCATCGCCATCCGGCTGCCCGACGCCGATGCCGCCCCGCCGACCGAGCTGATCCTCCCTGCGGCCGACGAGGTCGAGGATCTGGTCATCGAGCAGGTTGGCTCGAGCCCACTGTTCGCGGCCCGCTTCCGGGAGAACGCGGCCAGGGCGCTGCTCCTTCCGCGCCGCCGGCCCGGCCAGCGCACGCCGCTCTGGCAGCAGCGGCTGAAGGCCCACGACCTGCAGCAGGTCGCGTCGAAGTACGGCTCGTTCCCGATCGTGCTCGAGACCTACCGCGAGGTGCTGTCGGACGTGTTCGAGCTGGGTGCCCTGCGCGAGCTGCTGGCCTCGATCGGTCGCGGTGACGTGCGGCTGGTCGACGTCGAATCGGCGCATCCCTCCCCGTTCGCGAGCTCCCTGCTGTTCGACTACATCGCGACGTATATGTACGAGGGCGACACCCCGCTGGCCGAGCGGCGCGCCCAGGCGCTCACGCTCGACCGGTCGCTGCTCGCTGAGCTGCTCGCCGCCGGCGACCTGCGCGAGCTGCTCGACGCCGAAGCGATCGACGAGGTGGAGGCCGAGCTGCAGCGGCGCGACCGCGCGCTCACCGCGGACGAGCTGCACGACCTGCTCCGCCGCACTGGCGACCTGCCGGCCGAGGGGCCCGTGGCCGCGCCGCAGCTCGTCCGCGAGCGGCGGGCGATCGAGGTGCGCCTCGCGGGGCGCCGCCGGCTGATCGCCGCCGAGGATGCGGGCCTCTACCGTGACGGCGCCGGCGTCTCGATTCCGCGGGGCGTGCCGGTCGCCTTCCTCGAGCCGGTTCCCGACGCGCTCCGGCGCCTGGTGATGCGCCACGCCCGCGGGCACGGCCCGTTCACGGCCGACGAGCTGCGAGAGCGGCTCGGCGTCGACCCGGAGCCCGCCCTGCGCGAGCTCGCCGCGGAGGGCGCGCTGATCGAGGGCGGGTTCCGTCCCGGAGGCACCGGCCGCGAGTGGATCGAGCCGGACGTTCTTCGCCGGGTCCGGCGCCGCACGCTCGCCCGGCTGCGCCGTGCCGTCGAGCCCGTCGAGCCCGATGCGCTGGCCCGCTTCCTGCCGGGCTGGCAGGGGATCGGGCGCGACATGGGCGGCGGCGAGAACCGGCTGCGCGAGGTGATCTCGCAGCTCGGCGGCGTCGCCCTTCCCGTGGCCGCGTGGGAGCAGGACGTCCTGCCGCTTCGCATTCCCGGATACCGGCCGGCGCTGCTCGATGCGCTGTGCGCGTCCGGCGAGGTTGTCTGGATCGGCGCGGGGGAGGGCCGCGTGGCTGTCTACCTGCGTGACGACGCGCCGCTGCTGCACACGTCGGAGCCGGAGGTGCCGGAGGGATCCGCGGTCGCGGATGCGCTCCGCGATCGCGGCGCCCTGTTCTTCCGCGAGCTTGTGGAGCTGGTCGGCGAGCCCGAGCGCGCCGTGCTCGCGCAGCTGTGGGAGCTGGTCTGGTCAGGGGCGGTGACCAACGATGCGTGGCACCCGCTGCGCTCCGGCGGCCGCATACCGCTTCGCACCGTGCCGCCGCCGGTGGTGCGCCGCCGCGCCCGGCCGACGGCCGCCCTTCCCGCCGCGCTCGGGCGATGGTCGCTGGTCGAGCGGCTGCTGCAGCCGCGCCCCGCGCCTCGCGACCGTGCCCGCGCCCTGGCCGAGGCGCTGCTCGACCGCCACGGTGTCGTCACCCGCTCCGCCGTGCTGTCGGAGGGGGTGCCCGGCGGCTTCTCCGCCGTGTACGGGGAGCTGCGCCTGATGGAGGAGGCCGGACTCTGCCAGCGTGGCTACTTCGTGGAGGGGCTGGGTGGAGCGCAGTTCGCGCTGCCGGCCGCGGTCGAGCGCCTTCGCGATGTCCGCGACCCGGCCGGCTCCGGCGGGGCGACGGCCGTGATCGCCTCGAACGATCCGGCCAACCCGTTCGGCGCCTCGATCCCCTGGCCTGAGGCGCCGCGGAAGCTGGCACGTGCCGCCGGCACCTGGGTGGTGCTCGTGGGCGGCCGGCTCGCCCTCTACGTCGAGCGCGGTGGACGCGGGCTCGTGGTGGTCGAGCCGGACCTGCTCGAGCAGGGCGTCGAGGCGCTGGCCTCGCTCGTCCGCGATCGCCGCGTCAAGCGGCTTGCGATCGAGCGCGTTGACGGGGAGCCGGTTGCCGGAACGGAGGCGGAGCGGCTGCTCGTGGCCCACGGCTTCTTGCAGGCGCCGCGGCGGGTGGTGCTGCGTGCCTGAGGGCCACTCGCTCGAGATCGCCTCACGGCGGCTTCGCCCGCTGGTCGGCGAGACCGTGCAGGAAGGGTTGTTGAGCGGCGCCACCGTGGTCGGGGTCGAGGCGCGCGGGAAGAACCTGCTCGTGCACGGCGACGACGGCCGCTCGCTCCATGCCCACCTGGGGATGCACGGGAGCGTGCGCCTGCGGCCCGCGGGAACGGGCCGCGGCCGCCACGTGCTGCGCACCCCGGCCGGCGACGCGGTCATCCGCGGCACGATCGTGCGCGTGGTTCCGTCCTCGCGGGTCAGGCTCGCGCTCGGCCCGGACCTGCTCAAGGACTTCGATCCCGACGAGTACCTGCGTCGCATCCGCATCGTCGACAGGCCCGTCGGCGAAGCGATCATGGATCAGCGCGTGGTTGCCGGGATCGGCAACGTGGTCAAGAGCGAGGCGCTGTGGGAGTGCCGGATCGACCCGTTCACGCCGGTCTTGGAGTTGGACGACGAGCGGCTCCGTGCGGTGGCGGAGGTGAGCGGCCGCATCCTGCGTGAGGGGGTTGCGGCCGGCGGCCGGCTGCCGAAGCGGATCTACCGGCGCGCAGGGCGCCCGTGCCCGCGGTGCGGCACGCCGATCAGCTCCGCCCCACAGGGCGAGCAGCGACGGACGAGCTACTGGTGTCCAGCCTGCTGCGTCTGAGGCGCCGGCCGCCGCATCCCGTCCTCGCCGATCGTGCCCGCGGCGTGATGCTCGGCCTCGCGGTCGGCGACGCGCTCGGCGCCGCCGTCGAGTGGGATCACCCCGATCAGATCCATGCCCGGTACGGCGGGCCGCTGCGCGACATGGTCGCCTCGAAGGTGTGGGAGCTCGGCGAGTGGACGGACGACACCGCGATGGCGCTCGCGCTGGCCGAGAGCCTCGCCGAGCGCGGCGTCTACGACGAGGACGACGTGCTGGCGCGGTACCTGGTCTGGGCGCGATCCGGCCCGAAGGACATCGGCGTCACGATCAGCCACGCCCTTGCTCGCGCCCGGACGCCCGACGACGCCCGCGCCGCCGCGACCGCCTACCACCGGGACTCCGGCGGGCGCAGCGCGGGGAATGGGTCGCTGATGCGCACGGCGCCGATCGCGATCCTGTACCGAGACGACGCCGGCGCCATCGAGCGGATCTCTCGCATCGACTCCTCGCTCACCCACCACGACGAGCTTGCCGGCGACGCCTGCGTCCTCCTCAACATGACCATAGCCGCGCTGCTCACCGGTCGTCGGCCGCCGGAATCGACGTCGGCGGTCGGGAGGATCGCGGCCGAGGCCCCGTCCATGACCGCCGAGCAGCTGCTCGACCCCGTGCACCGCCAGATCGGGTTCGTCCTGACCGCGCTGCGGGTGGCGTACTGGGCGGCGATGTCGGCCGAGAGCTTCGAGGAGGCCGTTGTCGCGGCGGCCAACCTCGGCGGCGACGCCGACACGAACGCGGCGGTCACCGGAGCTCTCGCCGGCGCGCGGTTCGGGGCCGAGGCGATCCCCCAGCGCTGGCTGGAGCCGCTGCATGCGCGCGAGCGTCTGGCGGGCGTCGCCATCAGGCTCGTGCGCGAGCGCCGCTGAGCGGTATCCTGGCCGGCATGGCGGAGGCTCAGACTCCCGACCGCAACCTCGCCCTCGAGCTGGTGCGCGTGACCGAGGCTGCCGCGCTGGCCGCGGCCAGGTGGGTGGGGTTCGGCGACAAGATCGCCGCCGACCAGGCGGCGGTCGACGCCATGCGTCACATGCTCGCCACGGTCGAGATGGACGGCATGGTGGTGATCGGGGAGGGCGAGAAGGACGAGGCGCCGATGCTGTTCAACGGCGAGCGGATCGGCACCGGCGACGGCGTCGAGGTGGACGTGGCTGTCGATCCGCTGGAGGGAACGGACCTCTGCGCCCGTGGGCAGCCAAACGCGCTGGCCGTCGTCGCCGCGTCCGAGAAGGGCACCATGTTCGACCCCGGTCCCGTCGTCTACATGGAGAAGCTCGCGTGCGGCCCGGAGGTCGACGAGGAGCTCGACCTGAACGCGCCGATCGAGCAGACGCTGGAGACGATCGCTCGGGCGAAGCGGGTGCGGCCGCGCGACCTGATGGTGGTGATCCTCGACCGGCCGCGCCACGAGGAGATGGTGAAGCGCATCCGGGCGGTGGGCACGCGCATCCGGTTCATCCCGCATGGCGACGTGTCGGGCGCGCTGATGGCGTCCAGCCCGGACACGGGCATCGACCTGCTCTGGGGCATCGGCGGCACGCCGGAGGGAGTGCTCTCGGCGGCGGCGTTCAAGTGCCTGGGCGGGCAGTTCCAGGGGAAGCTGTGGCCTCGAGACGACGAGGAGCGTCAGGCTGCAGTGGACGCGGGGTACGACCTGGACAAGGTGCTGATGCTGGACGACCTCGTCAAGGGTGACAACACGTTCTTCGCTGCCACCGGCGTGACGGACGGCGACCTGCTGCGGGGAGTTCGCTACCAGCGCGGCGGTGCACGCACGCACTCGCTGGTGATGCGGTCGAAGTCGGGCACCGTCCGCACGCTGCAGGCGACGCACAGCATGGAGAAGCTGGGCGAGATCGCCGGCGGGCGCTACGACTAGCGGATCAGTCGCACGAGCTTCGCGCTGAGGTGGTCAACCAGCGCGGCCGTCTCCGCCTCCACGATCAATCCGCGCCCGCCGGCGTTCAGCAGGATGGCCGGCAGCGTTACCGCCGACTCGTCGACGAAGGTGCGCAGCCGCCGCTTGCTCCCCAGCGGGCTGATTCCACCGATCTGGTAGCCGGTCACTCGCTCGGCCGTGTGGCGGTCGGCGAGCTGCGCGTGCTTGGCGCCGGCGGCTGCGGCGAGCAGCTTGGTCGACAGCTCGTGATCGCCGGGGAGGAGCGCGAACACCGGCTCGTCGCCGGCGACCACGACCAGCGTCTTGAACAGCGCGGAGGGATCGACGCCGAGAGCGGCCGCGGCCTCGGCCGCGACCGGCCCATCACCGGTGTACCGGTAGGCGTGCACGCGATGCTCTATGCCCGCGCGGCGCAGGTCGGTTGTTCCTCTCGTCTCCGCCATGGCTACAATCTGCCCGCGATCATCGGCCCAAGGAGCGCATGTTGCGAGATTACAGCCCTGAGTACGAGTCATTCCGGGACGACGCGCTCGCCGTCCTGAACGGCGTCGCGATCACCATCGCGGTCACCGGGTTCTGGTGGAAGCCCGTCTTCGCCGGCCCGATCGCGCTGGCCGTGGCCGTGCTCGCCTACGCGCTCAGCCCGCGCTCGAAGGGCGGAACGATCGTCGCCGTGCTGGTCATCACGCTGGTCGCGCTGCTCGGCCGCTGGCTGGCCGGCTACTCGGTCGTATAGCCGTGCCCCGCCGTGTGCTCCTGACCGGAGCCACCGGCTACGTGGGCGGGCGTATGCTGCGCGCGCTCGAGCAGGAGGACCTCGCCCTGCGGTGCATGGCGCGGCGGCCGGCTCCGCTGCTGGCGCGCGTGGCGGCCGGGACGGAGGTCGTCGCCGGGGACGTCCTCGACGACGACGCCGTGCGACGTGCGCTGGACGGGATCGACGTCGCCTATTACCTGGTGCACTCGATGAGCTCCGACGAGTCATTCACCGAGCTCGACCGTCAGGCGGCGGAGTGCTTCGCGCGTGCCGCCCGCGAGGCGGGCGTGTCGCGGGTCATCTACCTGGGCGGGCTGGGCGGCAACGGCAGCCTGTCCAGCCACCTGGCGTCCCGCCAGGAGGTGGGGCAGATCCTCCGGGACTCGGGTGTCGAGACGATCGAGTTCCGAGCATCGATCGTGATCGGGTCCGGCAGCCTCTCGTTCGAGATGATCCGGGCGCTGGTCGAGCGGCTGCCGGTCATGGTCACCCCGCGCTGGGTGCGGACGCTGACGCAGCCGATCGCCATCGAGGACGTCGTTGCGTACCTGCTCGCAGCCCTCGACCTGCCGCCGGGCGGGAGCCGGGTGTACGAGATCGGGGGAGCGGACGTCGTCTCCTACGGGGACATCATGCAGGCCTACGCTCGCCGCCGGGACCTGCACCGGGTGATGATCGGGGTGCCGCTCCTGACCCCGAGGCTCTCGAGCCTGTGGCTGTCGCTCGTGACGCCGCTCTACGCGCAGGTGGGCAGGAAGCTGGTGGACGGCATGCGCACGGAGACGGTCGTCAATGACGATGCGGCGCTGCGCGACTTCCCGATCCACCCGCGCGGCGTCGACGAGGCGATCGACCGCGCGCTCGCGTTCGAGGACCGGCAGTTCGCCGAGAGCCGGTGGTCGGATGCGCTGCCGGCGAACCGGGTGCGGGAGCGCAACAGGACGGAGTACGGGTCGCGCCTGATCGACTCGCGCGCCGTGCGTGTGCCGGTGCCTGCGTCACGGGCGTTCGCGCCGATCGCCCGCATCGGCGGGCGCACCGGCTGGTACGGCGCGGATGTGCTGTGGCAGGCGCGCGGCCTGCTCGACCAGCTGGTCGGGGGCGTGGGGCTCAGGCGCGGGCGCCGCAGCCCGGACTCGATCGCGGCGGGCGACACGCTCGACTTCTGGGTGGTGGAGGACTACGAGCCCGACCGGCTGCTGCGGCTGGAGGCGCAGATGCGGGTGCCGGGCCGGGCCTGGCTGCAGTTCGAGGTCGAGCCGGTCGACGAGGGGTCGGCGCGGATCCGGCAGACCGCGCTGTTCGACCCGGCCGGCCTTGCCGGCAGGGCGTACTGGTATGCGCTCTATCCGATCCACGCGTACGTGTTCAGTCGGATGCTGCGCGGGATCGCACGGTCGGCCGCGCGGCAGCAGAGCTAGTCGGGCGCGCCGCCGCGGCGGTACCTGGAGAGATCGACCAGCGCGCGGACGAAGCGGCCGCCGCCCATCGCGACGAAGAAGAGCACCATCGCCTCGATGGCGGTGAAGACGAGGACGATCTGCCAGCTTAGGTCCTCCCTACCGGGAAGCGTGTCGTTCGACACGAAGCGGGAGAGGAAGGCCATGCCGACGAACGCAGCGGCGCCGAGCGCCGCGTACAGCCACGCGCGGAGGTAGCCGACGACCGCGCCGCCGCCGAGCGCGGCGAGCAGGGTGCCGTAGGCGACGACCTCGGGCCAGGGGCTGGCGTTCTCCATAGCCGGGATGATATGTCACAGACACGCCACGCAACGGTCACACCCACCCGACAGGTGTTGGTCTCCAATAGTTAGGGGGCGGGGTCGCTGCCGCCTACCCAGGCGGTTGGCGTGTCACAGATCCGTGCCAGACCTGCAACGCCCACCCGACAGGAGTTGGGCACCGTTGCGGCGGGTGTGACCGGTTCGTGACGGGACTGTGACACGCTAGACCGGCGCGCCGGGCGGCAGGATCTCGAGCCCGCTCGCCACCTGCCGGCGTCCGCCGCGTTGGAACACCAGGTCGACGCTGTGCTCGGTCTTGTACCGCCCCCAGAACATCAGCCGGGCGTAGGTCTTCATCGTGTCCTTCCGCGGAGGCACCAGCTCCTCGCCGAAGACCAGCGACGTGCCCTGCACCTCGAAGTCGGTGCCCTCCATCTTCTCCACGCCGTTCACGAACACCTGGAACGGGCGCTCGGCGTAGGGCGGGAGTGGGACTCGGGAACCGTTCATGGCGGGTCGGCTGGAGGGCGTCTGCAGGGTATCTTGATACCGTTCCCGGCATGGCGACACCCCCCGATCCCTTCTCCGCCGCGGACAGCCTCGGCAGCGGTGAGCGGATCTACCGGATCGACCGGGTCGCCGATCCGCTGCGTCTTCCCTACACGGTCTGCGTGCTGCTCGAGAACCTTGTGCGACGCGCAGGCACGGAGCACGTGACCGAGGACGATGTCCGCGCGCTCGCCGCCTGGCCGCAGCGCCCGACCGGCACGAACCTCGCCTTCATGCCCGCCCGGGTGATCATGCAGGACCTGACCGGCGTTCCCGCCGTCGTCGACCTGGCCGCCATGCGATCGGCCGTCGCCCGCGCCGGCGGCGACCCCTCTCGCGTCGATCCGCTCGTCCCCGTCGACCTCGTCATCGACCACTCGGTGCAGGTCGACGCGTTCGGCTCCGACGGCGCGTACCAGCACAACATCGACCGCGAGTTCGAGCGAAACGGCGAGCGCTACGCGCTGCTCCGGTGGGCGCAGGAGGCATTCCAGAACTTCCGCGTCGTCCCGCCCGGCATGGGCATCGTCCACCAGGTCAACCTCGAGTACCTCGGACGCGTCGTCCAGGTGCGCGACGGCATCGCGCTCCCCGACTCGCTCGTCGGCACCGATTCCCACACCACCATGATCAACGCGCTCGGCGTGCTCGGTTGGGGCGTGGGCGGGATCGAGGCCGAGGCCGTCATGCTCGGCCAGCCGCTCTACATGCTCTCGCCGGTCGTGCTCGGCGTGCGCATGTCCGGCGAGCTGCGCGCCGGTGTGACCGCCACCGACCTCGTGCTGACCATGACCGAGCGTCTGCGCAAGCACGGCGTGGTGGGGAAGTTCGTCGAGTTCTTCGGTCCCGGCGTTCCCGCCCTCACGGTCGCCGACCGCGCCACCATCTCCAACATGTCGCCCGAGTTCGGCTCGACGGCGGCGATGTTCCCGGTCGACGACCAGACCCTCACGTACCTGCGCGACACCGGCCGCACTCCCGAGCACGTCGCCCTGGTCGAGGCCTACGCCCAGGAGCAGGGCCTGTTCCGCACCGGCGACGAGCCGGCGCCGGCCTTCTCGGAGACGATCGATTTCGACCTCTCCGAGGTCGAGCCCAGCCTTGCCGGGCCGCGGCGCCCGCAGGACCGGGTTCCGCTGGGCAGCGTCCCGGCCAGCTTCTCGGACGCCTTCCCCGTCCAGCATGCGAACGGCTCGCAGCTCGGCGACGGCTCCGTTGCCATCGCGGCCATCACGAGCTGCACGAACACGTCGAACCCGATGCTCATGGTCGCAGCCGGGCTGCTCGCGAAGAAGGCCGTCGAGCGCGGCATGCAGACCAAGCCCTGGGTGAAGACCAGCCTCGCTCCGGGCTCGCGCGTGGTCAAGGACTACCTCGACCGCGCCGGGCTCACCGAGTACCTCGACGCCCTGCGGTTCAACCTGGTCGGCTACGGCTGCACCACCTGCATCGGCAACTCCGGCCCGCTGCCGGACGATGTGAGCGAGGAGATCGCGCAGCGCGACCTGTCCGTCGCCGCCGTGCTCTCCGGCAACCGCAACTTCGAGGCGCGCATCCACCCGCAGGTGCGGGCGAACTACCTCGCCTCCCCGCCGCTGGTCGTCGCGTTTGCGCTGGCCGGGAGCGTGACCGCCGACCTCACCTCCGAGCCGGTTGGCAGCGACGGCAACGGCAATCCGGTGATGCTGGAAGAGATCTGGCCCACCGCCGAGGAGGTCGCGGACGCCGTGCGGGGTGCCGTGTCGGCCAGCCTGTTCGAGCACGAGTACGGCCGCATCTTCGAGGGTGACGAGCGCTGGCGCGACCTGCCGGTGCCGACCGGCGAGCTGTATCGGTGGGATCCCGACTCGACCTACGTCCGCGAGGCGACGTTCTTCGAGCGCGCCGCCGACCTCTCCGACATCGTCGACGCGCGCGTCCTGGCGCTGCTCGGGGACTCGGTCACGACCGACCACATCTCGCCCGCCGGCTCGATCCCCTCGTCGACGCCGGCCGGCGCCTACCTGATGGAGCACGGCGTCGAGCCGCGCGACTTCAACAGCTACGGCGCGCGGCGCGGCAACCACGAGGTGATGGTGCGCGGCACCTTCGCCAACATCCGCCTCAAGAACCGCATCGTCGAGGGTGTGGAGGGCGGCTTCACCCGTCACTTCCCCGACGGCGAGCAGCTCTCCATCTACGAGGCGTCGATGCGCTATCAGGCCGAGGGCGTGCCGCTGGTCGTCATCGCCGGCCGCGAGTACGGCTCGGGCAGCTCACGTGATTGGGCGGCCAAGGGCAGCGCGCTGCTCGGCGTGCGCGCGGTCATTGCGGAGAGCTACGAGCGCATCCACCGGTCGAACCTGGTGGCGCTATCCGTGCTGCCGCTGCAGTTCGTCGATGGCGAGTCGGCGGCGTCGCTCGGCTTCACGGGCGAGGAGACCTTCACCATCCGCGGCCTCGACGCCGTCGGCGTGGGGGACACCGTCACCGTCGAGGTCAACGGCGGCGAGCGCAGCTTCCGGGCACTCGCCCGGCTGGACGCGGAAGCGGACGTCCGCATCTACCGCGCGGGCGGGCTGCTCCAGATGATGATGGCCGAGCTGGCCGCCGGCTGATTCCCCCATTCGGGGAACTGTTCCCCGTGGGCACACACGGAAGCTGGAGCCATGTCTCGAGACTTCCGCCTCACGAACTGACGACCGCATCCGGGCGGTAGGCTGCTCCCTGTGAGCCTGACCGCCGACCTCAGCCGCATCGTCGGCGCGGCCAACGTCATCACCGACCCCGTCGCGCTGCGCACGTACGAGTCCGACGGGCTCACCGGGTACCGCGCCCAGCCGCTCGCCGTCGCGCTTCCCGACAGCACCGAGCAGGTCGTACGCACGGTCAAGGCCTGCGCGGCGCACGGCGTCCCCTTCGTCGCCCGCGGCGCGGGCACCGGCCTGTCGGGCGGTGCCGTCCCGGTCGCCGAGGGCATCGTCATCGGCCTCTCGCGCATGCGTCGCATCCTCGACGTCGACGTCGCCAACCGATCGGTGCGCCTGCAGCCCGGTGTCACGAACCTGGAGGTGACCCGGGCGGTGGCGCCGTATGGCCTCTACTACGCGCCCGATCCGTCGAGCCAGCAGGTCTGCACGATCGGGGGCAACGTCGCCGAGAACTCCGGCGGTGCGCACTGCCTCAAGTACGGGTTCACCACCAACCACGTGCTCGAGGCCGAGGTCGTGCTTGCCGACGGGTCCGTCGTCAGACTGGACGACGGTGGCGCGCTCGACCTGCTCGGCACGGTGGTCGGGTCAGAGGGGACGCTCGGGATCGTCACCGAGGTCGTCGTCCGCGTGCTTCCCCGGCCGCAGCGCGTCGAGACGCTGCTTGCCGCCTTTGCCTCGACCGACCACGCGGGCGAGGCGGTGTCTGCGATCATCGCCGCCGGCATCATCCCCGCCGCCATCGAGATGATGGACGCGCTGACGATCCAGGCGGCGGAGGACGCGGTGCACGCCGGGTTGCCGCGCGATGCCGGCGCGGTGCTCCTGGTCGAGCTGGACGGTCCCTCGCTCGAGGTCGAGCTGCTGGTGGAGGAGGCGACCCGCCTGTGCCGCGACGCCGGGGCCGGCGAGGTGCGAAGGGCCGTCGATGACGCCGAGCGCGCGGGCTTCTGGCACGGCCGTAAGGCCGCCTTCGCAGCCATGGGCCGCATCAGCCCCCACTACTACGTCCAGGACGGCGTGGTCCCGCGGACGAAGCTCCCGGCGACGCTGCGGCGGATTGCGGAGCTGTCGGAGCAGTACGGCCTGCGGGTCGGGAACGTCTTCCACGCAGGCGACGGCAACCTGCATCCGCTGGTGCTCTACGACGGCAGCGTCGCCGGGCAGGCCCACCAGGCGGAGCAGCTCGCCTCCGAGATCCTGGTGGCCTGCGTCGAGGCCGGCGGATCGCTGACCGGCGAGCACGGCATCGGACTGGACAAGGCGCGGTACATGCCGGCGATGTTCGGCGAGGCGGACCTCGACGCGATGCACCGCCTGCGCTGCGGCTTCGACCCGGACGGTCGCTGCAACCCCGGCAAGGTGTTCCCGACGCCGCGGCTGTGCGGAGAGGTGCCAGGCCCGTACCGCGAGCACCCGCTGGAGCGTGAGGGGGTGGCGGAGCGGTGGTGATCGAGCACGAGGCCGGCGATCTGACGTGCACCGTGGAGTCCGACACCCCGCTGGCCGAGCTGCAGCGCCACGTCGCCGCCCGGGGACAGATGCTGGCACTCGATCCGCCCGGCGCCGGCGTGACCGTCGGCGAGGTGTTCGACCGGGCGCTCTTCGGCCCGCGGGCGCATCGCTACGGGCGTCCGCGCGATCTGGTGCTCGGCGTGCGCGCCCGCCTCCCCGGCGGCGCCGAGATCCGCGCCGGCGGCAAGGTGGTCAAGAACGTGGCGGGATACGACCTGCCCAAGCTGTTCACGGGCGCGCGGGGACGGCTCGGCACCCTGCTCGAGCTGACGCTGCGGCTGCATCCGCTGCCGGCGGCGACGTGCACGCTGGTGACGGCGCCCGGCGACCCGACCGTGTTCGAGCCGCTGGCCCCGGCGTGCCTCGACTACCGCTGGCCGGACGACCGGCTGCTCGTGCGGTTTGAGAGCCCCGTCGCCCGGCAGCTGGCCGAGGCGGCCTACGAGGTGGCGGGCGGCGAGCTGGTCGACGACGACAAGCCGCTCTGGGAGCGCCAGCGAGAGCTGCAAGCGGGCCTCCACCTGCACCGCTGCCCGCCCGCCGCGTGCGCGAAGCGGGCGGACGAGCTGCGGTCTCAGGGGGCGGCGTCGATCGTCGGCCGCTGGGCGCGGGGGTGGCTGTTCGCAGATGTGCCTGCCCCGGAGCGGCCGCTGTCCGACCTGGAGCAGCGGGTGATCGATCGGTTCATCGCGTGACGGCGACGACGCGGGAGCTGCTCGACGCCTGCGTCCATTGCGGCTTCTGCCTCCCAGCCTGCCCGACCTACGCGCTCTGGGGCGAGGAGATGGACTCGCCGCGCGGCCGCATCCACCTCATGAACCTGGTCGAGAGCGGCCAGGCAGCGATGGACAGCAGCGTCGCGACGCACCTCGATCGCTGCCTGGGGTGCCTGGCGTGCGTGCCCGCCTGCCCGAGCGGCGTGCGCTACGACCTGCTGATCGAGCGCGTACGCGCCGAGCGGCGCCGGGAGGCGCCGCGCGGCCTCCGCGGCCGCGTGGTGGATGCCGCGGTGTTCGCGGTCGTGCCGCGGCCGCGCCTGCTGCGCGCTCTGTCCTGGCCGTTGGCTCTCGGCCTGCGGCCGTCGTCCCTCGCGCCGCGTGTCTCGGCGGCCGATCTGCGCACCGCGCCGCCGGCGTTCACCGCCGCGGCCGGGGGACAGCCGCGCATGCGCGTCGCGCTGCTCAGCGGATGCGCGCAGCGCGTGTTCTTCGGCCGGGTGAACGCCGCGGCGGCCGCCGCGCTGGCCGCCGCCGGCTGCGATGTCGCCGTACCGCCGGGCCAGGGATGCTGCGGCGCGCTGCACCTGCACGGGGGGCGCGAGCGGGAGGCGAAGCGGCGGGCGGCGGCAACGGTGGAGGCGCTCTCGGGCTACGACCGGGTCGTGGTCACGGCGGCCGGCTGCGGATCGGCGATGAAGGGCTACGGCGAGCTGCTCGGCACGGCTGAGGCGGAGGACTTCGCCGGTCGGGTGCGCGACGTCACGGAGCTGCTGGCGGATCTGGCGCCCGAGCCCCCTGCGCGGGCAGCGGGCCGGCCGCTGCGGGTCGTCTACCAGGACGCCTGTCATCTGCGCCACGGCCAGGGCGTCAGCGACCAGCCGCGGGCGCTGCTGCGCTCCGTGCCGGGCATCGAGCTGGTCGAGATCGCCGACCCCGGGATGTGCTGCGGCTCGGCGGGCACCTACAACCTGATGCAGCCGAAGGCGGCACGCGAGCTTGGCGAGCGCAAGGCCCGTGCCATCCTGGACGCCGCTCCCGACGTCGTGGCCACCGCCAACCCGGGCTGCGCCATGCAGCTGGCCGCGTCGCTGCGCCGCCTCGGGCACGGCGGCCTGCGGATCGCGCACCCGGTCGAGCTGCTCGTCAGCGAGCCCGGGTGAGGTAGACCTCGGTCCGCAGATGCAGCTCGAGCTGGTCGGCGCCGGCCCGCTCCATGATCTGCGTCAGGTCGGCTGCGAGCTGCTCCCGCGCCTGATCGGGCAACGCCGCCACGAAGCTCCAGGTCGACACCATCAGGACGAACCCCGCGATGTCGGTGTGCACGACGTGGGGGAAGCTCCGCATCTCGAGCGGATCGAACAGGGGCGTCTGCTCGAAGAACCGCCGCCAGAGTCCCGTCCACGGCCGGTTCTCCGGCCGCACGTCGGGCTTCGGCTCGCGGTCGATCCGCGCGAACACCTCCTCCGACCATGATTCGTCGTGCCAGTCGCCCGCGTTCCAGATCAGCACCAGGCCGCCGCGCGGGCGGAGCACGCGGTGGATCTCCGGCAGCGCGCGCTCCCCGTCGAACCAGTGGAAGGCCTCTCCCACGAACACCGCGTCGGCGGTGCCGTCGTCCAGGGGCATGTGCTCGGCGGTGCCGTCGACGACCTCCGCCTCAGGGACCTGCCGCCTGAGCACGTCTCGCATGCCCTCCAGCGGCTCCACCGCGACGAGCCGCCCGGCCCGCCCGGCCAGCTGGACGGCGAGCTTGCCGGTGCCGGCGGCCAGGTCGACGACGGTTGCGTCGCCGCCCAGGCCGAGCGTCTCCCACGCCCAGTCGATGGGCTCCGGTCGGTACGCCGGCCGCCCGCGCTCGTACCGATCGGCAGCGCCCGAGAACGCCTCGGCCAGCGGGTCGATGCGGCGCTCGGTCATCCCGGCAGCCTAATCGCCGCAATACGTCAGGTAGCGGCTACTCGTACAGCCCGAGGGCAAATGAGATGGCGATGAACGAGGCGGCGACGACGAGGCCGACCCAGTGGCCGGGAACGCCGTCGTATCCAGGGCCGGCGAGCACGGCAATGGTCGCCACGGCGATCAATCCGCTGATCAGCCACATCGCTATGCGCCCCGCGCTCATCGCGGCTGAATCTACCAGAGGGCCGGCGTGATCCGTCGCGCGAAGCCGTCACGACATGCAACGACGCCCGTGACCTCGACGGCCTCGCCAATCGCAACGATTGGGTCACGGCGCGCCACGATTCCGTCTCAAAGCTCCGCGCCGGCCCGTACGGGCTCCGACCCCTCCCCGGGAGCCAACCGGCCCGTCGAGCCAAACGGCCGTCACGCCACTGTGCCGGCCGGTCACACCTCCGTCACAACGCATGGCCGCGGGCCGGGTCGGGCTCCGAGCCCGTTACGGCTGCGACCCACGTCACGAGCGCGTCACGGCCGGCGTGAAAGTCTCAGCCCAGGTCGGCGTAGCGCCGGCCGCCGAAGCGCTCGGCCAGCAGGTCGTCCTGCGAGTCCGCCGTCTCTGCGACCACCTCGATCGCCGACTCGAGCTCCACGCGATCCAGATCGTCGCCCAGGATCGCGTGCTGGAACCACACCTCCCGCCGGCTCGGGATGTACGTGTACCCACCGAACGGCCGCGCGGCCGTCAGCTGCAGCAGCTCGAGCGCCATGTCGTCGGACAGCTCGACGTCCGACAGCACCGGCGACGACGCGCGCACTGCCGTCGAGTCCTCCAGCACCGGCAGCACGTCCACGAACACCCGGGCGCTGCCGAAGCCGCCGTGATACCCCCAGCTGGGGTCGTGGTCGAACCCGCCGAACCGCTCGTCGAGGAACCGCTTCACCCGGCGGTCGGTGATCACCACGTGCTCGGCAGCGTCGCGACGGAGCGCCGCCGGAGGCTGCGGCGGTGGAGGCGGAGGCGTCGCCTCGCGAAGCAACGCGTCGATCCTGCTCCTGAACGCATCCGCCGCCCACCCGACCGTCCACACGGAGGACTGCACCTCGACGGCGGCCATCGTCGTGCCGGCCAG
>DATAHR010000009.1:0-11597 GCA_036263035.1 Gaiellales bacterium | reverse complement strand
GTCTCCGGGACGTCCGCAGCCGCCACCTCGAGCTGCAGGCCGCCGTTGTCAAGGTGGAAACTGTCGCCCTGGCGGCTGGCCGTGAACTCGCAGAACGCCATTGCCGGACTGCCAATGAAGCCGGCGACGAACACGTTGGCGGGCTCGGCGTAGACGCGATCGGGCGTGTCCACCTGCTCGAGCACTCCGGCCCGCATCACGGCAATGCGGTCGCCCATGGTCATCGCCTCGACCTGGTCATGCGTCACGAACAGCGTCGTCACGCCGGTCTCGCGCTGGAGCGCCGCGATCTCGGCGCGCATGTCGACCCGCAGCTTCGCATCGAGGTTCGACAGCGGCTCGTCCATCAGGAACGCCCGCGGATGGCGCACCAGCGCCCGTCCCAGCGCGACCCGCTGGCGCTGTCCGCCGGAGAGCTCGCGCGGCTTTCGGTCGAGCAGCTCTCCCAGCCCGAGGCGACTGGCCGCCTGCTCCACCTGCGCGCGCACCTCCGCCCGCGGCACCTTCCGCGATTCCAGCCCGAAGGCGAGATTGCGGTACACCGTCATCTGCGGGTAGAGCGCATAGTCCTGGAACACCATTGCCACGTCGCGCCGGCGGGGCGGCAGCCTCTGCACCTCCTGGCCGCCGATGGTGATCCGCCCCGCGGTAACGGCCTCGAGCCCTGCCAGCAGGCGCAGCGCCGTCGTCTTGCCGCAGCCGGACGGCCCCACCAGCACCATGAACTCTCCGCCGGCGATGTCGAGCGTCAGCCCGTCGACCGCGGTCACGGCCCCGAAGCGCTTGACGACCCCCTCGAAGTTGATGGCGACCGGCGCTGCGCTCATCCCCGGATCGACCCCGCCAGCATCCCGCGCAGGAACTGCCGCTGCGTGAGCAGGTAGACGAGCACGACCGGCGCGGCGACGAGCACGGCGGCGGCCGACACGCTGGGGACGTCGACGCCATAGCGGCTCTGGAAGGTCGACAGGCCGAGCGGCGCGGTGCGGTGCGCCTGGTCGGAGATCATCACCAGCGCGAGCAGGAACTCGTTCCACGTCCACATGAACACGAGCACCACCATCGTCAGGATCGCCGGCCTGCCGATCGGTACGAGCACCCGCCACAGCACCCGCCACGACGACGCTCCGTCGACCCGCGCGGCGTCCGCCAGCTCCGCGGGCACCGAGCGGAAGAAGGCCCGCATCCAGAAGGTGCCAAAAGAGATCGAGAGCCCGGTCTGCGGCAGGATCAGGGCCCAGTAGGTGTCGGTCAGCCCGGCGTCGCGGAAGGTGTAGTAGAGCGGCACGATCAGCGACTCGAACGGCACCACCATGCCCGCGAGCATCAGGTAGAAGATCGGCGTCGCGCCCGGGAACCGCATCGTCCCGAACGCGTAGCCGGCGGGAATGCAGAGCACGGTGGTGAGCGCGACGACGGAGGCCGACACCAGCAGGCTCGAGGCCATCAGCCGCCCGAAGCCGCCGGCGTCCCACGCCGAATGGAACGTCGAAAGGCTGAGTGAGTCGGGGAGCTCCACCCCGGTCAGCAGCGCACCGGGCGGGTGCATCGCGGTGAGCACGATCACCGCGATCGGCGCCAGGGCGAGCACCGAGAACAGCGCCAGCACGGCGTAGGTGACCGCACGCTCGACACCGCTGGCCGTCACGGCCGGTCCTCCACCAGCCGCGTGATGACCACGACCAGCGTCAGGATCAGCAGCCCCATGATGGCGCCGATGGCCGCGGCCGAGCCAACCTGGCCCGTGACGAAGGCGCGCGTGTAGATCAGCAGCGACGGCACCGTCGTGGCGTCGCCGGGGCCGCCCTTGGTGGTGACGTAGATGATGTCGAAGGCGCGCAGCGCAGCGATCACCGTCAGCGAGAGCGCCACCGCCAGCTCGTTGCGCAACCCGGGCAGCGTGACGGCGAAGAACTCGCGGACCGGGCCGGCCCCGTCGACCCGCGCCGCCTCGTAGCGCGCGGGCGGGATCCGCTGCGCCCCGGCCATGAACAGCACCAGGCACAGCCCGGTGGTGATCCAGCTGCCGATCAGGCCCACGGCGGGGAGCGCCGTGGACAGGTCACCCAGCCAGGAGTGCTGCAGCGAGCCCAGGCCCACCGCCGACAGCGCCTGGTTGATCGGCCCCTGCGGGTCGTACAGCCACCGCCAGGCGACGCCGACGACGACGGCCGCCAGCACCTGAGGCAGGAAGATCACCGTACGCACGGTCGAGACCCCGCGCACGCGGGAGTGCACGAGCAGCCCGGTCAGCGCCAGTCCCACGATCACGGGGAGGACTGCGTAGAAGAGGATCAGCACGAGCGAGTGCTGGAAGGCTGTCCGCACCGCCGCGTCCTCGATGGCAGCTCGGTAGTTGCCGAGCCCCACCCATGTCCCGCTGGTCACGCCGTCCCAGCGGAACAGCGAGATCCACGCGCCGTCAGCCATGGGCGCGATCACGAACAGCGCGAACACGGCGAGCGCGGGCAGGATGTAGAGGTACCCGATCAGCCGTGGCTGGCCAGGCGCCTGGGTGCCGCGGTCACGAATGGGCGCTCTCCCAGTCCTTCTGCACGGCGGCGGTGAACTGGGCCGGAGTGGTCGCGCCCTGGCTCAGCTGCTGCAGCCCGCCGAACAGCGTGTCGCCCATCGACGCGGTCGCCCAGTCGAGGTAGGGCACGAGCAGGCCGGCCCGCGACTTCTGCCTCCATGTGCGAGCGATCGCCGCGAGCGACGAGCCGCCGTCGAGCGCCGCGGAGCCGGGGTCGGCCGCCGGGAGGTCGCCGTTCTCGATCAGCAGCTTCGCGGCGTGCTGCCCCGTCAGGTAGTCGATCAGCGCGGCCGCCACTTCCGGATGCGGTGTGCGGGAGCTGATGTGGTAGGGCAGCGACAGCGATCCCGTCGCCGCGCTCGGCGCCGAGCCGGTCCCCGGCATCGGGAAGAAGCCGACCCGGTTCCCGAGCGGGCCGGCGAAGGTCTGGTTCTCCCACGGGCCGGTGATGAAGTACAGCCCCTCGCCCTTGGCGAACCGGGCGGCGGCGGTCTGCTGGCTGACCCCGTTGAAGCCGTTCTCGAAGTACCCCTTGGCGCCCCACTGGGCGAACACCTCGGCCGCCTTGCGCGTGCCGGGCGTGTCGAACGAGGCGCCGGGATGGCCGAACGCCCACGCCGAGACCGCCGACGGCTTCTCGAACAGCGCCTGCAGCACCATGAACACGTGCCCGAGCGGCCAGCGGTCGAGGCCGCCCACCATCACCGGCGGTACGCCGGCGGCCTTGGCTTTCGCGAGCGTCTGCTCGAACTGCGCGAATGTCCGCGGCGGGCGCAGGCCGAGCCGCGACATCACGTCCTTGTCGTAGAACACGCCCAGCACCTCGGCCTTCTGCGCGACGCCCCACAGGGTGCCGCTGCCCCAGGTGGCGCCGTCGGCCGACCACCGCAGCGGGTCGAGGGTCAGCGGGTTGCCAAACCGGGTGTCCCAGCCATAGGCGGCGGCCTGGCCGTCCAACGGCAGGATCAGGCCGGCCTTGATCAGCGCCTGGTCGACCGCGTAGCCCTCGTTGCCCTGGAAGACATCAGGGGCATTGCTCGACGAGGCAGCGAGCTTGATGGTCGACATGTAGTCGTCGAAGGACTTGACGACCCGGTGGACGGTCACGTTCGGGTAGCGCTGCTCGAACTCGTGGATGAGCTGATCCTGAGCCTTTGAGTCGCCCGGAGACGTCTCGTCGTCCCACATCGTCAGGCTCACCTTCTCGCCGGTGTCGAAGCCCGTGCTGACCGGTCCGGAGCGCGCCGTGACCGCACCGCCGCTCGACCCGGGCGTCCCGCACCCGCAGACGGCCGCGCACAGCAGGAGCAGCAGGGTCAGGCGGAGGCGAGTGCGGAGCAGGTGCATCATCGAACGTCCCGGGACGGAATGGTGGCATCCGGGTCGGCGGCGGCGCGCAGCAGCTGCTCGGCGGTGGCCGCGCCTTCGCGCGTGGTGGCGACGCCGATCGACATCGAGGCGTAGATCACCGCCAGCCGCAGCCGCTCGGCGACGTCCATGCCGGCGAGATCCGCCCACACCCACGCGGCGGTGAACAGGTCGCCGGCTCCGTTGGTGTCGACGACGGGCACGTCGGGTGCCGGTTGGGAGATCAGCCCGTGCTCACCTGCGCAGATCGCGCCGCCGGATCCACGGGTGACGACCACGGTGCCGCAGACGTCGGCCAGCGCCCTTGCGGCGTCGGCCGCGTCGGCCTCACCGCTCAGAAGCCGCGCCTCGGCGTCGTTCACGATCATCGCCCGTGCTCGCGCAAGATCCGCCGGCGGGTGGCCCGCGAGCGAACGCGCCCCCACGTCGCCGATCACGGCATAGGCGGGAACCTCCGCCGGCGCGCGGGAGATCGACGGCACGTCGAGCACCACCGCCCGCGCACCGGCCGCCGCGAGGGCGGCGGTGTCGAGCTCGTGCTCCGGCGCGACGGTCAGGAACGCCCGGTCGCCGTCGAGCGGCATGATCGCCGAGACGGCCGTCCCGTCTCCGGGCGGCCCGATCCACTCGATCCCCTCGGCGGCGAGCAGGTCGCCCAGGATGCTGCCCAGCAGGTCGCCCCCGACGGGCCAGAACATGCCCGCCCGCAGGCCGAGCCGGGTGGCTCCCAGAGCCACGTTCGCAAGCCCCCCGGCGGTCAGCGAGATGCTGCGCGCGAGCCGTTCCTCGCCGAGCGATGGCAGCGCTTCCAGCCCGCTGAAGGTGATGTCCAGGAACGGGGGGCCTGCGCAGACGACGTCGAGGGTGAGGGCATCCCGCACCGGTTCAGTAGTACCAAACACGGTCGAGTGCCGCTATCCTCGCCCGCCATGGGCGTCGACCTCGCCGTGGCCACACCGTCGTTTCTCGACCTCACCTTCGTGGGGCTCGAGGCGCTGCCGAAGCTCGGTGAGGAGCGCTTTGCGAGCGACCTGGTGCGCTCCCCCGGCGGCGGTGCCATCACGGCCGTGGGCGCTGCCCGGCTGGGCTTGACGGCAGTCCTGGCCGCGCCTCTCGGGTCCGACGTGGCGGGCGACCTGATCATGGACGTCCTCAGCGGGGACGGCGTCACGACGGTGGAGCGGCGGGCGCCGCGCACCCCCGTCACGGTGGTGCTCCCGACAGGTGGCGACCGCGCGATGGTCACGGTCGATCCCGGCGTTCGCGCCAGCCCGGCCGACGTGGCGTCGCTCGAGCCGCGCGCCGTCTCGGTGAACATGGACCTGATGTACGTCGTGCCGCCCGGCGTCGACGCCTACGTCACCTGCGGCGACGACGATGCCCGCGCCTACGCCGGCCGCCCGCCCGCCCAGCTGGCCCATGCGCGTGCGCTGTTCGTCAGCGACGGCGAGGCGCTGCGGCTGTCCGGCCAGTCCGATGTTGAGTCGGCGGCCGAGCACCTGGCCGGCGTCGCCGCCACGGTGGTGGTCACCCTGGGAGCCCGCGGCGCCATGGCCCTGATCGAGGGACAGCGCGTCGAGGCGCCCGCCTTCGACGCCGGCCCGCCGGTGGATGCGACCGGCGCGGGAGACCTGCTGGTGGCCGCATATGTGTGGGCCGACCAGCTGGGCACGCCGCCCGACGAGCGGCTGCGCTGGGCCGTCATCTACGCCGCGCTCTCGATCACGACTCCCACCGCGGTGGGCGGCGCTGTCGGGCTCGAGCGCCTGCTCGAGGCGGGCGCATCGGTCGGCCTGAAGGCGCCCGAGGGCCTGTCCACCGCCCGGGGATAGCTGCATGGCGTTCGCGATCGACACGTCGACGGCGTTCGGCGAGCGGGCGGCACGGCGCATCCGCGACGAGCTGGTCGGGTGGCTGGTCACGGTCAGCCCGGCCGGCGCCCCGCAGCCCGTGCCCGTGTGGTTCCTCTGGGACGGGGCCGGCAGCGTGCTGCTCTACAGCCGGCCCGGCAAGCCGAAGCTGCGCAACATCGAGGCCAACCCGCGGGTGTCCCTCCACCTGGACGGCAATGGGCAGGGCGGCGACATCGTCGTGCTGTCCGGCACGGCGGCGGTCAGCGACGACCCGCCGGCTGACGGCGTCGAGGAATACGTGGCGAAGTACCGGCCGCTGATCGAGCGAAACGGCTGGACGCCGGCGTCGTTCGCGGCCGACTACTCGGTGCCCGTGCGGATCGCGCTGCGCCGGCTCGGCGGCCACTGATGGCGAACGAACGCCGGGAGCGGTTCCGCAGGCTGCACGAGGACGGCATCTTCGTCATGCCGAACGCGTGGGACAGGGGGTCGGCACGGCTGCTCGCCGCCACCGGGTGCACGGCACTCGCCACCACCAGCGCCGGGTTCGCGTGGACCCTGGGCGTCGAGGATCATCAGGTCACGCGAGACCAGCTGGCCGAGCACGTGGCCGCGCTGGCGTCGGCCACCGACCTGCCGCTGTCGGTGGACAGCGAGCGGCTGTTCGGCTCGACGGGCGACGACGTGGCGGCCACGGTCGGCCTGCTGGCAGAGGCCGGCGCCGCGGGCTGCTCGATCGAGGACTTCGACCCCGTCCGCGGCGTGATCGACGACGCGGCGCATTCGGCCGAGCTGGTGGCCGCAGCGGCCGAGGCCGCCCACCGCGCCGGCATGGTGCTGACCGCTCGCGCCGAGAACCTGCTGCATGGGCGGGACGACCTGGACGACACCGTCGAGCGCCTGCGCGCATACCGGGCGGCCGGCGCGGATGTCGTCTTCGCCCCCGGCCTGCGTGTGGCCGCCGCCATCCGCTCGGTGGTCGAGTCGGTCGACTGTCCGGTCAGCGTGCTGATGCTGCCGGGCGTGCCGCCCGTCGCCGAGCTCGGTGCGCTCGGCGTGCGGCGCGTGTCGACGGGGAGCATCCTCGCGTCGCGCGCATACGCCGGCGGGCTGGCCGCCGCCCGATCGCTGCTCGAGCAGGGCGGCTACGGCGACGGCGAGATGCTCTCGCCTGCCGACCGGGCCGCGCTCAGCTGAACGGCGGCCGGTCCGGCTCGCACACGGTTCCGCGCGGCGGCAGCAGCAGCGAGACGAGATAGCGGCTGAGCGCGGCTCGCGCGCAGGTGCTCGGGGCGCCGAGCGAGGTGTGGCCGGTGCCGTCGATCGTCAGCAGCCGCGCACGCGCGAGGGTCTGGCTGAGGAGGACGGCGTCCTCGTACCGCGTGGCCGGGTCGCGGCGGTTGCCGATCACGAGCAGCGGGTGGGAGGTGACGCGGTTGAACGGCCCGTTGTAGCGGCCGGGCGCCCTCAGCCGCCAGGTCGCACAGGCCTCGTCCAGCCAGGTCCAGAAACGGCCGAAGTAGGGCGCGACGCGGTCGCGCGCGATGCCGAACCGCTCCCACACGGACGGGTCGGTCGGGTTGTGGCTGTCGCTGCAGGTGACCGCCGTGGCGGCGTCGAGGCCGTTCGGATAGGAGCCGAAGCCCCTGCGCGGCACCGCCGGGAGGGCCGCCTGCGGGGCGGTGGGAGCGGCGCCGGAGGGGCCGGCCGCCGCGCTGCTGTGCCGCCACAGGCGCTGGAGGAAGTCGGAGAGGTCGGCCCAGCAGCACTGGTTGTAGAGGTCGATTCGCACCTCGTTCACGGCGGTCGGGTAGTCGACCCTGCCATCGAAGGCGGTGGTGACCGGATGCTCCTGCAGGCGCAGCATCAGCTGGTGGAACTTCCAGCGGGTGGTGCCGGGGCCGCTGCTGAACGCGCACTTCACGGGGTGCGCGTCGCATCCGGCGAAGAAGGCGTTCAGAGCGGCGTAGCTGCCGGTGTCGCTCTGCAGCCGCACGTCGATCGGCACCCTCGTGCCGACCGGCCCCTTGCCCAGCCAGGCGAACGGGTTGATGGCGCCGTCCGCCACGATCGCCCGCACCCGGTCGGGGAACATGTTCGCGTAGACCGTGGCCAGGTAGCTGCCGTAGCTGTAGCCGACGAACGTCAGCCGCCGGTCGCCGACGGCGCGCCGCAGCAGGTTCAGGTCTCGCGCCACGTCGCCGGTGGTCATGTGCCGGGCCAGCCGCGGCATGCGCCGCGCGCAGCCGGCCACCAGCCTCGCGTTCGCATGCTCGATGGCCAGCGCCTGCAGATGGGTCATCGGGAACAGCGGCAGTCCGGCGTAGGCCTCGAGCTCCGCGTCGAAGTCGTGGAAGCACTGCAGCGGGGTGCTGCGGGCGACCCCGCGCGGGTCGAAGCCGATGATGGCGAAGCGGTCGCGGACGGCGCGTGGGAACGCGGCGCTGTTCTCGCGCAGGAAGTCGACGCCGGAGTCGCCTGGGCCGCCCGGGTTCACGAACAGCGTGCCGATCCTCTGCCCGGGGTGCGCGGCGGGGAGCCGGATCAGCGCCAGCGATACGGTGCGGCCCAGCGGGCGGCGGTAATCGAGCGGCACCGTCGCGCGCGCACACTGGAAGCCGCCGCCGCAGGCGTGCCAGCGCAGCCGCGGGATCGGCGCATGGCCGAAGGCCGCCGACGGGGCCGCCAGCAGGCCTGCGCCCGCCGCGAGCGACGCCATCAGCAGCATGCGAGTTCGGACGGTGAGCCTCCTGGGGACGAACGGGCCGCAGCCGAGTGTACGTCGGCCACCGCCGCCTGCCAAGCAGCCGCGCACACGCCCGGGCCGGGTGCACCTGGAATTATCCGAGGCCTTTGGCACAATGCGAGCAGATGCTTCGTGCGCTGTCGCGGCCGCTCTCGGTGGCCATCGTGGTCACCGCTCTGCTCGCCGCCGGCCAGGCAGGCGCGTCGGCGGCATCCCGAACCGGGCTCGTCCGCATCCACGGAAGCGCGCTGCCCGCGCTTGGGTCGTCGGCGCGCGTGGCCGCCACGCCTTCGTCGCAGCCGGTGCACGTGACCGTCACGCTGGAGCCGCGGAACGCCGGCCTGCTGCACGAGACCGCGGCCCGCCACGGGCGTCCGCTGACCTACGCACAGCTGCGCGCACGGTTCGCGCCGTCCGCGGCGACGCGCGCCGCCGTCGTGCGGTACATGCGCTCTCAGGGCCTGGCGCTCGAGACCCAGGGGCTCCTTTCCATGACGTTCGGCGGCACGGCGGCGCAGGCATCAAGCGCCTTCCACGTCGGCCTGTCCACCTACCGCAGTCCGCGCGGCCGGCTGTTCCGGGCGCCGGACGGCGCCGCCTCCCTGCCCGCGTCGATCGCCCCCAGCGTGGCGGCGGTCACCGGCCTGGACACGCAGCTTCGGCTGCACCCGGCGGTCAAGCTGCCGAAGCTCTCGCCCGCAGCGGGGAACGTCTCCCTGCAGCCGTCCGGGACGCTCGCCAACCCCTGTTCCGGGGCGAAGCACGCGCACAACACCTACGGCGGGTACCTGCCGGCCCAGCTCGCGCAGGCGTACCACCACCAGACCCTGATCAGCAACGGCGACAACGGGCACGGCGAGTCCATCGCCCTCGTCGAGTTCTCGAACTACAAGCACTCCGACATCGGTACGTTCCGCGACTGCTTCGGGCTCAACACCCCCGTGTTCAACCACACCGTCGCCGGCACGAGCCGCGATTTCACCGGGGCGATCGAGGTGGAGCTCGACATCGAGGTGGCGATGGCGGCCGCGCCCGGGCTGGATGGGGTGCACGTGTACGTCGCGCCCAACAACCTCGGCAACGTCTTGCCGATGATCGAGCACATGGTCGCCGATCAGGACAGCACGGGCGTCCACATCATCAGCGACAGCTGGGGCGTCTGTGAGCATCTGCTCCCGCCATCGTTCGTGCAGGCGGAGTCGGTGGACATGGAGCTGGCCGCCGCGAGCGGCATGTCGTTCTACGCGGCATCCGGCGACTCGGGATCCAGCGGCTGCAAGGACGCGCTCAAGGGCTACACGGCGCACGTCGTCGACGATCCGGCTTCCCAGCCGTTCGTGACGGGCGTTGGCGGCACGGTGCTGCACAGCCTGGACGGGGCGGACAGCACCACGTGGCGCGCGGGCGGCGGAGGCGTGTCACGGCTGTGGGCACAGCCGTCCTACCAGGCAGGGAATCCGCTCAGCCCCTACGACGGCGGCTCGAAGTGCGGCAACCCGGACGGGTTCTGCCGGCAGGTGCCGGACGTGGCGATGAACGCCTCGCTGAACAACGGCTACATCATGCTGTGCACCTCTGTCTACTGCCCGCCGGTGCCCTGGTTCCCGGCCGGCGGCACCAGCGCGGGCGCCCCGCTGATGGCGGGCATCACGGCGGACGTGAACTCCGGCTCGAGCAACGGCCGCGTGGGCTTCGCGAACCCGCTGCTCTACCAGAACCATGCCACCATGTTCTGGGACATCACCGCCGGGACGAACAGCACCGACGGTACGGGTCTGTACCCCGCCGGCACCGGCTACGACCTTGCGACCGGCCTGGGCTCGGTACAGGCGGACAGCTTCGCGACCGCGCTTGCCGACTTCGTCCCCTCCGCGATCACCCAGGATCAGACCCAGCTGATCATCTCGGCCCCGGTGACCGCACGCACGATCCACTACGGCGCGCACGTGACGTTCACGGGCATGCTGCTCGATCAGGCGAGCGCACCGATCGCCAACCGCCGCGTCTACATCGAGCTGAGCACGGGGAGTCGGCTCTCCTACCAGACCCAGACGGACGACGAGGGCGTCTGGCAGATCACGCTCTCCAGGGTGCTCCAGCGGAACCTCACCTGGCGCGCGGTCTTCACCGGGTCGGACACGGAGCTCGGGAGGAGAGTGAGCGGACACGCGGTGTACGTGATCCCGCGCCTGGGCTCCCGCAGCTCGGTCTCGTCGGCCTCGCGGGGAACATCGTTCACCTTCGCCGGATCTTCCAACCCGAACATGCACCGCGCCGTCATGCGGCTGCAGGCACGGCGCTCGACGCATGCCCGCTGGCAGACGATCGCCCTGGTCACCGTTCCCCGCTCCGGCCGGTTCTCGCGGACGGTCAGCTTCGCCACGCCGGGCAACGCCTACCTGCGATGGTCGTACCGGGGCGGTCGCACGCGCCGGTGGATGAGCGCGGTCTCGCCGACGCGGCGCGTCAGCATCAGGTAACGGTCGCAGTCTGCGGGTCGTGTCGGCGAGCACGCGTCACGCCCACGCGCCATCTCCGTGACACGTTCGCATCAGCGAGACCCGTCACAGCTCCGCAACGCGACCGTCACGCCCACCCGGTCGGGCTTTGACTCCAATAATTGGGTCTGGCGCCGGTCCCGCTCAACCAGGCCCTCGAATCGTCACGGATCCGTCACGGCTCGGTCACACCCACCCGGTGGGTCTTTGACACCGTTTCGGCCGCCGGCACGCGTTCGTCACGGGTTCGTGACGAACGTGGTCGTCACAGAAGTGTGACGCCCGGCGTCACACTTCTGCCGCCGAATCGTTGACGGCACAAGGACGTCTAGGATCACCCAATGGTCACCGCCGTCACGAACCGCGTGCACTACGCCTGGGTGGTGGCCGCGGCCCCGTTCCTCGTACTCGTCACGGCAGCCGGATTCCGCGCGACGCCCGGTGTTCTCATCGTCCCACTCCTTCGTCCCTCCCCGGCGAGCGCCTAGCGTGCGAGGCGTGCGCCGCTCGGCATTCCTGCTCTACCTCGGCATCTTCGTCGGCGAGGTCGTGTGGATGGCGCTCGTCCCGCTGGTGCCGACCTACTCCCAGCAGTACAG
>DATAHR010000008.1:0-6865 GCA_036263035.1 Gaiellales bacterium | reverse complement strand
CGCCCGCTCGACAAGAAGGGCCGCAAGCAGGCGAAGCGCCTGGTCGACGTGCTCGCGGGCGCGCGGATCGATCGCATCGTCAGCAGCCCGTACCTGCGCTGCGTCCAGACCGTCGAGCCGCTCGCGCTGCGGCTCGGGATCGCGGCGGAGCAGCGCGGCGAGCTGGCCGAGGGCACGCCGCCCGGGCCGGTCCGCGACCTGCTGGCCGCGCTCGACGGCGCCACCGCCGTGGTCTGCACCCACGGCGACATCATCGCGGAGCTGATCGGCCCCGGCCGCGAGGCGAAGAAGGGCTCGGTGTGGGTGCTCGACGGCGCTGGGCTCGACCCGGTCGAGTATCTCAAGACCTAGCGAGATGATTGATTCCACGGCGCCGTGCGGTCTGAGCGATCGGTAGGCAAGCAGCGCAAGGATCGAGGGAGGGCCGATATCGGGAATATCGGCCCGACCGAGGACGCAGCGATGCGACGAGGTGCAAGGCGAAACGCCTTACACCGGTCATGAGCGATCTGCGATCACGCAGATCGCGAATGCGGCCGCAGCCCCCACGCGCCGGGGCAACAACCCACAGTCAGACGGTCAGACGTGCGGAGTCGTGGAATCAATCATCTCAGGCAGCCTGAAGATCGGCGAGCAGCTCGCCGGCGAGGCCTTCGCGAAGCCCGCCCCGGGCCACCTCGAAGGGCACGCCCAGGCGCAGCTGCACCTCGGACAGGATGACGGCGCCCGCGAGCAGCGTCCTCGCCCTGCGCGGCTCGACGCCGTGCTTGCGTGAGATCTTCGCGGCCGTGCGGCCGCCGAGCAGGTCGACAGCGTGCTCGAGCTCACCGGCCCCGAGCGTCCAGCCCACGAGCTTCCGCAGCGCGCGGGCGCTGCCGCCGGTTGCGAGCGCGGCATCCACCGCCGCACCGCCGACGCCGTCCAGATGGCGGCGCACCTCGGCGCGCGCCTCGCGGACGGCCGAGCGGGTGCCGCTTCCGTCCGGGAAGAACCGGCTCGTCAGCCGCAGCGAGCCGATGTCGATCGAATCGACCCAGTCCGGCCCGCCCGTCGCTCCGCCGAACGCGACCTCGGTCGAGCCCCCGCCCACGTCGCAGACGGCGATCGTCCCCGCCAGGTCGTCGGCCGCGGTGACGGCACCCAGGTAGGCCAGCCGGCCCTCGGTCTCGGCCGAGAGCACCCGCGGCACCACCCCAACGGCGTCGCGCAGCGCGGCCAGCAGATCGCGGCCGTTGGCGCTCTGGCGCCCCGGTGCCGTCACTACCACGTCGATCCGGTCGCAGCCCAGCCGCCGCGCCAGCTTCGCGTACGCCCGCGCCGTGCGCGCCGTCTCGTCAAGCTTGGCCGCGGTGATGCTGCCGCACCGCTCGATCGCCTCGCCCAGGCCGACCTGGCGGCGCTCCTCGCGGATCGGGTAGACGGCGCCGCCCGCGCCATGCTGAGCGGCGAGCAGGCGGACGGTGTTGGAGCCGACGTCGATGATGCCGACCTTCATCTCTCCGCATTGTCACGTGGCGATCGGACGCCGGGGAGGGCGCACGGTGACCCTTTGGTGAAGATGCGGTGAACCTGCGGGAAACGCGGCTACGTCCGCGCTGCCGCTGAGCGGCGCGCACGCAGGCGCGCGCGTCGCATCAGCACCTGCTGCGTGCTGCGGTCGCGCCCGCCCTCCGCCGGCGACCGCGTCCAGGCACCGTCGGGGCCGAGCACCCACGCGGTGTCGTCGGCCAGCAGGACGTCGAGCACGCCCGAGAGCTCCTCGCGGATGCGGCTGTCCTTGATCGGCGTCAGCACCTCGATGCGGTGGTCGAGGTTTCGGGGCATCAGGTCGGCGCTGCCGATGTAGTAGGTCTCGGTGTCGCCCGCCTCGAAGGCCATCACCCGGCTGTGCTCGAGAAAGCGCCCGACGATGCTGCGCACCCTGATCGTCTCGGACAGGCCGGGCACCCCGGGCCGCAGCGTGCAGATGCTGCGGGCGACGATGTCGATGTCGGCGCCCGCCTGCGAGGCCCGGTACAGCTCCTCGATGATCGCCGGATCGGCGAGGGCGTTCACCTTGAGCCGGATCCGGGCCCGCTCTCCGGCGGCCGCCGCTCGGGCCACGGCGCGGATCCGTTCGGTCAGGCCGCTGCGCAGGTTGAACGGCGCCGCAAGGATGGTGCGGAAGCGCTGCGGCCGCCCGAATCCGGTCAGGTGGTTGAAGAGGTCGGCCAGGTCGGCGGTGATGCCCTCGTCGTCGGTGAACACGCCGAGGTCCTCGTACAGCCGGGCCGTGACGGCGTTGTAGTTGCCGGTGCCGATGTGCGCGTAGCGGTGCAGCCCCTCGCCGTCGCGCCGCACGATCAGGGTCGTCTTGGCGTGGATCTTGAGGTTCGCGAACCCGTAGACGACGTGCACGCCGGCCTGCTCCATCGCGCGTGACCACTCGATGTTCCGCCGCTCGTCGAACCGGGCCTTCAGCTCCACCAGGCAGACGGTCTGCTTCCCCGCTTCCGCCGCGTCGATCAGCGCCGGCAGCATCGCCGAGTCGTCGTTCGTGCGGTAGACGGTGGTCTTGATCCCAACCACGTTCGGATCCTTGGCGGCCGCGCCGACGAACTGCTCCACCGAGGTGGCGAAGGAGTCGTAGGGCACGTGCACCACCATGTCCGACCGCCGCACCTCCGCGAACAGGTCGCGCCTGCCCGACGCGGTGGCGAACCTCGCGCGCGTCACCGGCATCCAGGGCTCGAACCGGAGCTCGGGCCGGTCGATGTCCGCGATCTGCTTGAGATCGGCCAGGTCGAGCATGCCGTCGATGGCGTAGATCCGGTCGGCGGTGACGTCGAGGCCGTCCTGCAGGCGCTGCACCATCGCCGGCGTGGCGTTGCTGCCCACCTCGAGCCGCACCGCGTCGCCGAATCGGCGGCGGCGCAGCTCGAGCTCGACCGCCTCCAGCAGGTCGTCGGCCTCGTCCGACACCTCGAAGTCGGCGTCGCGGGTGACGCGGAAGACCACGTGCTCGGTGATCTCCATACCGGGGAACAGCCAGGACAGGAAGTGGGCGATCGCATCCTCGAGCGGCACCAGCAGGCCGCGCGTGCCGATGGAGAGGAAGCGCGGCAGCACCTCGGGCACCTTCACCCGCGCGAACCGCTCCTCGCCGCTGTCCGGCTCGCGCACGAACACCCCGAGGCTCATCGACAGGCCGGAGATGTACGGGAAGGGCTGGCCGGGGCCCACGCCGAGCGGGGTCAGCACCGGGTAGACCTCGCGGTCGAACCGGCTCGTCAGCTCGGTCAGCTCGTCGTCGGTGCAGGCGTCGATCCCGGCGACGATCACCCCCTGCTCGGCCAGCTCCGGCGCCAGCTGGTCGCGCCAGATCGCACTCTGGGTGGCATACAGGTCGGTGACCCGGTCGCGGATCTCGTCCAGGGCCGCCCGCGGCGTGCGGCCGTCGGCCGACCGCGCCGGAACGCCCGCCGCCGCCTGACGAAGCAGGCCGGCCACCCGCACCATGAAGAACTCGTCGAGGTTCGACGAGACGATCGAGCAGAAGCGCACACGCTCGAGCAGCGGCACCGAGGGGTCCGCGGCCTGCGCCAGCACGCGGCGGTCGAAGTCCAGGCGCGAGAGCTCGCGGTTCAGAAACCGGCTCTCGGGAGCCTGCTCGACCGCGGTGGCGCCGACATCCTCGAGGCTCATCCGGCCATGGTAGACGAGTCCGCGAGGGCCGCCTTGTTAACGCTCGGAGAAGTTGCGGCTGGAACGATCTTCCTGTGTCGCCGTATGCTTGCTGGTGTGGATCACCTGCTCGATCGTGTCCGATCGGACGAGCGCAGCCCCGCCGCGGGGTCGGCCGGCACCGCATCGGCGGCGCTGGCGGCCGCGCTGGTGATGAAGGCGGCGCGCCGGTCGCGCGCGGTGTGGCCGGAGGCCGGTGGGGCGATCGCACAGGCCGCGGCGCTCGAGACCCGGCTCTGGGCGGCCAGTGACGAGCTCGAGCGCTCCTACCGGCGAGCCGTCGAGGCGCTGGAATCCGGCGACCAGGAGGACATCGGGCAGTTCGTGCCAGCCGCGGCCGACGCGTCGCTCGAGCTGGCCCGCATCGCCGCGGATGTCGCCGAGCTCGCGGTCGACGCGGCCCACCACTGCGACCAGGCGCACCATGCGGACGTCACGGTCGCGGCCATCCTCGCAACGGCGGCCGCCCGAACCGGAGCCCACCTCGTGGCGGTGAACCTGCTCAGCCGGCCGGACGATTTCCGCTCCTCCGAGGCGCGGTTGCTGGTGGAGCGCTCCCACGCGGCGGCCGAAATGCTTGCGAGCGAGCGGTAATTGGAGTTTCATCAACGCATGGCGGCGCTCAGCTCCATCACCGACGCGGGGCTCGTTGCCCGCTGCAGATCGGGCGACGACGACGCCTGGGAGGAGCTGGTGCGCCGGTTCTCCCGCTATGTGCTCGCCATCGCCCAGCAGGCGTACCGGCTCTCCCCGGCCGACGCGGAGGACGTCTTCCAGGACGTCTTCGCGAAGACCTACGAGCGTCTCGGCGACCTGCGCAGCGACGACGCCGTGCGCCCCTGGATCGCGCAGCTGACGCGGCGCCTGTGCATCGACCGCATCCGGGCCGGCGCCCGCGAGACCGTCGATCCGGAGGCGGCTGAGGTCGGGGTCGACGACACGCTCGACCAGCTGGACGAGGCGCTCAGCGTGCAGGAGGCGCTGGAGTCGATGAGCGAGCCGTGCCGGGACATCCTCGACCGGTTCTTTCGCCGGGATGAGAGCTACGCGGCGATCGGGGCGGCGCTGGGACTGCCCTCCGGCACCATCGCCAGCCGCATCTCGCGGTGTCTTGGAAAACTTCGTGACCTGCTGATGGAAGAGAACACCCCGCTCACCCGTCATGAGGAGTGAGATGTACGACGAAGAGCGCATAGGAGAGCTGCTGCGGGCGATGCCGCAGGCCCCGGAGGCCTGGGTGCAGATGGCCGCTCGCCTGCCGGCGACCCGGCGGGCGATTGAGCAGATCGCCTCGCTCGCCGAGGCCGACGCCGGCTTCCGCGAGGATGCGCTGCGGGACCTCGAAGGCGCCCTCGAGCGCGCCGGCCTCGAGCCCAGCCCCGCGCTCGTCGAGCATCTCCGCGACCGCCTGTGAGCGCCGAGGAGGACGAAGGCCCCGACGAGCTCCCCGCCTGGAGCCTGACAGGTGACCAGGCGGCCATGCTGCGCCAGCCGGCGTGGCCCGAGCGGATCACCCGCGAGTGGGCCTGGGGCGGCGCCACCGGCAAGGGTGTTCGCGTCGCCATCGTCGACAGCGGCGTCGAGCCTGACCATCCGCTCGTGGGGCCGGTGCAGCAGGCCGTGACGATCGGCGATCCCGAGAAGGAGGAGGTGCTGCCCGACACCGAGGGCGACCTCTGCGGGCACGGCACCGCCTGCGCCGGCATCGTCCGGTCGATCGCGCCCGAGTGCGAAATCATCAGCGTGCGCGTGCTGGGCGCGGGCTACACGGGCAGCGGGCCGGTGCTGATGGCGGGGCTGGAATGGGCCGTGGACAGCGAGTTCGACCTGATCAACATGAGCCTCTCCACCACCAAGCGGCACTTCTCGGAGTTCCTGCACGAGCTGGCGGATGACGCCTACTTCAACGGCACCATGATCGTCGCCTCGGCGCACAACATGCCGGTCGAGAGCTACCCGTGGCGCTTCTCGTCGGTGCTGTCGGTGGGCAGCCACGACCAGCCCGGCAAGACGACGTTCTTCTACAACCCGAACCCGCCGGTGGAGTTCTTCGCGCCCGGCATCGATCTGGACGTCCCCTGGGTCGGCGGCAGCACGCTTCGGTGCAGCGGCAACAGCTTCGCCACGCCGCACATGACCGGCATCTGCGCGCTGATCCTCTCCAAGCACCCGGAGCTGACGCCGTTCCAGCTGAAGAGCGTGCTCCACGCGACCGCATCGAACGTCGAGGAGGCCGACAGTGAGTGACGACGCCATGATGGCTGCGGTGGCAGCCGGAGTGCTGCCCGCCGAGGACGCCCACAGGACGCTCCTGACCTCGGTGGCCGAGACGGCCCGTGCGATCTTCGGCGCGAAGGCCGCGTCCATCTTCCTGTACGACGAGTCGACCGACGAGCTGGTGTTCGAGGCGGTGGCCGGCTCCGGGGCCGACGAGCTGATCGGCCGCCGCTTCCCGTCCAGCAGGGGCATCGCGGGGTGGGTGCTCGTCACCCGCCAGCCGCTCGTGATCGAGGATGTGACGCAGGACCCGCGCTTCGCGAAGGACGTCGCGTCGGACACCGGGTACGTGCCCAAGGGGATCATGGCCGTCCCGCTGCTGCACGAGGACCGCTCGCTGGGCGTGCTCGAGGTGCTCGACCGGCCGGCCCAGGCGGCGTTCACACTGGCGGAGATGGACCTGCTCGGGCTGTTTGCGAACCAGGCTGCGATCGCGCTCGACCTGACCCAGAGGTCCCGGCGGGCGCATGCGATCCTGGACGGCGGTGATCCCGCCATGTCGGCGATCGCCCGGATCGCGCAGCGGCTGGAGGCGATGGAGGCCGACGAGGGAGCCGGCCGGCGGCTGCTCGAGTCCCTGGCCGACGTGCTCGACGGCGGCGGCGGTGGGGCCGGAGAGTCGGAGTCCTTCCGGCCGCGGCGCCGGCGGCGCGCTGGACCATAAGAGAAGGGGCCCCGCGAGGGGCCCCGTTCTTCGCAGGAGAGCTTGCTCCTTAGCGGGTATTGAAGAGGTGTGCCTCGACGTCGGGAGTCTCGTCGTCGTCGTTGCGACGCTTCCCGTTCTTGTCGTACTCGGACATTCCTTCTTCCTCCTGCTCGGTGTGCCGAACGCAAACTCTGAGCACATGACGGCTCGGCGCACCGA
>DATAHR010000007.1:0-12038 GCA_036263035.1 Gaiellales bacterium | reverse complement strand
CGAGCGCCTCGGTGTGCGGCCGCAGGACGTCACCGTCCGGGCCGGCGACACCGACCTCGCCGGCCACGGGCCGTTCTCGGGCGGCTCGATGACCCTGGCGTCGATCGCGCCGGCGGTGCGCTCGGCCGGGCACCACGTGCGCACGCAGCTGCTCGAGCTCGCCGCCGACATGTTCGAGATCTCGGCCGACGACCTCGAGCTGGTGGACGGTGAGGTGCGCTCGGCCGACGGCACCCTCCGCCACCCTCTGCTCGAGGTGACGGAGAAGCTCGGGAACGCCTGGGTGCGGGGCTCCGGCTCCCGCGCTCCGAACCCGGACGGTATGGCGGTCAACACCTTCGGCTGCCAGATCGCCCAGGTGGCGGTCGACACCGTCACCGGCCTGGTGACCGTCGAGCGGATCGTGGCGGTGCACGACGTCGGGCGGATCGTCAACCCGATGGGCGCCCGCAGCCAGGTGATCGGCGGGATCCTGCAGGGTGTCGGATTCGCGCTGAGCGAGGAGCGGGTGGTGGATCCGACCACGGGCACGGTGGTGAACGCCGGCCTCGAGGACTACAAGATCCCGACCATCGCCGACCTGCCGGAGGTGGTCTGCGAGTTCGTCGGCACTCCCGATCCGAAGCTGGCGCTCGGCGTCAAGGGCCTCGGCGAGCCGCCGGTGATCCCGACGCCCGGCGCGATCGGAAACGCGATCGCCCACGCCCTGGGCGTGCGGCTGCGCGAGGCGCCGTACACGCCGCGCCGGGTGCTGGAGGCGCTCGGATGAGGACGTTCGCCTACGTCAGGCCGACGATGATCGACGCGGCGACGGCGGCGCTCGCGCCAGAGGACGCACGCGCGATGGGCGGCGGCACGGACCTGCTGACCCAGCAGGATCGCGGCATCCTGCCGGCGGAGTCGGTGATCGACCTGCGCGGGCTGGGGCTGTCCGACATCGACGACGCCGGCGACGTCCTGCGGCTCGGAGCGACCGCGACGCTGGCCGACATCGGCCGCCACCCGGCTGTGCAGGAGCGGTTCACCGTCCTCGCGGAGGCGATCGCGCACGCGGCCTCGCCACAGCTGCGCGAGATGGGGACGCTCGGCGGAAACCTCTGCCAGCAGGTGCGGTGCTGGTACTTCCGCCACCCCGACCTGACCTGCTGGCTCAAGGGCGGAGACACCTGCTACGCCCAGATCGGCGACCACCGCAAGCACGGCCTGGAGCCGGGCGACTGCATCTCGGTTGCCCCGAGCGACCTGGCGGCGGCGCTGATCGCGCTGGACGCGTCGGTCGAGACCAGCCGCCGGCCCGAGGGGATTCCGCTGATCGACCTCTACCGGCGCCCAACGGAGGACAACCGGTCGAACCTGACGCTCTCCGCCGGCGAGTTCGTCACCGCGGTGACCATCCCCCGTACGCCGGACGCGAGCGCGTATGAGCGCGCGGGCGAGCGGCATGCGTGGAGCTTCGCGCTGGCCGGAGTCGCGGCAGCGCGCAGCGGCAGCGAGGTGCGGCTGGCCGCCATCGGCGTCTCGAACACGCCGCGGCTGCTCGACCCGGCCGATCCGCTGGCCGGGCTGCCGGGGCTCGAGCAGACCGGCTGGAAGCGCCGGCTGCTGGCGGGCCTGGTCGACGTGGCGCTCGAGCGGGTAGCCTGAGCACCCGGTCAGCCTGAACGCTGACCCCCTTCGAGGTCGATCAGCGTCACCTCGGCCCTTCCCCCGCCGGTGACCATCCGCGCCACGGTCGGCGTCGGCGCCCGCCGCTTCCAGGTCGGGCTGCCGGGGTTCAGGAAGTGCACGCCGCCGACGACCTCGTTCACCGGCTGGTGGGAGTGGGCGAAGATGATCAGGCGCGCATCGGGGAACCGGCCGCGCAGCCGGCGCTCACGCCCCTCGCGCGCTCCGGAGTCGTGGATCATCGCCACGGGCACACCGTCGAGGTCGAACCGCAGCGTCTCGGGCACCCGGTCGCGCAGATCCCACTGGTCGATGTTCCCGCAGACGGCGCGCACCGGCGCGTGCACCTCGAGCTCCGCGAGCGTCGCCGCGGATGTGATGTCGCCGCCGTGGAGGATCAGCTCGGCCCACTCGAGGTGCTCGTCCAGCGAGGCCGGCAGCGCCCGCGCGTGGTCGGGGACGTGCGTGTCGGCCAGGACGAGGACGTTCACTTCGGGCGCGTGACCGCGCCCTCGCTCGCGCTCGACACCAGCGACGCGTACTTGGCGAGGACGCCGGTGGTGTACCGCGGCGGGGGCGCCGACCAGTCGCGCAGGCGCGCGGCGATCTCGTCCTCGCTCAGCTCGACACGCAGCTCGCGTGCCTCGATGTCGAACTCGATCATGTCGCCGTCCTGGACAACTGCGATCGGGCCGCCGTGTGCCGCCTCGGGGGTGACGTGCCCCGCCATCAGGCCGTGGGTCGCACCGGAGAACCGGCCGTCCGTGATCAGGGCCACCTCCTCGCCCAGCCCCTCGCCGACGATGGCCGCGGTGACGTGCAGCATCTCCCGCATCCCCGGCCCGCCGGCCGGGCCCTCGTAGCGGATCACCACCACGTCGCCGGCCTGGATCGCCCGCTGCTTGACGGCCGCGAAGCACTCCTCCTCGGAGTCGAACACGCGCGCCGGCCCGCGGTGTCGCAGCCGCTCGTGTCCGGCCAGCTTGACCACGCATCCGTCCGGTGAGAGGTTGCCGCGCAGCACGGCGAGCCCGCCGGTGGGCTTGATCGGCCGCTCGATCGGCACGACCACCGGCTGCCCGGGCGCCTCCACGGTCTGCTCGGCGATCTGCCCCAGCGTCCGGCCGTCGACGGTCATCGCCGAGGCGTGGATCAGATCCTGCTTGGCCAGCTCACGCGCCACCAGGCCGACCCCGCCGGCGTCGAAGATGTCGGTGGCGACATACCGGCCGCCGGGCTTCATGCTGGCGACGATCGGCGTCCGTGCGGCGATCCGGTCGAAATCGTCGATCGAGAACGGGATCCCGAGCTCCCGCGCGATCGCGAGAATGTGCAGCACACCGTTCGTCGAGCCACCGGTGGCCGCCACCGATGCCGCGGCATTCTCCAGCGCCTCGCGCGTCACGATCTGCGACGGCCGGACATCATCGCGGACGAGCCGCATGACCAGCCGGCCGGCCTCCTCGGCGGCGTCGCCCTTTCCGCGATTCAGCGCCGGGATGCCGTTCATGCCGCCGGGCGAGAGCCCCAGGAACTCGAGCGCGGTCGACATCGTGTTGGCGGTGAACTGGCCGCCGCAGGCACCGGCTCCCGGGCACGCGGCGGACTCGATCTCGTGCAGCTCCTCCGCGTCGATCTTCTCGGCCGCATACGCGCCGACGGCCTCGAACACCTCCTGGATGGTGATGTCGCGGCCGCGGAAGGTGCCCGGCGCGATCGTGCCGTTGTAGAGCACGAGCCCGGGGACGTCCAGGCGGCAGAGCGCCATCGCCGCTGCCGGGATCGTCTTGTCGCAGCCGACCAGGCACACCACGCCGTCCATCAGGTGGCCGCGAACGACCAGCTCGATCGAGTCGGCGATCACCTCCCGGCTGACCAGCGACGCGCGCATGCCCTCGGTGCCCATCGAGACACCGTCTGAGACCGAGACGGTGTTGAACTCCATCGGCGTCCCGCCCGCCGCACGGATGCCGGCCTTCACCCGCTGTGCGAGCTCGCGCTGGTTGAAGTTGCACGGCATCGTCTCGATCCACGTCGTGGACACGCCGACCAGCGGCCGCGCGAGATCGTCGTCGGTGAAGCCGATGCCCTTCAGCATCGCCCGCGCCGCGGCCCTGTCCGGCCCGTCGGTGAGCGCGGCGCTGTGGCGCTTGGCCGGGTCGGATGGACGGTCGTAGGGGTTACTCAACCGCGTTCACGACCTTGATCCCCCAGGCGGCGCCGGACGAGAAGAGCGCTTCGGGGTCGACCTCGTCGGCATAGCCGATGACGTGCTGCTCGGGGTTGTCAGGCGTGGAACCGATCACCACGCGCCGTCGCACGGGCGCCGTCGACCGGGCGAGATGGTCGCCGCGCTCGCGCGCCGCCTCCGCCTCCTCGGCCGCCGGACCCTCTGCGTAGCCCTTGCCCATAGGCGCGCAAGTCTACCGGGCTGGTGCACGTCGCCCAGCAGGTCAGGCGGCAGCCCCTGCCAGCATCGCGAGCAGCTCCTCGCGGGTCACCGGGCCCCCGGGCGTGTCGGCGAGCTCGGGTCGCGCCATCGCGCGGTCGACGACCGTCTCGCGAACGCCGGGGTCGATAGCGATCCGGGCGCGGCCGCCGAGCTCGTCGACCCGGCCGGCCAGCTGCTCCGGCTCGACGCCGATGGCGTCCGCCAGGGGCGCGAGCGCCTCCGGCGCGCGGCCCTGCATCAGCCGGATCGTCTGCGGCAGGACGGCGGCGTTCGTCTCGGCATGGCCCGTCCCGGCGGTGCGCACCGTGGTCTGGCAGAGCACGTGATGGACGGCGTAGCCGGCGGAGTCAACGGCGTATGCACACAGCAGCGACCCGAACGCGAGCTCCCCGCCGGCGATCAGCTCCGCACCCCGCAGCGCCAGCATCGTCGCGACCGGGTTCGCGCGGGGGCCGTACAGGGCCTCGACGCCGTGAGCGAGCGCGTTCAGCGAGCTCGCGCGCAGGGCCGGCTCAGGCATCGACGTCATCAGCGCAGGGTCGGCGATCACGAAGGCCGGGCGCACAGAGGGGCGCGACTCGAGGCCTGCGATCTTGCGGTGCAGCAACGTCATCTCCGCGCCGGAGAGCGTGGTCGGCACGGCGCAGACCTCCCCGCCGCGCGCCGATGCGAGCGCCTTCGCCACGTCGATCACGCGACCCCCGCCCCAGGCGACGAGCCTGTCCGCCGTGATGCTGTCGAGCAGCGCGGCGGCCAGGTCGGGCACCTGGCCCTCCCCGACGTGAACGGCGGGCAGCACACCCGGATCCGCGCGGGCCGTGGTCAGCAGCTGGACGTCGGTATCCCAGCCGAAGCGGCCAAGCATGCCGGCGGCGTCGTCACCGTAGGCGACGGTGCGGCCGGCGTCCCGCCAGACCCAGCCGCTCACCGGCGCACCCGGATGACTCGCCCCGTGCCTCAGACGACGCCGCCCAGCCAGACGCTCAGCTCCTGCACGAACCGCGGATCGACCGAGTGGCCCATCGGCGACTCGCGATACGTGACGTCGGCGCCCGCGGCCTCGAGCCGGTCGCGCGCCTGGCGCCCCCACTCCACGCCGATCACCTGGTCGTGCGTCCCGTGGCCGATGGCGACGGGGTAGCCCTCGAGCCCGCCGAGGTCGAGCTCGAATCCGGGAACCGTGGGCATGAATCCGCTCAGGCCGATGATCCCAGCGGGCCGCGGGCGGCCGGCCCCCAGGCCCAGCGACCACGACATCACGCAGCCCTGCGAGAAGCCGCCGAGCACCGTCCGCTCCCATGGCACGCCGGTCGCGTCGGGAAGCGCATCCAGCCAGGCGCCCGCGGCCTCGATGGTGGCGAGGAACGTCGACGGGTCGGGCGTGCCCACTCCGGCGAACGCGTACCAGTGGCGGCCACCCGGCGGGAGCGCCAGCGGCGCACGCGGCGTCACCCCGACCAGGCGCCGCTCCGGATCGAGCTCGTCGATCAGCGGCTGCAGATCCAGCTCGTGGGAGCCGCGGCCGTGCAGCAGGACGAGCGCCCCCTCTGGCGTCCCGGCGGCGGGTCGCGTGACTGCCGTGATCGCGTCCACGATCTGAGAGAGTAGCGGCATGGCCAAGAGCAAACGGATCGAGATCCGGTGGCGCGACCTGGACGGCTTCGGGCACGTGAACAACGCCGTCTTTCTCACCTACCTCGAGGAGGCACGCGACGAGTTCTACACCGGCCTCCTGGCCTGGGAGACCGTCAACCGGATGGTGCTGCGGCACACGACGGTGGACTTCCGGCGCAGCCTCGTGCAGTCGGATGACCACGTCGACGTGACGCTGCACGTGCTGCGCCTGGGAACGTCGAGCGTCGTCACGGAGGAGACGATCAGCTCCGTCGCCACGGGGGAGATCGCGGCCGTCGCCGAGTCGGTGATGGTGCACTGCGACACCGCGCGCGAGCGTGCGGAGCCGTTTCCGGCAGAGGCAAGGGCGCTGCTCGAGGCGGAGCTGTGACGGCGGTCATCCACTGGGACGACGTCGAGGGCCGCGAGCGCAGGGCGGGCGACATCCACGCGCACTGGTTCGACCTGGGCACGGCTGCGGGCAGCGATCACATCGGGCTGATGCGCATCCGGATCGAGCCGGGCCGCCGCTCGACGCCCGCGCACGTGCACGGTGCCGAGGAGGAGATCTTCCACGTGCTCGGCGGGTCGGGGCTGCTCTGGCAGGACGGCACGACCTGCGCCGTGGTCCCGGGCGACACGATCGTGCACCGGGCCGGTCACGGCACGCACACGCTGCGCGGAGGCGACGGCGGGCTGGACGTGCTCGCCTTCGGCATGCGTGTGCCGATCGAGCTGTGCTACCTGCCCCGCGCGGGCCACTCCTGGGCCGGCCCGACGGTGGTGGCGAGCCCGGGGTTGCGGAATCTCTTCCGGCTGGACGACGAGGCCGGCGAGCTCGCGTTCCCCGAGCCGGGCGAACGCTTCCGAAACGTGGTGCACCTCGACGCCGTCGGCCCGATGGACGGGCCGCCCGGGCGGACGCGCCTCGACCTCGGCAGCGCGGCCGGCTCGCATCGCACCGGGCTGAAGCACGTTCGGTCGGATCCCGGCAAGCTGATCTGCGTCCCGCACTGCCACTCCGCCGAGGAGGAGCTGTTCGTCGTCCTCGAGGGCGACGGCATCTGCGAGCTGGGCGACGAGGCGCACCCGGTGCGGGCGGGGAGCGTGATCGCACGGCCGGCCGGGACCGGCGTGGCGCATGCCATCCGCGCCGGCGAGCGCGGGATCAGCGTGCTCGCGTACGGCACCCGTGAGCCGAACGACATCTGCTACTACCCGCGGTCGGGCAAGGTCTACTTCTGCGGCCTCGGCGTGATCGGCCGGCTCGAGCAGCTGGACTACTGGGAGGGCGAGGAGCTCTGACCGGCGCGTGACGCCGCCGTGATCTCCGCCGCGGATCAGTAGAGGGCGGTTGCCAGCTCGCGCCGGTAGCGCAGCGCCAGCGGGTGGTTCTGCCCGAGATCGGCGAACACGCCCACCATGATCTTCCGCAGCCGGTCGCGCTCCTCGCCGCTCGCGCCTCGGATCGCCTCCAGCAGCAGGCTCAGCCCGCGCTCGGGGTCGCCCTCCTCGATCGCCGCCAGCGCCTCCGCGGCCGCCTCGTCCTCGGCCGCCTCCAGCCGTGCCAGCGCGGCCAGCGCCGCCGGGTGACCGGGCTCCAGTGCGATCGCCTTGCGCAGCGACTCCTCGTCCCCCAGCTCCACCAGCCGGTCGGCCTCGCTCGGAAGCAGCGTGCGCAGGAACGCTTCCACCGCCTGCGGAGGCACCGCGCCGGTGAACTGATCGACCATCCTGCCGTCGCGGAATGCCTTGACCGCCGGGATCCCCTGCACCCGGTACTCGAGCGCCGTGCGCGGGTTCTCGTCGACGTTGATCGTGACCAGCTCGACCTGGCCCTCGAGCGCGTCAACCGCCTGCTCCAGCACCGGCGTCAGCTGCCGGCAGGGGGCGCACCACACCGCCCAGAAGTCGACCACCACCGGCACCTCGTGCGAGCGGTCGATCACGTCCCGGGCGAAGGTGGCGTCCGTCGCCTCGACGCTCACGATCCCGGCTCCTCGCCCCCCTGCTCGCGCAGGTATCGCTCGAAGTCCCGGGCCAGATCCTCTCCCGTGGGCGGATCCTCCGCGTCCGCGGCCGACTCCAGCTGCTCCACGTAGCCGGCCAGCTCCGGGTCCTCCGCCACCGCGGCGGCGACGCGCACGGCGTACTCGCTCGCGGCCCGCACCAGCTCGCCGCTCGGCCCGGGCGTCCCGACCAGGTCGGTCAGCCGCTCGAGCAGCGCCACCGCCGCGCGCGGGTTCGGGGAGGCCGAGATGTAGTGCGGCGTTGCCGCCCACAGGCTCGCCGAGCGCAGACCGGCGTGCGTGCATGCGTCGTGCAGCACGCCGACGATGCCGGTCGGGCCCTCGTAGTTCGAACGGGTCAGGGCCAGCCGCGCGATCAGCTCCTCGTCCGACGCCGTCGACGAGACCGGCACCGGCCGGGTGTGCGGGGTGTCCGCCAGGAGCGCGCCCAGCGTCACCACCAGTTCCACACCGATCTGCGTGGCCAGCTCGCAGATGGCATCCGTGTAGGCGCGCCAGCGCATGTTCGGCTCCGGGCCGATCACGATCACGACGTCGGCATCCTCGGAGGCCAGGATCTCGGTCTCGGGCCACTCCACCGTGCGCACCTGCCCGTCCAGCAGCGTGACCGTCGGCCGCGTCTGCTGGTAGTCGATGAACGGATCCGGATCGATCACCGCGAAGCGCTCGGCGTCCGTGGCAACGCGCAGATACCCGGCCGCCAGGCTGGCCGCGCCGCCCGCGTCGTTCCAGCCCTGGAACGCCGCGATCATGGTCGGCGTCCGCAGGCGCGGCGTCGATTCGATGGTGACGTGCTCCACCTCCGCAGTGTCGCACACACGGCCGAAACGCCGATACTACGGGCCGTGACACTGGCCGATGTGATCGTCGTGGCCTGGGTGGCGATCTCGGCGCTCGTCGGATTCCGTCGAGGGCTGGCGGCCCAGGCGCTCGCCCTCGGCGGCTTTGCGGCGGGCGCATGGGTCGGCTCCCGGCTGGCGCCGCACGCGCTGTCGGCCTCGGCGCGAGTCGACTGGGCGCCGGTGGCCGCGCTCGTGGGCGCGATCGCCTGCGGCGCCCTGGCGCAGATGGCGACGGCGCCGATCGCCAGCCTGCTGCGGCGACGGGTGCTGCTCGGGCCGCTGGCGACGATCGACGGCGCGGGCGGGATGCTGGTGGGCGCCGCCCTCGGCGTCGGAGTGGCCTGGCTGCTCGCGGTGACCGCGCTGCAGCAGCCCGAGCTCGGGCTGCGACGAACGGTGCAGACGTCGACGATCCTGCCGCGCCTGGTGCACTGGCTGCCCGCGCAGTCGTTGCTGGACGCCATCGCCCGCTTCGACCAGCTGCCGGTGATCGCGGGGCATGGCGTCGATTCCCTGCCGCCGCCCGACCGCTCCGTGCCGGTGTCGCCGGCCGTGCGCCGGGCCGAGCATTCGGTCCTGATCGTCGAGGGCACCTCGTGCGGCCTGACGCTCCAGGGCAGCGGCTGGGTGGTGCGGCCCGGCCTCGTGGTGACGAACGCGCACGTGGTCGCCGGCGAGCAGGACACGCACGTGATCACCCACGAGGGCACCCTGCCGGCGCAGCCCGTCTACGTCAGCGGCGCCCATGACATCGCGCTGCTGCACGTGCCGGGGCTGCGCGAGCAGCCGCTGACGATGCGCTCCGAGATCCCCCGAGGAGCCGGCGTTGCGCTGGTCGGCTACCCGGGCGGCGGGCCGCTGACGGCGGCGCCGGGGCGGATCGGATCGCCGGTGGGCCTTGTCACGCGGGACGCCTATAACCAGAGGTTCGTGCAGCGCACCGTCGTGCCACTGCGCGGACTGGTGCGGCACGGCGACAGCGGCGGCCCCGTGCTGGACGCGCGCGGCCGTGTGGCCGCGATGATCTTCGCGGCGGCCGAGACAGGTGGCGGCGGCTACGGCGTGACGGTGGCCGACATCGAACAGGCGCTGGGCAGCACCACGCCGTCGGCGAGCACCGGCCCCTGCGCCTAGATGCTTGACTCCACGGCGCCGTGCGGTCTGAGCGATCGGTAGGCAAGCAGCGCAAGGATCGAGGGAGGGCCGATATCGGGAATATCGGCCCGACCGAGGACGCAGCGATGCGCCGAGGTGCAAGGCGGAACGCCTTGCACCGGTCATGAGCGATCTGCGAACACGCAGATCGCGAATGCGGTCGCAGCCCCCACACGATCGGCAACCTCCCGCAAGCAGGCGATCAGACGTGCGGGGCCGTGGAATCAATCATCTAGCCCGCCCGCCGTCTGGGCTGCAGCCGCCGCAGCGCGAGCCCGAGCGCCTCGAGCGCCGCCAGGTTGTGCCCCTCGAGGAAATCGTCGACGTGGCGAAGGGCGATCTGCATGCCGCCTGCGAGCGGCTCGAACCCCTCATGCCCCTTCAGCGGATTGACCCACATCAGCGTCTCGGCCTGCCGCGAGATGGTGTCCAGCTGGCGGTCGAGCACCGACAGGTCGCCACGCTCCCACCCGTCGGACGCGATCACCACCACCGCGCCGCGCGTCAGCCCGCGCCGGCCGAACACGCGGTTGTAGGCGGCAAGCGACTCGCCGATCCGCGTGCCCCCGCCCCAGTCCGACAGCGCCAGGCTCGCTCGGGCCAGCGCGACGTCGGGGTCGCGGCCGGCAAGGTGCGGCGTCAGCCGCGTCAGCCGCGTCCCGAATGCGAAGGCCTCGACGTACCGGGCCGCCCCCTCGCGCGCCGACAGCGCCTGCAGGAACATGATCAGCGCCCTCGCGTAGGGCTCCATCGAGCCGGACACGTCCACCAGCACGACCAGCTTCCGCGGCACCCACTTGGGACGCCGCCACTGCCGGTCGAGCGGGATGCCGTCCGACCGCATCGCCTGGCGGAGCGTGCGGCGCTGGTCGAGCACGCCGCCGGCGTGGGCGGGCTCGAGCCGACGCGAGCGGCGAACGGGGTGCAGGGCTGCCAGCTCGTCCATCAGCCGCCGCACCCGCCGCAGCTCGTCCGCCGACATCTGGGCGAAATCCCGGTGCCGGAGCACCTCCTGCTCTGCCGCCGAGATGCCGAACAGCTCGTCGTCCTCATCCGGCTCGTCGCCCATCCCCTCCTCCGGCTCTGACGCCTCAGCGGCCGACGAGGGCGGGAGCGGCGCCGCCGGCGGTCCCAGCCCCTCGGCCTCGCGCGGCTCCCGCTCCCAGAATGCCTGGAAGGCCGCATCGAACAGCGGCAGGTGGTCGTGGCGCGAGACCAGCGTGCAGCGAAGCGCGTGGTAGACCTGCTCGCGGTCGGCGAGGTCGACGAGCTCGAGGCCGCGCAGCGCGTCCTGCAGGCGGCCCGGCCCGACCTCCATCCCGGCCTCGCGCAGGATCCTGCCGAACGTGACCAGCTTCCGGGTGACCGCGTCGCCGGGGTTCATCCGCCGCGAACTTCGCCGACCAGCTCACGCAGGCCGGCGTCGCGCACGCGCTCCACGTCCTCGTGGTACTTCAGCACCGAGCCGAGGGTGGCGTCCACGACGCCGGCATCGAGCTCCTCCTGGCCCAGCGCGAGCAGCGCCTGCGTCCAGTCGATGGTCTCCGCGACGCCCGGCGCCTTCGCGAGGTCAAGCGCGCGCAGCCGCTGCACGAACGCCGCGGCCTCGGCGGCGAGCCGCTCGGGGACGCCGGGAACACGGGCGCGCACGATCTGGATCTCCCGCTCGAGCGACGGATGCCCGATCCAGTGGTAGAGGCAGCGCCGCTTGAGCGCGTCGTGCAGCTCGCGCGTCCGGTTCGAGGTCACGATCACGGCGGGCGGCTCGACGGCCGCGATCGTCCCGATCTCCGGCACCGTCACCGCGAAGTCCGAGAGCAGCTCGAGCAGGAACGCCTCGAACTCGTCGTCCGCGCGGTCGATCTCGTCGACCAGCAGCACCGCGGGGCTCTCGCGGAGCGCCCGCAGCACCGGGCGGGCCAGCAGGAACCGCTCGTCGAACAGCGACTCCTCGGCCGCGTCGGCGTCGGTCACCGCGCCCTGGCCCAGCGCTCCGGCCGCCTCGAGCGCGCGCAGGTGCAGGATCTGCCGAGGGAAGTCCCAGTCGTAGAGCGCCTGCCCGGCGTCGATGCCCTCGTAGCACTGCAGCCGGATCAGCGGCGCGCCCGCCACCTCGGCCAGCGCCTCCGCGAGCGCCGTCTTGCCGGTGCCGGGCTCGCCCTCGAGCAGCAGCGGCCGCTGCATCCGCAGGGCCAGGTAGGTGACGGTCGCGAGGGCCTCGTCGCACAGGTAGCCCGTCTGCCCGAGCCGGGCGCTGAGGTCCTGAGCGGACAGGGTCTC
>DATAHR010000006.1:0-1967 GCA_036263035.1 Gaiellales bacterium | reverse complement strand
CCGGTCTTCTTCGCCGCGGAGGGCCTGGACCTCAGGCGGATCAGCCTGCTCGCCTTCGTCTACCCGGCGGTCTGGGGCACGGCGCAGCTCCTCACGGGCCCGGCGAGCGACCGGTGGGGGCGGAAGTGGCTTATCGTGGGCGGGATGGTGCTTCAGGGCCTGGCCCTCGCGGCGATCGCGCGGGGACGTGGCGCCGGTGCGTACCCCTGGTGGCTCGCGAGCAGCGTCCTGCTCGGGCTCGGCACGGCGATGGTGTACCCCACCCTGCTGGCGGCGATCGGCGACGTGGCGGCGCCGGCGTGGCGGAGCAGCGCCGTCGGCGTGTACCGGCTGTGGCGCGACCTCGGGTATGTCGTGGGCGCGCTCACGGCGGGTCTCGTGGCCGACGCGTTCGGCATGCGGGCGGCGATCTACTTCGTGGCCGGCCTGACTGCGGCGTCGGGGGTGCTCGCGGCGATGCGAATGCCGGAAACGCTGGGGAGGGGTGGCGACGCGGCGGCGCGATCCATTGCTTGACAAGACTGTCATCCCGAGGAAGCGCAGCGACCGAGGGACCTCCTCCCCCAGCCCCGAGCCATTCCCGCGCCAGATCCCTCGCGTTCGCTCGGGATGACAGCCTGGTGGTCAGAGCAGCAGGACCTCGATCCTGTGCGCGTGGACCATCTGCTTTTTGGGCGACCACGCGAACAGCGTAAACCGGCCGTCCTGTGACGCGACGAACGCGAGGGCGTCGCGCTGGTCGTGCACGAACTGCGCGGCGGAGAGGTGCCGCGTCCCGCCGAGCTCGGTCGCGGGCAGCCGGAGCGGCACGTCGCCGCTCACCGGCTCGGTCACGATCACCTGCTCCACCGGCCGGTGCCCCTCGCGCCGGCGGATGGTCGCGCCGAAGGCCAGCAGCTCGAACCGGTGCGAGAGGACGGCCGCGCCGTCCACCGCCGTGAGGCCCGCGATGGCGTCGACCAGTACCCGGATGTCGTCGCTCACGCTCTCGTCGCCTCGTTGGTCGAGCAGGTCGGCCAGCGCGCCGTACGGCGGCACGATGGGGTAGGTCGTGGGCCGCTCCATCGACTCGCGCCACGCGTCGGTGCCCCCGGGCACCACGAGGAGCGATGCGCCGTGGCCGTGCCCGCGCATGGAGACGGCGAGCTGCGTGAGCAGGCTGCCGCCGTCGTTCCAGGAGACGATGCCGTCGGCGCCGAGCAGCGCGCTCAGCACCGCCGGGCCGCCGGGCATGACACCGTCCCCTTCCTCCACGACCCGAATCTGGTCGCCGCGCAGCACGACGATGTTGCCGTACTTCTGATCTTTTTCCCGCTGGTACTTGAGGACCAGCAGGCCGGGCTCGACCACCTCGGTCACCAGGCAGAAGTCGGGCAGCTCGCGTACGGCGCCCCAGATCCGGAGCTCGCCCTCGGCCGAGCGCCAGACGCCGAGGTGGATCCCGGGCCGCTCGACGGCAGGCGCCAGGCGGACCAGCGGGTCGGCGGTGAGCGGCAGCGACCGCTCGAACATCATGGGCTGGCCGGCGTCCTCCGGGGCCACGATCGCGAGGGAGACCCTCGGCGGACGCCCCTCCTCGCGGCGAAGGCTGGCCCAGAACGCCGCGTCCACCACGGCGGTGACGGTGGCCGGGTCGGGGCCGTGGCCCGCCGGCTGGACGCGGCGGGCGAAGAAATCGGCGACGATGGCCGCGGCCGTGCTGGCCGGCGGGTAGGCGGGGTCAGTCAACCTGGATGAATCCTTCGCTCACGAACACGCTCGCCCCGCCGACCCGCGTGGCCACCACGACGCCGTCCCGCTTGTCCGCGCCGGCCTCGAGGAGACTTGGGCGTCCCATCTCGACGCCCTGCGCGATGCGCCACGCATTCGTTCCGTCTCTGGCGCCGCCGTAGTGGCTGAGCAATCCGGCGAGCGCGCAGTTCGCGCTGCCGGTCGCCGGGTCCTCGGGCACGCCGTCGAACGGCGCG
>DATAHR010000005.1:0-1969 GCA_036263035.1 Gaiellales bacterium | reverse complement strand
CATCCGCCGGCCATGACGAGCACGGCTCGGCCGGGATGTCGTTGCGCGACCCACCACGCCGTCACGGAGTACGCGAGGTAGCCAAGGAACGCCGATCGCGACAGCAGCCGGCTGCTGCTCGTGAACTCGATCACGAGCATCCACACGCTCGAGACGAACTGGCCGATCACAAGCATCGCAATGGCGACGCCGCGACCGACTCTGCGCGTGATCGTCACCTCTGCCGGCACGACGACCGCCTCGATCTCGACGGCCTGACCATGCTGCTGCGGCGTCTTCATGCTGTCACGGTACGCCGACACGGACGACATCGACGTCGGTGAACTGACCGCTGCTGGCGTCGGAGAACTCCGCACTCCCCCGGACGTGCGCCTGCTCCCTCCTCGCAGCCTGATGGCCCGGCGGCCGGGCACCGGCCCGTTTCCGGTGCCCGGCGCTGCCCGGCTCAGCTGATGCGAAGCACCACCCGCGCCGGAACGTCACCCGCCTCCACCTCGGCGATGGCCTCGTTGACCTCGGCCAGCGGCCGCTCCTCGCGGATCACCCGCGTCTTGCCGGCGGAGTGCAGCTCGAACACCTCGCGGAGATCGAGCCGGGTGCCGACGATCGACCCCACGACCGTGATGCCCTGCAGCACGGTCTCGAAGATCGGCAGCTGGATGTGGTTGTCCGCCGGCAGCCCGACGAACACGAGCGTGCCGCCGCGCCGGAGCGACCCGTAGGCCTGTTCGAAGGCCCTCGGTGAGACCGCGGTCGCGATCGCCTGGTCAACTCCGCCGAGCTTCTGGATTGCTGCGATCGGATCCTCCGACGCCGCATTGACCGTCCACTCGGCGCCCAGCTCACGTGCGAGCTCGAGCTTCTCGTCGTGCAGATCGACGGCGACCACCCGTCCGCCGGCGATGCAGGCGTACTGGATGGCCAGGTGGCCGAGGCCACCCACGCCGAACACGGCGACCAGGTCGGACGGCCGGGTGCCCGCCACCTTGACGGCCTTGTAGGTCGTCACACCGGCGCAGGTCAGCGGCGACGCGTCCGCCGGGTCGATCCCATCCGGCACCTTGACGACGTAGCGGCCGTACGCACGCGCGTACTCCGCGAACCCGCCGTCCATCGAGTAGCCCATGTTCTTCTGATCCGGGCACAGCGTCTCCCAGCCGGAGACGCAGTACTCGCAGGTGCCGCAGGCGTACCCGAGCCACGGCAGCGCGACGCGATCGCCGACGGCCACCTCCGTCACACCGTCTCCGAGCACAGTGACGATGCCGACCCCTTCATGGCCGGGGGTGAACGGCGGAGAGGGCTTCACCGGCCAGTCGCCGTGCGCGGCGTGGATGTCGGTGTGGCACAGCCCGCAGGTCTCGATGCGCACCACGATCTCGCCGTGGCCCGGCTCCGGCACCGGCTTCTCATCCAGCGCCAGCGGTGTGACGAAGTTGTGGACGACCGCTGCTCGCATGGTGCGGGCGCCCGTCGCAGGCGCCTGCGCCTCGCGTTCGATGACGGACATCGCGTCCTCCTTCGATCGGGATTGGGACATCCTGGAGTGTCGTCCCGGCCCGGCCGTTACGCATCGCGCAGCTCCACACGCCGGGCGCGGGGAACTACGCGCTCGGCGGCCGGCTGGGCAAAGATGCGGGCGTGGTGCTGGACGACCTCACGGTGCCGATCGTGCTCGCGCCGCTGGCGGGCGGGCCGGCCACGCCGGCGCTGGCGGCCGCGGTCGCCGACGCGGGCGCCTTCGGATTCCTGGCCGCGGGTTATCTCAGCGCGGAGCGGCTGGAGCGGGACATCGCTGAGCTGCGCGCCCGCACCTCGAGGCTCTTCGGGGTGAACCTGTTCGCACCGCCCGCGGGGCCGGCCGACCCTGCCACCTACACGCCGTTCGTAGACGAGCTTCGCCGCTGGTCAGCCGAACGCGGGCTTCCCGTCGGGGAGCCGCGGTTCGGCGACGACGACTTCCGCCCGA
>DATAHR010000004.1:0-7835 GCA_036263035.1 Gaiellales bacterium | reverse complement strand
GGGCGCGACCCCGCCGGCCACGGCGTGTTCGACATCCTCGAGTACCGGCCCGGCGCCACCCGCCGGCTGCCCGTGTCGTCGAAGTCGATCCTGGCCCCGACCTGGCCCGAGCAGCTGACCGACGCCGGCAGGACAAGCCTGATCGTCAACGTTCCCCTCACCTATCCCCCGCCCGCCGTCAAGGGCGTCGCCATCGCCGGCGGCGTGATCCCGCAGGGATCGACCTACAGCCACCCCGCCGACGCCGGGCCGCGGCTGGGCTGGCCCATCAACGGCGGCTCCTGGACGACCTTTCGCAACCGCCCGCTCGACCTGGTCGCCGACGTCGAGGACGTCACCCGCCGCCGCGCCCAGGCGATGCGAACGCTGCTCGACGAGCAGCCGTGGGACGCCGCCTGCATGGTGTTCGTGTCGCCCGACCGGATCCAGCACTGCCTGCTCGAGTACGTCCACCCCGGCCACCCCGACTTCGCGACGGCCTCGAAGACCTCCACCGCCGACCGCGTCAAGGACGTCTACCGCCTGCTCGACCGCGAGCTCGGCACCCTCCTCGAGCGCACCGGCCCGGACGACCTCGTCATCCTGATGTCCGATCACGGCCATCAGCCGGTCACCCGCGCCCTCAACATGAACCGCGTGCTCGAGAACCTCGGCCTGCTCCGCACCGGACGGGGAAACGCGCTGATCTCGCTGCTCGCGTGGGGCCGCATCCGCTCGATTGCCCGGGTGGTCTACGACCGGCTCGGGCTGCACGGCAAGGTCGCCGTTCCGACGACGCCGATCGACTGGTCGCGCACTCGCGCCTACACGAGCGTCACCTCCACCGGCGAGGGAGTCTCCATCGCGCTCGCGGGCCGCGAGCCGGACGGCGTCGTCTCGCCCGATGACTACGACCGCATCCGCGACCACGTCGCGCGGGCCCTGCTCGGCTTCGTCGACCCGGCGACCGGCCGCCATCCGATCGCCTCGGTCCGCCGCAAGGAGGACGTGCTCGACGGCCCGTATCTCGACCGCGCCCCCGACCTGCTGCTCGAGCCCGCTCCGCTGTACAGCCTCACCCACGCCCGCCAGATGGTGGAGCCGGCCGACTGGCTGTCCGGCGACCACCGCCCGGAGGGCATCTACGTCGCGGCCGGCGCGGAGGTCAGCGCCGGCGACGGGCCCGAGATCTCGCTCGCCGACTTCGCCGGGTGGATCACGAAGGCGCTCGGCGTCGAGGCCGCCACGGCGACGGCCCAGCCCGAGCGCCAGGCGGCCGCCGTCTTCTCCGACGACGAGGAGCGCGAGGTCGAGGAGCGCCTGCGCGGGCTCGGCTACCTCGAGTGAGCTGCGGCTCTCACGCTACTCCTGCGCGGGCGCCACGCTAGATCCGCGTGCCCGGCCACCAACGCTGCTGCGGCCCGTGCGGGCCGGGACGGGAGTCGACTCCGTCACGAATCGACGCAGCAAGCACCAGCACCACCAGAAAGATCACGAGCAGGAAGCCCATGCGACACCTCCTTTGTGCTCGTGAAACGGGCGAGACCGCCGGTGCGTGAGAAAGACTACGAGGCGCCGCCCGCGCAGATGAGCGACCACCGCACCCTCCTCTCCGGCACCGCCCTCAACATCGTCGGCCTCGCCGCCGGCGTCGCGGCGGCCTTCGGCGTGCAGGTGCTGATGGGCCGCCAGCTCGGCCGCTCCGGCCTCGGCCTTGTCACCGTCGCCGTGCAGGTGGCGTTCGTCGCAGCGGCCGGAAGCCGGTTCGGCATGGATCTCTCCGCGGTGCGGGATGTCGCCATCGCCCGCGGCGCCGGGCAGCTGCGGACGATGCGCAGCCTGGTCGATCGCTGCACCGGCGTCGCCTTCGCCGTCAGCGTGGCCGCCGCGGCCGTGATCGCCGGCGTGGCGGCCGCCGCCGGCTCAGGCGAGATCGCCATCGCCGCAGCGTCGATCCCACTCGCCGCCGCCGCCAACGTCTACCTGGGCGCCACCCGCGGCCTGAAGCAGATGGCACCGACGCTGTGGGTGTTCTGGATCGGGCAGCCGCTGGCATGGATCGCGCTGGCCGTCGTCGCCTTCGCCGCGGGCGGCGGCGTCGACTCGGCGGTGTGGAGCTACGACCTCTCCTGGCTGCTCGGCCTCGTGGCCGCCCGGGTGCTCTGGCGGCGGGCCAGCGACGGATTCGGTGACGAGCGGGCGAGGCCCGAGCAGGTGCAGGGCGCGCTGCGGTTCGGGCTCCCCCGCGCCCCTTCCGCCCTGCTCGCACAGGCGCTGTTCTGGGCCGACCTGTGGGTCGTCGGAGCCTACGTCTCCGATGCCCAGGTCGGCACCTACGCGGCGGTCGGGCGCATCTCGCAGGTGCTCCTGCTCTTCCTCACGTCAGTGAATCTGCTCTTCTCCCCGTTCGCCGCCGACCTGCATGCCCGTGGGCTGCGCGACCAGCTGGACGGCCTGTTCAAGAGCGCCACGCGCTGGGCGCTGGCCGCGACCATCCCGGTCGTGATCATCCTCTGGGTGGCGGCCGCCGACGTGCTCGCCGCCTTCGGCCCGCGCTACGCCGGCGGCGAGGATGCGCTTCGCATCCTGCTCGCGGGCCAGCTGATCAACGTCGCCACGGGCAGCGTCGCCTTCGTGCTGATCATGGTCGGGCGCACCGGGCTCGACCTCCTCGACAACGCGATCGCCGTGGCGGTGCTGGTCGCGCTGGCGGCACCGCTGTCGTCGGCGCACGGGATCGAGGGCGCGGCGGTCGCCTCTGCCGTCGCCATCGCAGGCGTCAACCTGGTGCGGCTCGCGCAGGTCTCACGGGTGGTCGGCATCCAGCCCTACACCGGGGACTACCTGCGGTTGCTCATCCCTGCGGCCGCGTGCCTCGTCGCGGCGGTCGCCGTCCACGCGGTCACCTCGGGCTCGGCCTGGTACATCTCCCTGCTCGCCACCGGCGCGGCGGCGGGCGCCGCCTACCTGCTCCTGCTGCCGGCCGGGCTGCCGCCCGGCGAGCGCGAGGCGATCTACCGCTCGACCCGGAGGATCACGAACCGCGGGCCGCGGTAGACCACCTTCAGCCCTGGCTGCGAGAGGATCTGGGGCGCGACATCGGACTGCCCCTGGGTGTCCAGCAGCACGTAGTCAGCGTGCAGCCGGTCGATCACCGTGGTCCGCTCGGCGGCGGTCGTCGCAGGATCGAAGAACGTCAGCTCATCCTGCCGCCGTCCGGCGGTGTCGACCTTCGGCTCCGCCCGCGACCTCGCCTCCGGCAGCGCCGCGGCGTACACGTCGGCGTACGCGAGCAGCTCGAACAGCCGGTGATCCTCGCCGAGCACCACCGGCGGCGGTCCGTGCACCCCGCGGAAGTAGTTCCAGACGTCGGGCGTCAGCACGGTGCGCAGGTCCTCGCGCACCGCCCTGTGCGGTCCGGCCTTCGCCTCGTCCCAGACACGCCCGACGCCCTCCCACACCGGCCCGAGCATCACGGCCGCCACCAGCAGCGACGACACCCACCACGGCCCCGCCTCGACGATCTTGCGCGGCCGCAGGATCAGCGCCGCCAGCACGCCGAGCAGCGCCGCCACGACGACGATGCTGGTCGGCTGCCGCCAGAAGGAGTGCTCCACGCGCAAGACGGTCATCAGCACCGCCAGCACGAGCGCCACAGGCAGCGCCCTGCGCCACCCGAGCAGCCCGGCCGCGACGCAGGCGGTCGCCGCGAGCACGGCCGGCCACGGCAGCACCTGCCAGAAGCGGTGGAACTGCCCCATCCCGCTCACGGCCAGCACGACGGTGCTGAGCCCGGGGAGCAGCAGCAGGACGAGCGGCGCAAGCATCGCTCCGGCCGTCGGCAGCATGTCCCGGTAGCGGGCGAGCAGGATCAGGCCGATGATCGCCACCAGCACGTAGCCGCGGCCGAACACCGGCGCCCATGGGTACATCAGGATCGCCCGGGAGCCGTGGTGCAGGAACTCGTCTGAGTGCGTGATGATCTGCCGCCGCTGGCCGCCGTCGATGGCGACCCACCAGATCCATGCCGCCGCCGCGGCGCTGGCGAGGAACGAGGCGGCGAGCGCCTCCAGCGCGACGGGAGGCATGCGCAGGTGCGCCCGCCAGGAGCCGAGCGCGATGCCCGCTGCGATCGCGAGGGAGGGAGCCGCGTAGGTGGGATGCACCAGCGCGATCACCGCAACCGCCGCCATCGTCGCCCAGGCCGCCGACCGTGACCCGCGCATGGCGGCGATGAACAGCAGGATCGCGGCCGGCGTGAGCACGAAGAAGGTGAACACCGGCGGCTGGTTGACCTGCATGATCAGCCCGTTGATCAGCGTCACGAGGTCCCAGGCAAGCACCGCCGCCGCCAGATAGCCGGCGGTGCGCCAGCCTGTCAGCGACCGGGCCACCGCAAACGCGCCGGTCATCGTCAGGAACGCGCAGAGCGGCAGCAGGTAGACGAAGGCGGTGGCGACGTCCACCCCAGCAACCCTTGCGGTGCCGGCGAACGCGGCGTGCAGCAGGGGGAACGCGTAGCCGGCGTGCGGGGCGCCGTCTTTGTAGGAGGAGATGTCGGTGATGGACAGCGAGCCGAGGTCGCTCAGTTTGCGCATCCGCCCGACGTGGAACAGCGCATCCGAGATGATCCCCGTGGAGAGCCGCCACGCCACGAAGGCGAACGCGGCCGCCGCGACGGCGCCCGCCACCACCTCCCACCACTCCACCCGCTCGAACAGCAGCGGCCTGGTCACGGCCGCCAGGCAGAGCAGCACGCCGGCGCCGAGGACGACCGCCAGCGGCGCACCGAGCGGCAGGCCGGCGGCGAAGGCGGCGGCCAGCGGCGCGATCCAGACGGCGAGGCCGAGCGCGGTGGCCACGGCGGAGGCGCCGGCCAGGCCCAGCTCCCGCTCGACCCGCAGCAGCCGCATGGCACCCCAGCCGGGCAGCATCACGCAGACGGCGAAGGCGCACCAGACGGCGAGCGGGTCGATCCCGAGCAGGCGGGCCGCGAGCAGACCGGCCGGCGCGGCGAGCAGCGCCACCGGTTCGAATCGGGAGGACATCGGCGCGGGAGTTTATCCACGCCAACCGGCGCTGGCCGTCGGGGTCGTATGGGACAATCCGGCTCCGGCGCGCCGGGCGGCTCGCCATGCGCCATCAACGACGACGGGAGCATGCGGATGCGAGTTCTGATTCTGGGCGGCGACGGCTACCTGGGGTGGCCGACGGCCATGCGCTTCTCGGGCAAGGGCCACGACGTTGCGGTGGTCGACAATTTCGCCCGCCGTCGCTGGCACCAGGAGGCCGGCACCGACTCGCTGACGCCGATCGCAACGCTCGAAGAGCGGATCGCCGCCTGGAAGGAGGTGTCCGGCAAGACGATCGAGTCCCACGTCGGCGACATCGCCGAGGGCACCTTCATCGCCGACATCGTCCGCGACTTCGCCCCCGAGACCATCATCCACTTCGGCGAGCAGCCGAGCGCGCCCTGGTCGATGCAGAGCGTCGACCACTGCGTGATCACCCAGCAGCTGAACGTCGTCGGCACCCTCAAGCTGCTGTGGGCGATGCGCGACCACGTGCCGGACGCCCACCTGGTCAAGCTGGGCACCATGGGCGAGTACGGCACGCCCAACATCGACATCGAAGAGGGCTACATCGAGATCGAGCACAAGGGCCGCAAGGACACACTGCCGTTCCCGAAGCTCCCCGGCTCCTTCTACCACCTGTCGAAGGTGCACGACAGCCACAACATCCACTTCGCGTGCCGCATCTGGGGCATCCGCGCGACCGACCTCAACCAGGGCGTGGTGTACGGCATCGAGACGCCGGAGACGACGCTCGACGAGCGGCTGCTCACCCGGTTCGACTACGACCAGGCGTTCGGCACGGCGCTCAACCGCTTCTGCGTGCAGGCGATGATCGGCCACCCGCTGACGGTCTACGGCAAGGGCGGCCAGACGCGCGGGTTCCTGAACATCGTCGACACGCTGCAGTGCGTCGAGCTGACGGCCGACAACCCGGCCGACCCGGGCGAGTTCAGGGTCTACAACCAGTTCACCGAGTCGTTCACCGTCGCCGAGCTGGCCGAGAAGGTGCGCCACGCGGCCGGCGAGGTCGGGGTCGAGGTGACGATCGAGAACCTCCAGAACCCGCGTGTCGAGCTCGAGGAGCACTACTACAACCCGGTCCACACGAAGCTGCCGTCGCTGGGGCTGAAGCCGACGCTGCTCTCCGAGACCCTGATCGAGTCGGTGCTGACGACGATCGACAGGTACAAGCACCGGGTGATCGCGGAGGGCATCGACCCGAGGACGCTCTGGCGCGGCCGGCCGCTGGCGAAGGTCGACTAGGAGCGCCCGGCATGCCGCTGACTCCACTTCGCACCGCCGGCCTGCTGGTGGCGCTGGCGTTCGGCGTGCTGACGATCCGCAGCTACCGTCAGGGCAAGATCGGCAACGGCGACCTGCTGATGCGGTTCGTCGTGTTCGTGATTCCGCTGCTGATCCTGTCGGCGGTGCCCGAGGTTGTCGGCTGGGGGTTCGACGAGTTCAGCTTCAAGCGCGGGGGCGGCCGTCAGATCCTGGGCGCCACGGTGCTCGCCGTGGCCATCCTCTACCTGTTCGCGTTCACGCTGTCCGGGCGGCAGGAGCGGTCGCGACGGGACCTCACCCGGCTGATCGAGAACCTCGCCCTGGAGCAGTTCGAGCAGTACGGGCATCCCGAGGCGTTCGCCGGTGGCATCGCCATCGTCATCCCGGCGTACAACGAGTCGGGGAACATCCACCACGTGCTCGAGGCGCTCCCCGACCGTGTCTGCAACCTGCCGCTGCACGCGATCGTGATCGACGACGGCTCGGCGGACAACACGACCGAGGCGGCGCGAGAGGCGGGCGCGGCGGCGGTGCGGCTGCCGATGAACCGCGGCCAGGGAGCAGCCCTTCGCACCGGCTACCGCCTGGCGCTGGTGACGGGCGCGGAGATCGTGGTGACGATGGACGCCGACGGCCAGCACCAGCCGTCGGAGCTGTCGCGGCTGGTGTCGCCGATCGTCGCCGACGAGGCGGACGTCGTGAACGGATCGCGGGTGCTGGGCGAGGCCGACCCGAACCACGCGGCGCGGGAGCTCGGGATCAAGCTGTTCGCGCAGTTGCTGTCTCTGCTGACGTGGAGCAAGGTGACGGATCCGGCATGCGGGTACCGGGCGATCCGGACGCAGTCGCTTCGCGGCCTCGAGTTCCGGCAGGACCAGTTCCACAACTCCGAGTTCATCGTCGAGGCGTCCAAGAAGAAGCTGCGAACGATCGAGGTACCCGTGACCATCACCCAGCGGATCTCGGGCGTGAGCAAAAAGCCCGCGCACTTTCGCTACGGCATGGGCTTCGCCAACGCCCTCGTGCGCGCATGGCTGCGATGAGCGCCAACGGCCGCCGGCCGGTGATCGGCTACACGATCATGCTGGCAGATTCGCTGCTGCTCGAGACCGAGCCGGGTCTGCGCGACCCGTTGGAGCGGTTCGGGGTCCTGCCGGTGCTGCTGCCGCGGCGAACGCCGGTGCAGGACGTCCCGCAGCTGCTGGACATGGTCGACGGCCTGCTGCTGACGGGCGGCGACGACGTGCACCCCAGGCACTACGGCCACGAGCCGCACGAGCTGACGAATCCCGGGCCGGACGAGGAGGACGCGTTCGAGCTCGAGATGGCGCGCGGGGCGTTCGACCGCGGCATGCCCGTGCTGGGAGTCTGCCGCGGCGTCCAGGTGATGGCGGTGGCCGACGGCGGCACGCTGACGCAGGACGTCGAGACGCTGCATGAGGGCGCGCACCGGCACCGGTACAGCTGGCGCGACCTGGCGCTGGAGCCGCCGGGGGA
>DATAHR010000003.1:0-23377 GCA_036263035.1 Gaiellales bacterium | reverse complement strand
CGCCCTCGCTGACCACCTGGCCGTTGACCGACAAGCGGCGCGCCTCGACATCGATCTGGAGCTCCTCGGCGCCGGCCACGCAGGGCTTTCCCATCTGCCGTGCCACGACCGCGGCATGCGAGGTCATGCCGCCGCGCGCGGTCAGCACCCCCTGCGCCTGCAGCACCCCGTGGATGTCGTCCGGCGTCGTCTCCCAGCGCACCAGGATCACCGCCTGCTCCGCCTTGCCGCGCTCCTCCGCCGTGTCGGCGTCGAACACGACGGCGCCAACCGCGGCGCCCGGCGAGGCGTTCAGGCCGCGCGTCAGCACCCTGCGTTCGGCGGTCGGGTCGATGGCCGGGTGCAGCAGCTGGTCGAGCGAGGCCGGGTCGACACGGAGCAGCGCGGTGTCGCGGTCGATCACGCCCTCCTCCACCATGTCCCGCGCGATCTTCACGGCGGCCGCCGCCGTCCGCTTCCCGCTGCGCGTCTGCAGGATGTAGAGCGCGCCGCGCTCCACCGTGAACTCGATGTCCTGCATGTCCGCGTAGTGCTGCTCGAGCCGCTCCATCTGCCGGCCGAGGGCCGCGTAGGCCTCGGGCATGACCGACTCCATCTCCGTCAGCGGCTGCGGGGTGCGGATCCCGGCCACCACGTCCTCACCCTGCGCGTTGACGAGGAACTCGCCGTAGCGCTCCTGCGCGCCCGTCGAGGGATTGCGCGTGAAGCAGACGCCCGTGGCCGAGTCCTCACCCATGTTCCCGAACACCATCTGCACGACGTTGACGGCCGTGCCGAGGTCGTCCGGGATGCGGTACTCGCGCCGGTAGGTGATCGCCCGCGGCGTGTTCCAGGACTCGAACACGGCGTCGATCGCGCGGTCGAGCTGGACGGCGGGACCCTGCGGGAACTCCTCGCCCGTCTCGCGGCGATAGATCTCCAGGTACTGCCCGACCAGGTCGCGCAGATCGTCCGCGGACAGGTCGACGTCCGCCGCGGCGCCGCGGGACATCTTCAGGCTGCCGAGGGCGTTCTCGAACAGGTTGGCGTCGACGCCGGCCACCACGTCGCCGAACATCTGCACGAACCGCCGGTAGGAGTCGTACGCGAACCGCTCGTCACCGGACACCTCGGCCAGCCCCCGCACCGACTTGTCGTTCATCCCGAGGTTGAGGATCGTGTCCATCATGCCCGGCATCGACTGCACGGCGCCCGACCGCACCGACACGAGCAGCGGGTTTTCCGGCGCGCCCAGCCGCCGGCCGGCCCGCTCCTCGAGCGCCGCCAGGTGCTCGGCGACCTGCTCGTCCAGCCCCTCCGGATGCCGTCCCCCGTTGTCAAGATAGGCGAGGCAGGCCTCAGTGGTCACGGTGAAGCCGTGCGGGACAGGGAGGCCGATCGAGGTCATCTCGGCCAGGTTGGCGCCCTTGCCGCCGAGCAGCGGGCGCATGTCGGCCGAGCCCTCGGAGAAGTCGTAGACGTACCGGGTCATCCGGAGGACAGCGCACCCTCGAGCGCGGCCCGCCGCCGCTCCTCGACCAGCTCGGCGCAGCGTGCGGCGGCCTCCTCGATCGCCAGCTTCGTCACGTCGATGACGGGGCACCCCAGGCGCTTGTGCAGCTTGGCCGTCGTCTCCAGCTCGTCGTAGATCTCGGTCAGGTCGGCGTAGCTCGAACCGGGCCCGGCGGCGAGCGCGCGCACGCGGCGGCGGCGGATCTCGGCCAGCCGGTCGGCGTCGATGGTCAGCCCGACGATCTTCCAGGGCTCCACCGTGAACAGCGCCGGCGGCGGATCGATCCCCTTCACGATCGGGATGTTGGCCGCCATCAGGCCCATGTAGCCGAGGTGCATCGACGTCGGGGTCTTCGACGTGCGGGAGACGCCGACCAGGACGATGTCCGCCTGGTTCAGGTCGTCGGCGCCCCGCCCGTCGTCATGCTTGACCGCGAACTCGATGGCCGCGATGCGGCGGAAGTACTGCGCGTCAAGCGGCGCCTGCCGGCCCGGCACCTGCATCGCCTGCAGGCCCGAGGCGGTCGTGATCGCGTTCAGCGCCGGGCCGAGCACGTCCAGCGCCACCAGCCGGTGCTCACGCGAGATCTCGATCACCGCCTCGCGCAGCGATGGGTCGACCAGCGTGTAGAAGACCGCCGCGCGCCGGCCCGCGGCGGCCTCGAGGGCGCGGGCGAGCTGCTCCCGCGTCTTCACCCGGGCGTGGCGGTGCAGCTCGATCTCCGAGTCGCCGAACTGGCTCTGGGCGGCCCGTGCGACCCGGGCGGCCGTGTCGCCGGTCGAGTCGGAGATGATGTGGATCTCGAGCAGGTCGGACACCATGGGCACTCTATCGCCGGTGCGACCGGTCGAGTGCGGTATACAGGGCCGGTGCGAGACGTGGTGGTGATCGGCGGCGGGGTGGTCGGCTGCGCCGTCGCATGGCGGCTGTCGACGACCGGCGCGGCGGTGACGCTGGTCGAGGCGGCGCATGACCTGTGCGAGGGCGCCTCCAAGGGCAACACCGGCATCACCACCAGCGGCGCCGACTGCCGGCCGGGCACGCTCGAGGCAGAGCTCGTCCGGCGGTCGAGCCCCGGCTGGGAGGCGCTGTGCGCGCGGCTGGACACGCCGTTTCAGCGCATCGGTACGCTCGCGGTGGCCGTAACGGCGGACGAAGAGGCGCGGCTGCCGGCTCTGCTCGAGGAGGCCCGCGCGAACGGCGCGCCGGCCGAAATCCTGAGCGGCGAGGCGGCGCGCGAGCTCGAGCCGCTGGTGACGCCGCAGGCCCGCGCGGCCCTGCACTTCCCCGAGGACGGGATCATCGACTCGATCCGGCTCACGCTCGGATACGCGGAGCTGGCGGCGCGAAACGGCGTCGAGGTGCTGCGCTCGTCACCGGTGACCGCGGTCGAGCGCTCGGGCGACCGGATCACCGCGGTGCAGGCGGGGACGAGGCGGATCGAGACGCGTGCCGTCGTCAACGCCGCCGGCCTCGGCGCTGGGCGCATCTCCGAGCTCGCGGGCGGTGACCCCTTCACGATGTGGCCGCGGCAGGGGCAGTACTGGCTGCTCGACCGAGAGCTGGGCGGACGGTTCCGCAAGGTCGTCGGAGGGGTGCCCACCGAGACCACGCGCGGCATCTACTGCGTGCCGACGACTAACCGCTCGCTCCTGCTAGGACCGACCGCGGTCGACCACGACGACCCGACCGACCGTGCGGTCGACGCGGGGACGCTCGAGTCCGTGTTCGAGGCCGCACAGCGGCTCGTCCCGGCAGTCCGGCGTGAGTACGCGATCAAGGCGTTCGCCGCCAACCGGCCGGCGTCGGAGCCGGTCTACCGGGTGGGGCCTGACGGCCGCGTCGTGAACCTCGTCCATGCCGCCGCCATCCGCTCCACAGGGGTGTCGTCCTCGCCCGCCGTGGCGGAGCTGGTGCGCTCCGCGCTCGAGCAGCTCGGGCTGCCGGTGGCCGGGGAGCGCCCGGATGCCCTGACCGCGCTCGAGCCGCTGCCGCGCCTGCTCGGGCACCCCGACCCGGGAGGCCTGATCCGCCGGGATCCGCGCTACGGCCAGGTGATCTGCGCCTGCGAGCAGGTGACGGCGGCGGAGATCGCGGCGGCCCACGAGATGGCCGTGCCCGCGACGTCGCTCGAGGGCGTCCGCAAGCGCACCCGCGCTACCGGCGGGCGGTGCCAGGGAGCACTGTGCCTGGCCGGCGTGTCGTTCCTGCACTCGATCGCGGCGGGACGGCGGCCGGAGGAGATCACCGTTTCCGAGCCCGGCGCCACGCTGGGGGTGCCGGCCGGTGGGTGAGGCCGCCGTCGTCATCGTCGGCGCGGGCATCACGGGGCTGAGCTGCGCGCATGAGCTGCGCGGAGAGGCGGAGGTGACGCTCGTCGACCGCGTGCCGGTCACGGGTGGCGTGCACGGATGGGACGAACCGGAGACGCGCGAGCTGACCGCGGCGTGCGGCGCACGGATGCTGCTCGGCGCCACGGCTGTCCGCTGGGACGGTGGGCACCTGCTCGTGATCGGGCAGGACGGCGCGGAGCAGCTCCCTGCGGCGGCACTCGTCATCGCGACCGGCACGCGTCCGCTCGGGCGCGCCGAGCTGGGGATCGCCGGACCGCGCCCGGCCGGTGTGGTGGCGGCGACTGTCGCCGTCCACCTGGCCGAGAATGGGCTGCTCGTGGGGCGCCGGCCGCTGATCGTCGGCGGCGGTGACTGGGCCGTGCGGGCGGCCGAGGAGCTGCTCAACGCCGGGGCGGAGTCGGTGACCGTGGCCTGCCCGGACGGCGTACGTGCATCCGGCCTTGTGGGAGACGGCCGGATGACAGTGCTTCCGGGCGCCCGTCCCGCGGCGGTGGGCGGCCGCCCTCGCGTCGAGCTCGTCGAGCTCGCCGGTGGCGAGCGGGTCGAGTGCGACGCGCTCGTGCTCGCACACGGTGTCGTCCCGCTCCGCAATGTTGACGGCGCCGTCTGGGACGGTCCGCGGACGGTGTACGCGCAGCCGCTCGCGGATCCGGCGAGTGTCGAGGGCGCACGCTCGGCGGGCAGCGAGGCGGCCCGGGCCGTACGATCCCTGCTGGAGAACGCATGAAGGTGACCTCGCCGATCGGAGAGCTGCCCTTCACCGTCCTCGGCGTGACGTTCGAGGACGGGCACGTCGTCGTGCGCGGTGAGCTCGGCGCGTGGCGGTCGCGGATCGAGGTCGGCGGTGAGGACATCCCGATGCTGGCCCGTGCCCTCCGCGGCCCGCTGATCGCCGCCGGCGCCGCTGCGGCCGCGGTCGTGCTGCTGCGGCGGCTGTGACCGTCCTCGTCGGGGTCGACCAGGGTACGACCGGCACGCGCGCGGTCGCGTTCGACCTGGGGCTGCATCAGCTCGCCGAGAGCTATCACCCCGCGGAGGTGTCCCATCCCCGGCCGGGGTGGATCGAGAAGGACGCAGCCCACACGGTGGAGACGGTTCGCCGCGCGCTGGCCGACCTCCGGGCGGAGCTGGGGGGTGAGGTGGCCGCTGTCGGGCTCGACAACGAGGGCGAGACGGTGGTGGCGTGGGACGGGGAGACGCTCGAACCCCTGGCGCCCGCCGTGGTGTGGGGATCGCGGGCATCCCAGCCGATCGTCGACCGGCTTGCGTCACAGGGGCGGGGTGAGCGGATCGAGCAGCTCTCCGGGCTCCCGCTCGATCCCTACTTCTCGGCCACCAAGATGCGCTGGCTGGTCGAGGAGGACGAGCGGGTCGCGGCCGCCGCGCGGGCGGGGACGCTCCGCATGGGGACGTTCGATGCGTACATCACGGCGCGGCTGGGCGGCCGGGCGCGGACGGAGCCGTCCACCGCCGGTCGCACGCAGCTGCAGGCGCTGCGCGCGCCGGGCGCCTGGGATCCCGAGCTGCTGCGGCTGCACGACATCGAGGCCGCGTGGCTCCCGGAGATCGGGCCCTCGGTCGGCGCGCTCGGGGGCATCAACGGCCTGCCGCTGCACGCGCTGCTCGTCGACCAGACCGCCTCGCTCGCTGGCCACGGCTGCTTCCGCGCCGGTGAGGCGAAGGCGACGTACGGCACGGGGATCTTCCTGCTCCAGCAGGCGGGCGGGACGGCGCCGGCGGAGCCCGCCGGGCTGATCCCGATCGTGGCGTGGGAGCTCGGTGACCGGGTGTCGTTCGCGCTCGACGGTGGGGTGTTCTCTGCGGGCACGGTGGTGACGTGGCTGCGGGAGGGGCTGGGAGCGCTGGGCGACGCGGCCGCGAGCGAGGCGCTGGCGCAGTCGGTCCCGGACACCGGAGGGGTGCGGTTCCTGCCCGCGCTGGCGGGGATGGGAGCGCCGTGGTGGCTGCCGGACGCGCGTGCCGTGATCGCAGGGATCACGGCGGGCACGACGCCGGCGCACATCGTGCGGGCGGCGCTCGACGCGTTGTGCTTCCGGGTGCGGGACATCGTCGACCGGCTGCCGTCACGGCCGCAGCTGCTGCGCGTCGATGGCGGGCTGACGGCGAACGGGTACCTGGTGCAGCGGCAGGCCGACGTGCTCGGGCTGCCGGTGGTCGTCGCCGAGGTGGCCGAGACGACAGCGCTGGGAGCGGCGGCGATGGCGGGCATCGGCGCCGGGCTGCTCACGGAGGCCGACATCGTCGCGGCGGTCGGCGGCGGCCGGCGGGTGGAGCCACGTGAGACCGGCGCGGCGGACACGGACTACCAGGCGTGGCGTCGCTTTGCGGAGCAGGCGGCCCGGCTCTGAACGAGGCGCAGGTGACGGAAAAGTGCCGGGCACTTTTCCGTCACCCCGCCGATCGTGACGGATCTGTGACCGGTCGTCACGCTCCTGCGGGGCGCGGCCTCAGCCCGGCAGCTGGTCGAAGTCGCCGACCAGGCGCAGCGTCGAGGCCACGTCGAGCAGCAGCTTCAGCCGGTTCCCTCGCACCGCGGGATCCTCGGCCATGACCATCACCTTGTCGAAGAAGTCGTTGATCGGGTCGACCAGCCCGCGCGCCGCGTCGAGCGCCGAGCCGTAGTCGCGCTGCGCCGCCGCATCGGCGATCTCGATGTCCGCTCCGCCCAGCGCTGCGCAGAGCGCCCGCTCCTCGTCCATCTCGAACAGCGACGTGCGCAGCTCCGACGCCGCCTCGTCGGCGGCCCGCGCGGTGATCCGTACGCAGCGGCCGTACGCGTCGCGGACCGCGGCCAGCCGCTCGCTCCCGCGGGCGTCGCGGAGCGCCCGGCACAGCGCGGCGAGCGGCAGCGGCCCGGTCACGCCGGAGCCACGGGCAGCCCGGATCTCCTCGACGGCCACGCCCTCCTCGAGCATCACCGGCTCGACCCGGTCGAGCACGAAGTCGACCGCGTCCGGGACGGCCTCGAGCGGCTTTCGCTTCAGCTCGTGTCCCTGCGCCACCAGCATGTGCACCGATTCCGCCATCAGGTCGACCAGGCCGAGCTCGTAGCCGCGGTCGAGGGCGATCGCGACGATGCCCGCCGCTGCGCGCCGCAGCCCGTACGGGTCGCGGCTGCCGGTGGGCTGAGCGCCCAGCGCGAACGCGACGGCGATCGTGTCCGCCTTGTCGGCGATCGAGAGCAGGCCGCCCTCCTCGCTGGCCGGAAGCGCGCCGCCGGCCTCGACCGGCATGTGGTGCTCCTCGACGGCCCTGCACACCGCGGGCGGCTCGCCCGCCTCGGCGGCGTAGATCGAGCCGGCGTACCCCTGCAGGTCGGAGAACTCGGAGACCAGGCTCGAGACCAGGTCGGCCTTGCACAGCTCGGCGGCGCGGCCGACGGCGGCGCGCACGTCAGGGTCGGCCTCGACGCGGTCGCACAGCTGCCCCGACACCTCGCGCACCCGCTCCGACTTCTCGGCCAGCGACCCGGCGCCCTCGAGGAAGCTCACGCGCGGCAGCTCGGCGAGCATCGCCCCGATGCCGCGTTCGCGATCCTTGCGGTAGGCGAACGCGCCGTCCTCGAGGCGGCCGACGAGCACCTCCTCGTTCCCCGCGATGACGACATCCGGCGCGCCGCCGTTCGCCACGAAGGCGAAGCGGGCGTCGAGCCGTCCCCCGCTGACCAGCGGGAAGTACCGCTGATGCGACTGCATGACGGTCACCGCCAGCCGGTCGGGAAGCTCCAGGTACCGCTCGTCGAACCGGCCCTCCAGCACCACCGGCCACTCGACCAGGTGGGTGACCTCGGCCAGCTTGCCCATCGGATCGATCCACTCGCCCACTGCCCCCAGGCCCTGCTCGATCAGCCCGCGCCGCTCGCCGGCGTCGGCGACGACGTGGACGCCGCGGAGGTCGTCGAGGTAGGTGGCCGCCGAGCCGACCCGCACCGCGCCGCGAGACCGGTGGCCCTGGGAGTGATCGCCGCTTTGCACACCGGCGCACTCCACGTCGACCACCTCGTCGTCGAGCTTAACCACCAGCCAGCGGATCGGCCGGGAGAAGCGGCCGCCGGGCCAGCGCATGGTCTTCGAGAACTGGAACCCGTCGACGATACGGGTGACCACCTCGGGCACCAGCTCACGGGCAGGCGTTGCCGTGCCGGCCGACACGGCCCAGAAAAAGCCGTCGTCGCGCGGCTCGAGCTGGTCGGCGGAGAGGCCGTGCTTGCGGGCGAAGCCCTGGCGTGCCTGCTCGGGGGCGTCCGCCCGCGGCCCGCGCACCTCGGAGGCGGCGGCGGCCCGCTCCGCCGGCACGGTGGCGATGGCGGCGAGGCGGCGGGGGCCGACGTGGAAGCGCGGGGACTCGCAGGCGAGGCCGGCGGCGCCGAGCGAGCGGTCGAGCAGGGCGGGCAGCTGCGCCTCGGCCTCGCGGCAGGCGGTCGACGGGAGCTCCTCGCAGCCGATCTCGATCAGGAGCTCAGGCATCCTGCGCCTCCTGCAGCTCCAGGTAGGCGGTGGCCACGCGCCTCGTCAGCGAGCGCATCCGCAGGATGTAGGCCTGGCGGTCCGTGACGGCGATCGCGCGCCGTGAATCCAGCAGGTTGAAGGTGTGCGAGCACTTGAGCACGTGGTCGTAGGCGACCAGGGGCAGCCCAGCGTCGAGGCAGCGCACCGCCTCGGCCTCGTGGTCGTCGAAATGCCTGGCCAGCATCTCCGTGTCGGCGACCTCGTAGTTGTAGGTGGAGAACTGCCGCTCGTTCTCGAGGTAGACGTCCGCCCACGTCAGACCCGGCGCCCACTGCATGTCCTGCGCCCGGCGGACGTTCTGCAGGTGCATGCCGATGCGATCGAGCCCGTAGGTGAGCTCGACGGACACCGGGTTCAGCTCGATGCCGCCGGCCTGCTGGAAGTACGTGAACTGGGTGATCTCCATCCCGTCCATCCACACCTCCCAGCCAAGGCCCCACGCACCCAGGCTGGGGCTCTCCCAGTTGTCCTCCACGAACCGGATGTCGTGCTGCTCCGGGTCGATACCGATCGCGGCCAGCGAGCGCAGGTAGAGGTCCTGGCTGTCGGACGGCGCCGGCTTCAGGATCACCTGGTACTGGTAGTGCTGCTGGAAGCGGTAAGGGTTCTCGCCGTAGCGCCCGTCATCGGGGCGGATGGAGGGCTCCACGTAGGCGGCGCGCCAGGGGCGCGGCCCGAGCACGCGCAGCAGGGTGGCCGGGTTCGAGGTGCCCGCGCCGAGCTCCGTGTGGTACGGCTGCATGATCGCGCACCCCTCCCCCTCCCAGAACGCCTGCAGCTGCGAGATGGTCTGCTGGAAGGTCGGCATCGGAGGTCGCAAGCTACTTGATCCGGGGCGGCCGGGTGCCGATACGCGTGAGATGGCCTGGATGCGCCCCGCTCTGCTGATCCTCGCCCTGGTGTGCCTGCCCGCATGCGGCGGGCTCAGCAACTCCGCGCTCGAGGGCAACGTCAAGAAGGCGATCGTCGCGCAGCAGCATGGGCTCGACGACGTCGGCAGCGTGGACTGCAGCGACCAGGCGCCGCCGGACAGCCTCCCGGGCAACGTCGGGTCGGTGAACGGCACGCACACCTGCACCATCACCTTCAACGACGGCCGGCCGCAGGAGGTCTGGGCCGTGCATGTGCTCGACCTGGGGGTCAGCCATCCCGTGCAGCTGCTCTACCGGGTGGACGGCAACGCGACGGCGCCGGCTCCTGCGGTGGATGTGGCGGCGGCGTTCAGCAGCCAGATGACGGTGCTGGAGAGCGGGCATGCGGTCAGCGGCGTGCGCTGCCGGCCGGGGACGCCCGCGCCGCCCTCCGGCGCAGCCTTCGCGCCGGCCGACCACGTCTGCGTCGCGAGGGTGTCGGGCAGCGGCAGGCAGCGCTGGGCGGTGCGGATCGTCGGCAGCAACGTGCAGCTGCTGTTCAAGCTGAGCTGAGCGTGCGCAGGCGAAAGCCGCCGTGGTGCGCGTAGGTCTCCTCGACGACGCGCAGCGCGTTTGCGGCGGCGGCGGGAGCGAGCAGCACGGGCTCCAGCGGCCGATCGATCAGGGACTCGATCGCCTCGATGCCTCCCTCGGCAACGCGGAAGCCGCCGGCCGTGGTCAGGCAGACTGCGCACACCGCGCCGCCGGCTCCCGGCGAGTACCCGGCGAGCGGGCCATCGGAGCCGCAGGAGGCGCACGAGACGAGGTGCGGGAGGTAGCCGGCGAGCGCGAGCAGCTTCAGCTGGAAGGCGAGCCCGAGACCGTCGTGCTGCGGATCGGCCGCGCGCTCCAGCGGCTCCTCGAGCAGCTCGAGGAACCTGCATGCGCCCTCGTACGCGCGGGGGTGCGGCTCCGGCTCGGCGAACAGTTTGAGCACGGCCTCGGCACCGATCAGCCCGACCGCGAGCGCGTAGGGATCGCTGCGCACGACGGCGTGCGAGCTGATGATGTCGGCGCCCGAGACGGTGTGCAGCTCGCCGCGGCCCTCGTGGAGGACGAGGGAGGTGCGCGTGAGGGGCTCGAGCCGGGCGCCGAAGCGCGAGCCGGTCTTGCGAACGCCCTTGGCGATGGCGTTCACGCGGCCCCGCTCGAGCGTGTACAGATGCAGGACGCGATCCGCCTCGGAGAAGCGAATCGAGCGCAGGACGATCGCGTCGGCCTTGTAGCTGCGGGCCATGCAGGCAGTCTAGGGAGCCCACCACCTGTCGCGATACTGCAACGATTCGCCGCGGACTCCGTGGCCATGCTTTGAGACGGCCCTTCCGCCCGCGGCCCAACCATCCGGGAAACCGCAACGAACCCGTTGCAGGCGGCCTCCGGCCGCCTGCAACGTGCTTTGAGACCGTCAGCCCGTGACGTCCCTGACCTCGGCGCCGGGGATCGCCTGAAGCAGCGCCTCCAGCTCCACCTCGCAGACGGCGTGCGGCGTTCCTGCTGCGCACCAGACCGTCCGGAACCGCCGCAGCGACGCGTCCACCACCGTCCGCAGCGGCCGGTCGTGCCCCACCGGCGGCACCCCGCCGATAGCGTACCCCGTCGCCTCCTTGACGTCCTTGCCTCTGGCCATGCGCACGCCGGTGCCGACACGCTCGAGATCCACCCGCCGGTCGCCCGCGCACAGGCACAGCACCGGCTGATCCGCCCCGTCCAGCAGCACCACCGACTTGACGATCTGGCCCAGCTCGCAGCCCACCGCGGCCGCCGCCTCCTCAGCGGTGCGGGTCGAGTCCGACAGCTCGACCGGCGTCACGGCGATCCCCTGGGCGGCCGCCCGCTCCTGGAATCTCAGCGCGGTCGGGTGCATCTCGGGCAGTAGTGGGTGCCGCGCTGTGCCACGCGCGTCTTGACGATCGGCGTCCCGCACCGCGGGCACGGCTCCCCGGTGCGGTCGAACACGTTGAACCGCTCCTGCATCGAGCCGCGCGCCCCGTCGACGCCGCGGTAGGTGTCGATGCTCGCACCCTGCGCCTCGATACCCCGCTCCAGCACCGTGATCACCGCCTCGTGGAGGCGTGCGATCCGCGCCGGCCCGAGCCGTCCCCCCGGCGTCAGCGGATGGATCCGCGCCTCCCACAGCGCCTCGTCGGCGTAGATGTTGCCCACCCCGGCGACCACCTTCTGATCGAGCAGCAGCGCTTTGATCGGCGCCGTGCGCCCGCGCAGCGCGTTCCGGAATGCGGCCACCGTCCATTCGCCCGACAGCGGTTCCGGGCCCACCCGGCCCCGCCAGTACGCCTCCAGGTCGTCCGATCGCAGCAGCCGCATCGTCCCGAACCGCCGCTGGTCGCTGTAGAGCAGCCAGCTGCCGTCATCGAGGCCGAACACCGCCCGCAGGTGCGCCCGCTCCTCCGGCGTCGACACGTGGTGGTACCACCCGGTCATCCGCAGGTGGCTGACCAGCGTCCGTCCGTCGTCGAGGCCGATCGTCAGGTACTTCCCGCGCCTGCCCACCCGCTCCACGACCGCCCCGAGCAGCTCGTGCCCGATCGCCGCCGGATCCGCCGGAGCCGTCAGCCGCCCGTCCCGGATGTCCGCCGAGACGATCTCCCGGCCCGCGAGCGCCCGCTCCAATCCCCTGCGCACCGTCTCCACCTCGGGCAGCTCAGGCATCGAGCATCTCCAGGATCAGCGGCACCCGCTCCGCGGGCCCGTCTCCGATCTCGAAACACCCCGCGACGGCACCGGCATCGAACTCGCCGCGCGCGTGCACCGTCGCCAGCGGCTCGCCGCGCTCCACCGTGTCACCGCGCTTTCGGTGGACGATGATCCCGACCGCGTGGTCGACGGCGTCGTCCTGCCGCGCCCGTCCCGCCCCGAGCGTGGCCGCCGCGCGGCCCACCGCCAGGGCGTGGCACCGCTGGACGACGCCCGCTCGCGAAGCCGGCACCTCCACCACCACCGGTGCCTCCGGCAGCGGCGCGTCCGGATCCCCGCCCTGCGCGGAGATCCACCGCTCGTACCGGTCGTACGCGGCGCCGCCCGCCAGCGCCCGCTCGGCCGCCGCACGGTCGCCCACGAGCTCCCCCGCCGCGTGCAGGCACAGCTCCCGGAGGTCCTCCGGCCCCCCGCCGCGCAGCGTGGCCACCGCCTCACGCACCTCGACGGCGTTGCCGACGGCGTTGCCGAGCGGCTCCTCCATGCCGCTCAGCATGGCACTGGCATCGATCCCGTGGTCACGCCCGACGTCCACCATCAGCCGGCCCAGCTCACGCGCCGAGTCCCGGTCGGCCATGAACGCGCCCTCGCCCACCTTCACATCGAGCAGCAGCCGCGTCGCCCCGGCGGCGATCTTCTTCGACATGATCGACGTGGCGATCAGGGGCAGGCTGTTGACGGTCGCAGTCGCGTCGCGCAGGGCGTACATGCGGCCGTCCGCCGGCGCCAGCTCCGCCGTCTGCCCGCACACCGCGATGCCCACCTGCTCGACCTGGCGCCGCATGCCGGCTAGCGACAGGGACACCCGCATCCCCGGGATCGACTCCAGCTTGTCGAGCGTCCCGCCGGTGTGCCCGAGCCCCCTGCCGCTCATCTTCGCCACCAGCGCGCCGCACGCCGCGACGAGCGGCGCAAGCACGATCGTCGTCTTGTCCCCGACGCCGCCGGTCGAGTGCTTGTCGGCCACCGGCCAAGGCCAGGACACACGCTCCCCTGACGCCACCATCGCCTCGAGCAGGTCGCCCGTCTCCCGCCGGCTCATCCCACGCAGTACCACCGCCATCAGGAAGGCGGCCAGCTGGTAGTCCGGCACGTCCGGATCGATCATCGCCCGCAGCTCGTCCGCGTCGAGCTCCCCGCCGTCCCGCTTGCGCGCGATCAGCTCGGTGACCCGCGCCGTCACAGCACCGGGGTTCCGGGCAGGTCGCCGTCGTGGCGGCCGGTCAGGTGCCGCTGCACCGTCGCACCGACGTCCGAGAACGTGTCGCCGTCGTGCCGGCCGCCGGCCATCGGCGCGCCGACCCGGTGGGCGATCAGCAGCGCGTGCTCCCTCGAGTGGTCGGTCGACGGCGTGGTCGGGTCGCAGCCGTGATCGGAGGTCAGCAGCAGCAGGTCGCCGTGCCGCAGGGCCGCCATCAGCTGTGGCAGGCCCTCGTCGAACTCCCTCAGGCAGTCCGCGAACCCGCCGGGGTCGTTGCGGTGGCCCCAGACCATGTCCGTCTCCACGAGGTTCGTGAACACCAGCGAGTCATCCGGCAGCGTGCGCAGCAGCTGGGTCGTGCGGGCGATCCCCTGCGCGTTCGACTCCGTCGGCGACGACGAGTCCATGTGCTGCCCGGCGAAGATGTCGGAGATCTTGCCGACGCCGTGCACCGTCACGCCCGACTCGCGGAGGCGCTCGAGGTAGTTCGGAGTGGGCGGCAGCAGGGAGAAATCGTGCCGGTGCGGCGTGCGCACGTAGGCGCCCGGCTCGCCGACGAATGGCCTGGCGATGACACGGCCGACGGCCAGGTCGCCGGTCAGCAGCTCACGGGCGGTACGGCAGGCCGCATACAGCTCCTCCAGGGGAACCGTCTGCTCGTGGGCGGCGATCTGGAACACGCTGTCGGCCGACGTGTACACGATCCACGCGCCGGTGCGCTGGTGCTCCTCTCCCAGCCGCTGGATGATCTCCGTACCCGACGCCGCCACGTTGCCGAGCACCCCGCGGCCCGTGCGGCGCGAGAACTCCTCGAGCAGCTCCGGCGGGAACCCGTCCGGGAAGGTCGGGAACGCCCGCTCGGTGACGATGCCCATCATCTCCCAGTGGCCCGTCGTCGTGTCCATGCCCTGGCTCAGCTCCCGTAGGCGGCCCCACACGGCCGGCGCGTCCGGCCGCGGCGCGCAGCCCGCGATCGGCTCGATGTTTCCGAGGCCGAGCTGCTGCAGCGCCGGAACGTCCAGCCCGCCCACCGCCTCGGCGACGTGGGCGAGGGTGTTCGAGCCGGCCGTGCCGAAGCGATCGGCATCCGGCAGGTCACCCGCGCCGACGGCGTCGAGGACGATCACGCATGCTCGCGGCATGCGGGGAATCTAGTGAACCGCCGGACGGCCGGAGGGCGCCAGCTACAAGGCCCGCCGCATCTCCCACTGCCAGTGGCTCTCCCGCAGCGCACCGAGCGCCCGCAGCAGCGCGCCGGCCTCCCACCATTCCTCGGGCATCAGCGCCGGGATGCCGATCCACCCGGCGGGGAGCAGCGACAGCGCCCGCCGGGCGGTGCCCCGCCGCCGGTGCGACGGGTCGACCGACAGGGCGTACACCCAGAACCGGTCGCCACGCCCCTTCCCGAACAGCACCGCCCTGCCGTCCAATCGTTTCGCCGGCAGATGCGCGAGCGACGCCGGCTCCAGCTGCCACGGCGGATCAGGCCAGCCGAACGCCTCCAGCATGCGCAGCGCGTCGTCCGTCCGGCAGTCGGCGAGCCGCCCCGACAGGCGCCCGCGCACGCCGCGCCCGGGCCGCTGGAAGCTGTACCCGAGCAGCCGTCGCGTCTGCTCGAACCCGGCCTTGCGGTAGAGGTTGATCGCGGCGTCGTTACCGTCCAGCACCTCGAGGCAGACCGTTCGCGCGCCCGCGCCCCGAAGCGCCTCGAGCGTCTCGTCGAGCACGCGGCGGCCCAGCCTGCGACGCCGGAATACGGGTGCCGTCCCCTCTCCCCGGATGCTCGCCCGCTCGCCGCGCAGCGCACCGAGGCAGAAGCTCGCCGGTATGTCGTCCACGAAGGCAACCCGGCTCAGCGAGAGGTCGACGTCCGTCTCCTCGAGGTATGTCCGCAGCGCAGCTACGTCGAGCACCGCGGGCACGGCGTAGTCAGCGAAGGCGACGTTGTGCAACTCGGCCAGCCAGTCGACGTCCTGCGGACGCAGCGGCCTGACCTCGACGCTCAAGCTCTCGGATGCGCCTTCTGATAGGCCTCGCGCACGTGCTCCACCGAGACGTGGGTGTACACCTGCGTCGTCTCGATCGAGGCGTGCCCCAGCATCTCCTGCACGCTTCGCAGATCGCATCCGTTCTCGATCAGATGCGTCGCGAAGGAGTGACGCAGGGTGTGCGGCGTGACGACCTTGTCGATGCCCGCCTCGCGGGCGTGGTCGCGCACCAGCTGGAACACCGCCTGGCGCGTGATGCCCTGGCCGCGGTGGTTGAGAAAGAGGATGTCGCCCCGCTGCATGCGGCCCAGGTACGGGCGGCCGCGCTGCATGTAGATGCTGATCGCCTCGATCGCACGCCGGCCGGTCGGCACGACGCGCTCCTTGGCGCCCTTGCCGGTGGTACGGACGAGGCCCTCCTCGAGATCGATGTCCGAGACGCGCAGCGACACGAGCTCCGAGACGCGCAGGCCGGCGCCGTACATCAGCTCGAGCATCGCCCGGTCGCGGAGGCCGCGCGGCGACCCGTCGGGACTGGTCACGATCGCCTCCGCCTCGGCGGGCGTCAGCGGCTCGGGCAGCCGGCGTCCGAGCCGGGGAAGCGCGACGGAGCGCCCCGCGTCGGGCCGTCCACCCTCGCGTGCGCGGTGCTTGAGGAAGGCACGCACCGCGGCGAGGCGCCGGCGAACCGTCGCCGGTGAGAGGCCGCGATCCTGGAGCGCCACGGCGTAGTCGTCCAGCACGCTGACCGGGATCTCATCGGGGTCGACGTGCTCGACGAAATCGCCGAGGTCGATCAGGTCGCGCCGGTACGCCTCGATCGTGTGCGGCGACGCTCCCCGCTCGAGCTGCAAGCTCGTCAGGAAGTCCGCCAGCTTCTGATCGTAGGTGCGCATCACGGGGGCAGGGTTCGTCGTGCCACCGGCGATCCCTTCCCGCGAAGCATACGACTCCGGCGCAACCGGCCCCGGGCCGCGCCGGCTGCGGCCGCTCAGGCCGGGATCGCCACCTCGTCGAGCGGCGTGTACTCCATCCCCACGGCGTCCGCGACAGGCTGGTAGGTGATGCGCCCGTCGATCACGTTCACGCCCCTGGCCAGGCCCGGATCATCGGCCAGCGCCCGGGAGACTCCCTTGTCGGCGATTGCCTCGACGTAGGGCAGCGTGACGTTCGTGAGCGCCCAGGTCGACGTGATCGGGACCGCGCCGGGCATGTTCGCGACGCAGTAGTGCAGCACGTCGTCGACCACGTACGTGGGATCGGAGTGCGTCGTCGGCCGGGAAGTTTCGAAGCACCCGCCCTGGTCGATCGCCACGTCGACGAGCACCGAGCCGGGCTTCATGCTCTTCAGCATGTCGCGGGTGACGAGGTGTGGCGCCTTCGCACCGGGGATCAGCACGGCGCCGATCACCAGGTCGGCCGCCACGAGCGCCTCCTCGATCGCCTCGCGGCTCGACATCTGCAGCAGCACCGTGCGGCCGAGGCTGACGTCCAGCTCGCGCATGCGGTCGACGCTGCGCTCGAAGATGGTCACGTCGGACTGCATGCCCTGCGCGATCAGCGCCGAGTTGTACCCGACGATGCCGCCGCCGAACACGAGCACCTTCGCCGGGAGCACGCCGGGGACACCGCCCATGAGCCGGCCGCGGCCGCCGAACGGCTTCATCAGGTAGTACGCCCCCACCTGCGCCGCCAGGCGCCCCGCCACCTCGCTCATCGGCGCCAGCAGCGGCAGGTGATGGTCGGCGGTCTCCACCGTCTCGTAGGCGATCGCGGTCACGCCTGTCTCGGCCAGGCCCCTGGTCAGCTCGGGCGCCGCCGCGAGATGCAGGTAGGTGAAGAGCACCTGCCCCTCGGACAGCCTCTGCCACTCGCCGTCCAGCGGCTCCTTCACCTTCAGCACCATCTCGGACTCGCCCCACACGGCGTCCGCGTCGGCGATGGAGGCGCCCGCCGCCCGGTAGTCGTCGTCGGACATCGCGCTGCCGAGCCCGGCGCCGGTCTCGATCACCACCTCGTGGCCGTGCGACACCAGCTCGCGCACGCCCGCCGTGGTCAGGGCGACGCGGTACTCGTCTGGCTTGATCTCCTTGGCGACGCCGATCTTCATGAGTGCTCCGGGTTCGGTGGACGGCTGGAGGCGGCGAGCCGGTGATCCACAGGCTGCGGCCGCGGCAAACCCTGGGATTGTACGCTCAGACGCCGGATTGGGCGAGATCGATCAGGGCCTGCGTCACCGACGTCATGCCCTCGAGGTCGGCCACGGTGATGTGCTCCTGCGACGTGTGGATCTCGGCCATGCCGTTGCAGAGGTTGAGGCACGGCTTGCCGGCAGCGTTGAACACGTTGGCGTCCGCGCCGCCGCCTGACTCGATGAACTGCGGCGTGTACCCACACCGCTCGAGTGCGGCGACGGCCATCGCCACGGGCGGCTCCTCGCCGCCGAACCGGTACGTCTCGTACTCGCTGGTCACGGCCGCCTCGAGCTCGCAGCCCGTCTCGTCCGCGGCGGCGGCCGACGCGTCGAGCATCGCCTGCACCGTCTCGCTCAGCCGCTCCGCGCTGCGGCTGCGCGCCTCGGCGCGCACGACGCAGAGCGGCGGCACGATGTTCCCGGCGACCCCGCCCTCGATCAGCCCCACGTTCGCCGTCGTCCGATCGTCCAGCCGGCCGAGCGGCATGGCGGCGATCGCCCGCGACGCCGCGAGGATGGCGCTGCGGCCGTGCTCGGGGGCGATCCCCGAATGCGCCGGCCATCCGCGGAATGTCAGCCTCAGCGTGCGCTGCGAGGGAGCCGCGAGCACGATGTTGCCGATCGGAGCGGCATGGTCGTAGCAGTACCCGAACGGCGCGTCGAGGCGGGCGACGTCGAACTGCTTGGCGCCGCGCAGCCCTACCTCCTCCATCGGCGTGAAGACCAGCTCCACGCCGGCGTGCGGCGCGCCGGAGTGCAGGCGGTCGCGCACCGCAGCGAGCATCGCCACCACGGCCGCCTTGTTGTCGGCCCCGAGGATGGTGTCGTTGCCATTCGAGACGACGCCGTCTTCGACCACCGGCTCGATGCTGTCGGTCGGCGGCACGGTGTCCAGGTGGGCGTTCAGGAAGATCGGCGTCCCCTCGGCCGTCGGCGCTATCCGGCAGTAGATGTTGCCGATCTCGGACCCGATCGCCCGGCCGGCGCCGTCCTCATCCGTATCCAGCCCGAGGTCGCGCAGGAACCCGTGCACGCGGTCAGCGACCGCACGCTCCTGCCCGGACGGGCTGCCGATCGCGGCCAGCTCCAGGAACATGTCGAGCACCGGGTCGTCCGGCCTCACGACGGCACCCGCAGGCCGTAGAGCGGCGCGTACTTCGCCCACAGGTAGCGCATGAACGGGCGGTGATCCAGACCGGAGCCGGTCACGCGGCGGATCAGATCCTCGCCCAGATCGATGGCACCGTGGCGGTGGACGTTCTCGCGAAGCCAGCCCAGCAGGTTGTGGAACTCGCCGCGCCGGATGTGCTCCTCGGCGCCCGCGTCGCTCGCCCGGTAGGCGTCCCAGAGCAGCGCCGAGTAGAGGTTGCCGAGCGTGTAGGTCGGGAAGTAGCCGAACGACCCGCCCGACCAGTGGATGTCCTGCATGACGCCCAGCGCGTCGTTCGGCGGTGTCAGGCCAAGCGTCCGCTCGTAGGCCTCGTTCCAGGCGGCCGGGAGCTCCGACACCTCGAGCTCGTCCCGCATCAGCGCCAGCTCGAGCTCGAACCGGATCAGGATGTGCAGGTTGTAGGTGACCTCGTCGGCCTCGACGCGGATCAGCGACGGCTGCACGCGGTTGCACGCGCGGTAGATGTCCTCCGCCGTCGCGCCGGCCATGGCCTCGCCGAACACCTCGTGCATGACCGGCGCGTAGTGCTGCCAGAACGGGAGGCTGCGCCCGACGATGTTCTCCCACAGGCGCGACTGGGACTCGTGCAGCCCGTACGACGGCGCGTCCGCCAGCGGCGTGTCCTCGAACGCCGGGTCGAAGCCCTGTTCGTACATGCCGTGGCCTGCCTCGTGGATGGTCGAGAAGACCGCGCTCAGCGGATGCCGCTCGTCGATGCGCGTGGTGACGCGCACGTCGCCCAGGGCGATGGTCTGGGTGAACGGATGTGCGGAACGGTCCTGGCGGCCCGCCGTCATGTCGTAGCCCAGGTCTCCGAGCAGCCGGATGGTGAAATCCCACTGCTCGGCGTCGGGGAAGAGCCGGCCCTCGAACGGCGCCGCGGGCAGCTGCGGCGCCGCAACAATCGCCTCGAGCAGCGCGCCCAGCTCGTGGCGCAGCCCGGCCAGCATCGGCTCCAGCCGCTTCACCCGCATGCCGGGCTCGAACTGGTCGAGGAGCGCGTCGTACCGTTCGCCGTCGGACCCGACCAGGTCGGCCTCCTCCCGCTTGGCGGCGATCAGCTCCTCCAGCTCCGTCCGGTAGCGCTCAAAGTCCCGCTCCTCGCGCGCCACCCGCCATGCGTTCGTCCCGCGGCCCTCCGCCAGCGCCAGCCGCCGCACGAACCCGGGCGGCAGCTTCGCGGCCCGGTCACGCTCGCGCTGGAGCCAGCGCACCATCGCGGAGCGGGCCGGGTCGGACGCCTCGTCCGCGGCGCGGCGCAGCAGCTCGGCCAGCTGCGGGTCGACCAGGCGCTCGTGCCGCACCACGCGCATCGTCGCCATCTGCCGGGCGCGCGCGTCGCCTCCGCGCAGCGGCATGTTCGTCTCCTGGTCCCAGGACAGCAGTCCGACGGTGTGTGCGAGGTCGCTGAACTCCCGCATGCGGGCGAGCAGCTGCTCCCAGGTGTCGCTCATCGTGCCGACGGCCGGGTCCGACGCCGCCCCGCCGCTCACGCCGTGACGTTCTCGGCGCCGGCGGCCGTCCGCGACCGGTCGACCGCCGCTCCGACGAAATCGCGGAACAGCGGCTGCGGCCGGTTGGGTCGGGACTTGAACTCCGGGTGGTACTGGCTTGCCACGAACCAGGGATGGTCGGGCAGCTCGATCACCTCGACCAGCCGCTCGTCCTGATACGTGCCGGCGACCAGCAGACCGCGCTGCACGAGCTGCGAGCGGTACTGGTTGTTGACCTCGTAGCGGTGGCGATGCCGCTCCTGCACCACCCGCTCCCCGTAGGCGCGGTGGGCGCGGCTGCCCTCAACCAGGGTCACCGAGTCGGCGCCGAGGCGCATGGTGCCTCCCATGTCCTCGACCTCCTTCTGCTCGGGCAGCAGGTCGATCACCGGGTGTGGCGTCTCTGGGTCGAACTCGCTCGAGTTGGCGCCGTCGAGCCCGACCACGTGACGCGCGAACTCCACCACCGCCACCTGCATGCCGAGGCAGATGCCCAGGTAGGGCACGCCGTTCTCGCGCGCGAAGCGTGCGGCCGCGATCTTGCCCTCGATGCCGCGGATCCCGAAGCCGCCGGGGATGAGCACGCCGTCCGCCTCGGCCAGCTTCCGCTCGGCCTCCTGCTTGGACAGGGTCTCGGCGTCGACCCAGATCACCTCGAGCTTGGTGCCGTGGTGGATGGCGGAGTGGTTCAGCGCCTCGACCACCGAAAGGTACGCATCCTGCAGCTGCACGTACTTGCCGACGATCGCGATGCGGACGGTGCCGTCGGCCTCGTGGATGCGGTCGACGACCTCCTCCCACTCCCGCATGTCGGCCGGGCCGGTGACCAGGCCGAGCCGGTCGCACGTGAGCCGGTCGAGCCCCTGCTCCTGCATCATCAGCGGGATCTCGTAGATGTTCCCGGCGTCCGAGGCGGAGATCACGGCCTCGGCCGGCACGTCCGCGAACAGGGCGATCTTCTCGCGGATGTCGCGCCCGAGCGGGTGCTTCGAGCGGCAGACGATCACGTCCGGCGAGATACCGATGCGGCGAAGCTCCTGCACCGAGTGCTGCGTGGGCTTGGTCTTGAGCTCGCCCGCGACCTCGATGAACGGCACCAGCGTGCAGTGGATGTACATCGCGTTGTCGCGGCCGACCTGGTTTCGGAACTGCCTGATCGCCTCGAGGAACGGGAGGCTCTCGATGTCGCCGACGGTGCCGCCGATCTCGGTGATCACCACGTCCACCTCGTCGGACTGGGCGACCCGCTGGATCCGCCGCTTGATCTCGTCGGTGACGTGGGGAATGACCTGCACGGTCGACCCGAGGTACTCGCCCTTGCGCTCCTTGCGGATGATCGCGTTGTAGATCGACCCGGTCGTGTGGTTCGAGTTGCGCGAGAGGAACTCGTCGACGAACCGCTCGTAGTGGCCGAGGTCGAGGTCGGTCTCGGCGCCGTCCTCCGTGACGAACACCTCGCCGTGCTGGAACGGGCTCATCGTCCCCGGGTCGACGTTGATGTAGGGGTCGAACTTCTGCAGCGAGACCTTCAGGCCACGCGCCTTCAGCAGCCGGCCGAGCGACGCCGCGGTGATGCCCTTCCCAAGCGACGAGACGACACCCCCGGTCACGAACACGTACTTGGCCTGCTTGCTCACCTGCGCCCCACCTTTCCGAGAGTGACCGGTCCCGGGGAGACATCATACGCGAGCCGCGCGACGGCGCCCGGCGCGCGATGGAAGATCCCGGCCAGGTGCACCGTCTTGTGGTTATTCACACAATCTCTCGCGACGGAGCAGTCGGCCGCCGCGTCATCTGAAAGGCAGTACCGATGTCTACGAGCACCACACTCAGGCTGGCAGGCCTCGCCGCCGCCATCGCCGTTTCGCTCTCCATCACCTCTTCCGCACTCGCCAAGCCGGTTGGAATGACGACCGTGAACGGCTCGACCACAGGCTCCATCACCCTTGCCGGCGTGAAGCCCTCCGATTCCGGCATGGGCGCACCCGCACGCATCATCACCATCCAGCTCCACAGGTCCGGCCAGCTGGTCGGCCCGGCCGATTCGCCCGCTGACGTCGGCACTCCCGTCATCCCGCTGCAGGCCGTCCGCGCCGACAACCCCGCGGACGTCGGCACGCCGACGATCCAGTCGCCGATGGCTCGCGCCGACAACCCGGCCGACATCGGCACGCCCAGCGTGGGCCTGCTGCCGGCAGCCGCGGCTCCCGCAGCCTCGACCGGCTTCAGCTGGCAGGACGCCACGCTCGGCGCCCTCGTCGGACTCGCCCTCGCGTGCCTCGCCGCCTTCGCGATGGGCACCCTGCGCGGTCGCCGGGGGCTGGCGCTCCGCGCGTAGATCCGGGCAGCACTCCTGGGGCCGCCGACGGCGGCCCCAGGATGTGGTCCCAGCGGTTCGCCGTGCATCCCGCGGCGATCATCGGGCCCGGGTGCGCTCTCCCGTTCGCACCCGGGCCCGCGTGTGGTCCTGGAGCGTCGCTCAGCCGAGCAGTGCGGCCGCGTGGCGCCGGGCGGTCTCGTCGTCCTCCTCCGCCCCGAGCATCCTCGCCACCTCGTCGACGATCAACTCCCCCTCGAGCCGCGTCACCGCCGTGGTGGCCGGATCGCCGCCGGTCTTCTCGACGCGGAAGTGCGCGTCCGCCGCGCCGGCGATCTGCGGCAGGTGCGTGATGCACAGCAGCTGCGCGTCGGCAGCCAGGCGGCGCAGCGTGTCGGCCACGGCGTTGGCGGTGCGACCGCCGACTCCCGCATCCACCTCGTCCAGCAGCAGCGTGCCCGCACCACCGCCGCTGCGCGCGACCACCCGCACCGCGAGCGCGATGCGCGACAGCTCTCCGCCGGATGCGACCGTCGCGATCGGCCCGGCGGGAAGCCCGGCGTTCGCGGCCAGGAGCAGCGTCACCCGGTCGCACCCACGGGCGCCGAGCTCCGCCTCCTCCAGCCGCACCTCGAGCCGCGCGCCGTCCATCCCGAGCTGCGCCAGCTCGGCCTCGACGGCAGCCGCGAACGGACCCGCCGCACCCTCACGCGCCGCACGCAGCGCGGCGGCGTGCCCGGCCGCCTGGGCCTGCGCGCCTTCCACGTCGCGCTCGAGGGCCGCGCGTCGCTCGCCGCCTCCGTCCAGCAGCTCGAGCGAGGCCTGGGCCTCCACCGCCCGCGCGACCAGCTGCTCGGCCGGCTCGCCGAACCGCCGCTCGAGGTCGGTGAACAGCTGCAGCCGTGCCTCCACCTCCTCCAGCCGGCCGGGATCACCCTCGAACCCGTCCAGCTGCGCGCGCAGCTCGACCGACGCCTCCTGCAGCCGCACCGCGGCGTCCCGCAGCTCCTCC
>DATAHR010000002.1:0-5552 GCA_036263035.1 Gaiellales bacterium | reverse complement strand
TCGCCGAGCCGCTGCTCGGCCGCCGCCAGCGCCTGCCGTAGACCGGCTCTTGCCCTTCGACGACCCGCCGGACTTGGCCTTCGACTTCGGCGTCGCCTTGACCTCTTCAAGGGACGCCTGCAGCGCGGCCAGCAGGTCGGGCGCGGCCGGCTTCTCGGTCTCGACCGCGGGCTTGACGCCCTCGCCGCTGCGCTTCGCCTCGATCACGGCCATCAGCCGCTCGCGGTAGGCGTCGTGGTACTGGTCGGGGTCGAAGTCGCCCTGGTACTGCCCGATCAGCTGCATCGCCATCTCGAGCTGGCGCTTGTCCACCTTGACGCCCTCCGGGGCGATCCCCTCGGCCGGCCGCACCTCGTCTGCGAAGAACATCTTCTCCAGCGTGAGCACGCCGTCCCTCACCCGCAGGCAGCCGAGGTTCTCGCGCTCGTGGAACACGTAGGTGGCCACCGCCACCAGGCCGGCTTCCTCCATCGCCTTCACCAGCAGGGCGTAGACGGGCTCGGCGGCCGACTCCGCCGGGCCGAGGTAGTACGTGCGCTCGAAGTAGATCGGGTCGATCTGCTCCGCCGGCACGAAGTCCTGGATCGTGATCGTCTTGTAGGCCTCGGGCGCCGCGGCCTCGAAGTCCTCGTCGGTCACGTAGACGAACTCGTCGTCCTCGACCTGGTAGGCCTTCACGATCTCCTCGTTGGGCACGGGCTCGTCCTCGAGCTTGCAGATCTTCTGGTAGCCGATCCGCCCGCCGTCCTTCTCGTGGATCAGATTGAACTTGAGGTTCTTCTCGCTGATGGCGGAGTACATGCGCACGGGCGCGTTCACCAGACCGAAGCTGATGCTGCCGCTCCACACCGCTCGAGGCTTTGCCGGGGCCATGCTCACCTACACGATAGGGGAAAACACTCTTCGTTGAATGCCCAGCGGATCCTTCTGGGAACCCGCGTCCCGGCAGCCGTCTACACTCGTGCCGATGGGCGAGGAGCCTCGAACCACCCGGGGCGAGGGCGGCCTGCCGTTTCGGCCGGACATCCAGGGGATGCGGGCGATCGCCGTGCTGCTCGTCGCGCTGCAGCATGCGGGCGTGCCCCATATCACCGGGGGCTACGTCGGCGTCGACGTCTTCTTCGTCGTCTCCGGCTTCCTGATCACGGGCCTGCTGCTGCGGCGTGCCGACGCCACGGGGTCGGTCGGCATCGGCCGTTTCTACGCCGCGCGGGCCAAGCGGATCCTGCCCGCCGCCACTCTCACGCTGGTGGTCGTCTGCGTGGCCGCGGTGGCGTGGCTGAACTACGTGCGGGCGACGCAGATCCTCCACGACGCGATGTGGTGCGCGGCGTTCGCCGCCAACATCCACTTCGCGCAGGTCGGGTCGGACTACTTCGCGCAGGGCAGCCCGCCGTCGCCGCTGCAGCACTTCTGGACGCTCGCCGTCGAGGAGCAGTTCTACCTGGTATGGCCGCTGCTGCTGGGGGCGGCGGTGATGCTGCTCGGCCGCCGCCGCTCGGGGGCGGCGCCCCGGCACGTCACGGTGCCGCGGCTGCCGCTCGCCGTGTTGCTCGGCGCGATCATCGCCGCATCGCTGACGTGGTCGATCGTCGACACGCAGAGCTCCCCGCAGACGGCGTACTTCTCGACACTCACCCGCGCCTGGGAGCTCGCGGTGGGAGCGCTGCTGGCCGTCGGCGCCGCATGGCTGGCACAGCTTCCGGCAGGGGTTCGGCGCTGGCTGGGCTGGGCGGGGCTCGCCTGCGTGCTCTGTGCGGGGACGCTCTACTCGCCGGGCACCGAGTTCCCTGGCTCTGCGGCCCTGCTCCCCGTCGGCGGCGCGGCCCTGCTGGTGGTCGCGGGCATGGGATCCCCGGCCGGCGGCGCCTCGCGCCTGCTCTCGCTGCGCCCGTTCACCTTCGTCGGGGACGTCTCCTACAGCTTCTACCTCTGGCACTGGCCGGCGCTGATCATGCCGATGCTGTACGTCGGCCACGACCTGTCGTTGCGCGAGAACCTGCTCCTGCTGGCCGCTGCCTTCGCCCTCAGCGTGGCGACCTACCGGCTGTACGAGAACCCGATCCGCCACGCGGCCTGGCTGACCGCCCGTCCGCTGCGCCCGCTGCGGCTGTGGCCGATCACGCTCGGCGTCGTGGTCCTGGTTGCCCAGGTCGGCATCGCCTACGCCGAGACGAAATCACCGGTCCAGTTCGTGCCGAAGAGCCCTGAGCTCGTGAGCTCGTCGCACGGCAATCCCTTCGTGCAGGCGGTGGTCGAGAGCGTGCGCCCGGCCGAGCTTGCGAAGCCGATCCCATCCGAGCTGGCCCCGCTGCCCCAGCATCTGCAAAAGGATCGGTTCGACTTCGGCACCTGCCTGCAGGGCTACGACCGAAACGCCGTGTGCCGGCTGGGCAGCCGAACGCCCCGCCACACCGTGGTCGTGTTCGGCGACTCGCATACGCGGATGTGGATGCCGGGCCTGCTCTACTGGGCGAAGCAGCGGCACCTGACGGTGATCCCGCTCGTCGCCGAGGGCTGCGTGGCGACGAACTGGGCCGACCTGCCGGCGGCGGAGAAGCGGTGCTCCTCGTGGTACCGCTGGGCGCTCGGCGAGGTGAACCGGCTGCACCCGGACGCGGTCGTGATCGGCTCGCGGTACTCGAGCGTGGAGGGCGGCCCGAGCCTGCTCCGACAGGCCGTCCGCGGCGTGATCACCGAGATGCACGACCTGAGCGGTCCGCGCCGGGTGGCGCTGATCCAGGATCCGCCGGCGCCGCCCGGCGAGCCGGTCGACTGCATCCTGCGACCGGGGGCCACGCTTGGATCGTGCGCGTTCCACCTGCCGGCGACGTGGGGGCCGCTGATCGAGGGCGCCACGCGCGCTGCCGCTGCGAACGAGGGCGTCGGCTTCATCCCCACGCGGCAGCTGTTCTGCGCGCAGGGCACCTGCCCGATGGTGGTGCGCCACATCATCGTCTACATGGACGACCGCGGGCATATCTCCGGCACGTACGCGAAGTGGGTGGCGCCGGCGTTCGCCCGCGAGCTCACCCGCGTCACCGGTCTCTAGGTCACCGGCCTCTAGGGCAGCTCGCGAGCGAGCAGATCCTCCGTCGTCTCCCGCCGCTGGATCAGCGTCGCCTCGCCGCCGGCGACCATCACCGCCGCCGGGCGCGGCAGCAGGTTGTACGTCGACGCCATGCTCGCCGTGTAGGCGCCGGTCGCCGGAACCGCCAGCACGTCGCCGGCCGCGAGCTCCGGCAGCCGGATGCGCTCGATCAGCACGTCGCCCGACTCGCAGTGCTTGCCCGCGATGGTGTAGTCATGGTCGGCAACGGCGTTGGGCCGGTTGGCGACCACGGCCGTGTAGCGGGCGTCATATAGCGCGGGCCGCGGGTTGTCGGCCATCCCGCCGTCGACCGCCGCGTACACCGTGCCGTCGGCCGCCTGCTTTACCGCCCCCACGCGGTAAAGGGTCGTGCCTGCAGGCCCCACGACCGAGCGCCCCGGCTCGAGCACCAGCTCCGGCATCGGCAGGCCGTGCACGATCAGCCCGTCCGTCAGCCGCGCGCACAGGGCCTCCACCGAGGCCTGGATGTCGAGCTCGATCTCGCCCTCGACGTGCGCGATCCCGAGGCCGCCCCCCAGGTCGAGCACGGGCAGCTCGCCCAGCCCGTTCGCCTCGATGAACTCCACCAGCCAGTCGACGGCCTCCGCATAGGTGGAGAGCTCCCGGATCTGCGAGCCCAGGTGCACATGCAGGCCGGCGGGGCTGAGGTGCAGCAGCGCGTCGGCCCGGTCGAGGGCGTCGAGCGCATCGGGCGGCGCGAACCCGAACTTCGACCCGTGATGTCCGGTGCGGATCTTTTGGTGCGTATCGGCATCGATCCCGGGCGTGACCCGGACGAGCACCGGCTGTACGTGCCCCGCGGCGGCGGCGATCCGGTCGAGCTGCTCGAGCTCGCCCATGTGGTCGACCACGACCAGCCCGCAGCCCGCGTCCACCGCGGCGGCCAGGTCGGCATCCGACTTGTTGTTCCCGTGGACGATCACCTGCGCCGGATCGGCGCCGGCCCGCAGCGCCGCGGCCAGCTCGCCGGCGGATGCGACGTCGGCGCCCAGCCCCTCCTCGACGGCGGCACGGATGACGCCCACCGTCGCGTTCGCCTTGCAGGCGTACACGGCCCGCGATGGGCCCGGATAGCTCTCCAGCCCCGCCAGGTAGGCGCGGGCGCGCCTGCCGATGACCTCTCGCTCGTAGACGTAGAGCGGCGTGCCGAACTCCGCGGCCAGCCGCGAGGCCGGCACACCTCCCAGCTCCAGCTCGCTCACAGCGACGCGACCGCCTCACGGGCGTCGCGCAGCTGCGCGGCCAGCTGGTCGCGCGACAGACGGGCGGCGGCCGCTTGCTCGGCGGTCGGCTCGGCGAAGCGCTCGCCGGCGGCAACGCGGGCCGCGACCTGTGCGTGCGCCTCGCGGAACGGCACGCCCTCGCGCACCAGCGCCTCGGCCACATCCGTCGCGACCGTGCGGCCGTCGCTCGCCGCCGCCGCCATCCGCTCCCGGTCGAAGCGCAGACCGCGGATGCAGACCTCGAGCGCCCGCAGCGCTCCGGCCAGGTCGTCGACCTGGTCGAAGGCGGCGCGCTTGTCCTCCTGCAGATCGCGGTTGTAGGTGAGCGGCAGGCCCTTCAACGTCGCCAGCAGCCCAGCCAGGCGCCCGATCGCCGTCCCCGCCTTGCCGCGCACGAGCTCGGCGGCGTCGGGGTTCTTCTTCTGCGGCATCATCGAGCTGCCGGTTGCCGCGCTGTCGTCCAGCTCGGCAAAGCCGTACTCCGACGAGGTCCAGAGCACGAGCTCCTCACCGATCCGGGAGAGGTGCACCATGCAGAGGGCGCAGGCGTAGCTCAGCCCGGTCACGTAGTCCCGATCAGAAACGGCGTCGAGCGAGTTCGCGAACGACCGCGCGAAGCCGAGCTCCGACGCGACCCACTGGGGGTCGAGCGGCAGGCTCGATCCGGCCAGCGCCCCGGCGCCGAGCGGGCAGACGTCGGCGGCCTCGCGCACCTGGCCCAGCCGCCGCCCGTCGCGCGTCAGCGCCCAGACGTGCGCCGCCAGGTGCTGGCCGAGCCAGACCGGCTGCGCACGCTGGCCGTGGGTGTATCCGGGGAGCAGCGCGTCGCCCGCCGCCTCCGCCCGGTCGAGCAACGCGCCCGCCAGCCCGCGAACGCCCTCGAGCAGCTGTCCGCACGCGTCCTTGACCCACAGCCGCATGGCGGTCTGCACCTGGTCGTTGCGGCTGCGGCCGGCGTGGACGCGCGGGCCGAGGTCACCGAGCAACCGCTCGATCGCCGAGTGCACATCCTCGTCGGTCGCGTCGTCCTCGATCTCGACCCGGCCCAGCGCCGCGACGATGGCGTCGGCCTGCGCCTGCTCAATCAACCCCTGCCGCGCCAGCATGCGGACGTGCACGGCGCTGGCGCGCAGGTCGTAGGGCAGCAGCCGCCGGTCGACGGCGAGCGACGCGGTGAAGTCGAGGATGGCGGGGTCGAGGCCGCCGGCGAGGCGGCC
>DATAHR010000001.1:0-10920 GCA_036263035.1 Gaiellales bacterium | reverse complement strand
GATCCCAGGGCCGCGTGCGGTCTGAGGGGTCGGTAGGCAAGCAGCGCAAGGATCGAGGTCGGGCCGATATCGGGAATATCGGCCCGACCGAGGACGCGGCGAATGCGGCCGCAGCCACCGAGCAGCTGGCCGACTCGGTGGGCCCGGACGGTCAGACGTGCGTGGTCGTGGGATCACTCATTTCGACTCGGCGAGGAGCCGCGCGATCCGCTCGGTGCCGATGCCGCTGACGAGCAGCCGCTCGCGGCGGTCGGAGAGCAGCTGCTGCGTCCAGTCGACGGTGCCGCCGTCGGCCACGGAGTACACCTCGCCGCCGAGCTCGGCGTCGATGTTGAGCGACAGGCCGCGGTAGTAGCCGACCGCGTGCAGCCGGCCGGGCCGGAAGCCGAGCCGCGCGCGGGGGAACCGCTCGGCCAGCGGCGCAAGCACCTGCTCGGCCATCCGCTCCAGCCGTTCCCATCCGTGCGGCGCCGACGCGCAGAAGCGGGGGAGCGCGACGCCGGCCGTGGCCAGGATGGCCTCCGGCTCGACGTCGGTCGCCCGCCACTCGGCGGCGAGGTCGAGCACGTCCACGCCGACCGCTCGGCAGGAGGCGGCGAGCCCGGCGGTGTCGCTCAGCTCGACGGTGATCTGGCCGACCGCGTGGCCGCCGGCTGTCAGCCGGTCGAGCATGTCCAGATAGACGGCCAGCTGAGCCCGAAGCGCTGCTGCCGCAAACCCGTCGCCGGGCATGGCCCGTCCGCCGCTGGCAAGCGTGAACAGGCCGAAGTGCCGGTGCCAGCCGGGCGGAGGCTGCTGCATGCGCAGCACGCGAGCCGTTGCTGCGAGCGCCGGCTCGATCTCGCCGGCACGGCGGCGGAGCGCGATCTCCAGCGCGAGGCTGCTGGTGGGGTCGGCCAGCACCTCGCCGCCCCTGACCGATGCCACGCTGAGGTTCTGATCGAGCCCGGCGAGCACAGCGTTGGTGCCGGCCGGGGCGACCGGCGGCAGCGTGACCGGCTCGAAGGCATCGGCGGCCGCGAGCGCCGCCCCCTCCACCTCGTGGAGCAGGCGCGCATCGACCCGTGCCGGCTGGTACACGTCGCCGCGAAGCCGGTCCGACAGGAGGTGTGCCGGAGTGCGTTTCCGAGACCGTGATCGGGCCATGTGGAGCATCAGCGACCGCTGATCGCCGGCCGGCGCGGCCTCGATCACGGCCAGCGGATCCTCGCCGGCCAGGGTGCGTCGCAGCCGCGCGATCACGGGCCCGTCCTGCGGCCGGTCGAGCGGGCGGGCCATGCGCAGCTCCATCAGATCGGGCGCCGCCGCGGCCGGGTGCGGCCCGGCGGCCACCTCGAACCCCGCGCGCCGGTAGAGGTCGATCGCCGCGCGGTTGTGCTCCCGGACGTCCAGCTCCACCGTCTTCGCACCGCCGCGCTCGGCCCAGGCGCAGACCGCCTCCACCAGCTCTCTGCCCAATCCTCGGCGCCGCGCGGCCGGCTCCACCCACATCGCAACCAGCAGGGCGGGCTCGTCTGGGCCGAGCCGAAGCCCGGTGGCGCTGCCCAGGTGCCGGTCGCCCTCGACGGCGACGAAGGTTGCCACCTCCTCGTCGATCGCGGCTCTGCGCGCGCGGTCCTCCCAGAACTGCCGCGGCTCGGCAGCCTCGTCCTCGAGCCGGCTGTGGAAGGCGTCCGGTGCGTCCGCGAGCATGGCCAGCCGTACCCGCCGCAGCTCGTCCACCTCGGAGGGACGCAGCCGGCGGACGACCACGCCGCTCACACCTCGACCTCCGCCCCGGCCGGGCTGCCCTCGAACAGCTCGCCGAGGTCGTCATCGGCACCGAGCAGCAGCACCTCGTCGCCCGGCTCGAGCACCGTGCTGCCACGCGCCTGCTGGGCTGCGCCGTCGCGGATCAGCAGGCTGATCCACGGGCGGCGGCCCATCGGCAGATCGCGGATGGCGACGCCGTCGGCCGCCGATCCGGGCGCGACCAGGAACCGGCGCACGCCTCGCGGCTCGTCGCGCAGCCGCACCGACACGTGCCACGGCTCCTTGTCGCTCTGGGTCATGGGGACGCCCGCCAGCCGCGCCGCCACGCTGACCAGCGAGCCCTGCACGACCACCGAGAACATCACGACCACGAACACGATGCCGTAGATCCGGTGGGCGTCCTGCGCGCCGTCGAGGAGCGCAAAGGCTGCGAGCAGGATCGGCACCGCACCGCGCATGCCTGCCCACGAGATGAAGGCCTTCTCGCCGCGGCGCAGATCGGCCGGGCCGAGCATGGCGGCCACGACGACCGGCCGCACCGCGAACGTCAGCACGGCGGCGATGACGAGCCCGTCCAGCCAGACGTTCCTCAGGCCGAGCGCACCGATGTCGATGGTAAGCCCGAGCGCAACGAACACGACGATCTCACCGAGGCTGGCAAGCACCGAGGTGACATGCTCGACCTCGTGCTTGTAGGGCGCGCGCAGGTCGCCGACCATGATGCCGGCAACGAACACGGCGAGGAACCCGGATCCGTGGGCCACGGCGGCGACGCCGTAGACGATGCCCGCGCCCGCCAGCGTCAGCAGCGGGTACAGGGCCTCGTCGGGGAGCGTGACGCGGTGCATCGCCCGGCCCAGCAGCACCCCGCCGAGCACGCCGACCGCGAGCCCGACCGCCATCTCCACCGCGAAGTCCGAGAAGATGGTCGCGACCCCGTTGCCGCTGCTGTCCGCCGCGTCGAGCAGCCCGATCACGAGTGCGATGCCGACCGGGTCGTTCATGCCGGACTCGCCCTTGAGGATGTCGTCGCTGCGGCCCGCCACCTCGCGGCCGCCGAGCACCGAGAACATCACCGCCGGGTCGGTGGGAGCCACCGCCGCGCCGATCAGCAGTGCCGGCGTCCAGCCGAAGCCGAGCACCGCGTGGACGAAGACGGCAAGCAGGCCCGCAACGGCGAAGGTGCCAGGCACGCCCAGCGCCACGATCGGCCACAGCGACCGGCGGAACCGGTGCAGGCCGATGTCCATGCCGCCGTCGAACAGGATCACGATCAACGCGACCAGGCAGATCCGCTCCACGTCGCGGATCGAGAGCAGCGGCGTGAGCGATGGCGTGATGTCCGACGACACCGCCGCGGCGGCCAGGAACAGCGCAGGCGCGGGAATGCGGAGCCGGTCGCTGACACGGCTGGAGAGGATGGCCGCAGCGAAGCCGACCGCCACGATCAGCACCGCGCGGCCGATGTCGGCGGCGTCGGTCATCAGGGCCATCGTAGTTGCCGCCGCCCCGGCCGCTCCCGGCGGGCTCGTAGACTGCGGCGCATGACGGAGGGCTTCGTCGGCATCCTGCGCTTCGAGCTGCACCTGCCCGCGAACGGATCGCTGAAGGGCAAGCGCAAGGTGCTCCTGCAGGTGAAGAGCAGGCTCGAGCGCCGGTTCGGGGCGTCCGTCGCCGAGACCGGGTATCACGAGCTCTGGCAGCGCGCCCAGCTGGTGATGGTGGTCGCGCGGCGTGAGTCGGGGGAGGCGGTGCACGCCCTCGAGCAGGCTCGCGGCTACCTTTCGTCGCAGGAGTTCGAGCTGTCGCGCTCGGACTGGCAGGTGGTGTCGGTTGAGGAGGCGATCGGGTGAGCGAGCGGATGCGGCGGGTGAACGAGTCGCTGCGCAAGGTGCTGGCCGACGGTGTCGAGCGCCTCGGCGACCCATCGATCGGCTTCGTCACGGTGACCGGCGTGCGCGCCACCACCGACTTCAGCCAGGCGGTGGTCTACGTCAGCGTGCTGGGCACCGAGAAGCGCCGCGCGCGCTCGCTGGCCGCGCTCGAGCGGGCCCATGGCGTGCTGCAGCAGCGGGTCGCCCGGGAGCTTCGCCTGCGGCGCACCCCTCAGCTGATCTTCCAGTATGATGAGACCGTTGACCGCGCGCTGCGTATGAGCGAGCTGATCGATCAGGTCGTGCCAGCGTCATCGCAGGAGCAGCGCGGCGACGACGACTCCCCCACATGACCGATACCGAGACGACGACCCGCGACCTCGCCGAGGTGGTGGCCGCACTTGCGGCCGCCGACCGGATCCTGATCGCGTCCCACGAGAACCCCGACGGCGACGCCATCGGCAGCATGTCCGCCGCGGCCCAGGCGCTGCGCGGCGCCGGCAAGCAGGTGCGCCTGTACCTGCACGCCGACTCGCCGCTTCCGCACGAGTACGGCTTCCTCGACATGGACGGCCTCGAGCGCCAGATCGAGCCGGGCTCGACCGCCGGGTGGACGCTGCTCGCGGTCGACTGCGGGAACGAGTCTCGGCTCGGCCCCGACCACGAGCAGCTGCGGGCAGGCTTCGACCAGGTGATCGACGTCGACCACCACCATGACAACTCCCGCTTCGGAGACGTCAACTACGTGGACGGGCACGCCTCGTCGACCGCCGAGATCCTGGCCCGCGTGTTCGACGGGCTCGGCATCGAGCTGACGCCGCCCGTCGCCGAGGCGCTCTACGTCGGCCTCGTAACCGACACCGGCCGCTTCCAGTACCGCACGACCAGCCCGGCCGCGCTCCGGCTGGCGGCGCGCCTGGTCGAGGCCGGCGCCGACGTGCACAAGGTGTTCGAGCTCGTCTTCGAGACGGTGCCGTACGGCAAGAAGCGCCTGCTCGGCCGGGTGCTCGAGCACATGCAGAGCTACGAGGGCGGCCGGCTCCTGATCAGCTACGTAACGCGGGACGACCTCGCGCTCGTCGAGGGCGACGAGGCGACGACCGAGGGGCTTATCGACGACCTGCGCGAGGTGGACGGCGTGCAGGTGGCGGCGCTGATCCGCGAGCAGGTGCCGCTGGACGACGGGAAGGTCACCCCGAACCGCGTCTCACTGCGGTCGCGGGGCTCGATCGACGTCTCGCGGATCGCCCGGAAGTCGCAGGGCGGTGGGCACAAGCAGGCGGCCGGGTTCTCGCATCCGGGGTCGATCGAGCAGATCCGGCAGTTCATCGTCGACGAGGTGGCCAGCCAGCTCGCCGAGTCGGCGGCCTGATCGCTCCGTAGACTGCGCGGCGTGACAGGGTTGCTGCTCGTCGACAAGCCCGCGGGGCCGACGTCGTTCGACGTGATCCGGCGGCTGCGCCCGGCGCTCGGGTCCAAGCTCGGCCACGCCGGCACGCTCGACCCGTTCGCCACGGGTCTGCTGCTGATCCTGGCCGGGAAGGCCACCCGCCTCGCCACCTTCCTGTCCGGACTGGACAAGAGCTATCGCGCGGTCGTCCAGTTCGGCGCCGAGTCCTCGACGCTCGACCCCGAGGGCGACCTGCGGCCAAGCGGCCGCACGGCGGACGAGGCATCCGTGCGCTCCGTCGCCGCCGGCATGACCGGGATGGTGATGCAGCAGGTGCCGCTAGCCTCGGCGGTGCGCGTCGGCGGCGAGCGCTCGTACGCCCGCATGCGGCGCGGCGAGCAGACCGCGCCGCCGCCGCGGGAGGTGCGGATCGACGCCCTCGACCTGGAGGCGTTCGACCCGGAGGCGCAGCGCGCCACGATCCACGTGCGCTGCTCGAAGGGCACCTACGTCCGCCAGATCGCCGCCGACCTCGGCACCGCGACCGGCGCCGGCGCCTACTGCGCCGAGCTGCGGCGCCTCACGGTCGGCCCGTTCTCCGTCGAGGAGGCCGGGACGCCGGCGCAGATCGAGCAGCAGCCGGACGGGCCCTGGTGCCGCAGCCTGCGCGAGGCGCTGCCGCACCTGGCCGAGCGCGTGCTGACCGAGCAGGAGCGGGACGGCGTGCTCCACGGCCGCGCGGTGGCGGGGGAGACCACGGGGCCCGTGCGCCTGGTCTACGACGGCGAGCTGGTCGCCGTGGCGCGAGGCGGCGAGAACGGCCTGCAGCCGGTGGCGGTGCTCCAGCCGTGATCGTGGCCGGCCTGGATGCGGTCGATCCGGCTCCCCGCGTCGTTGCGCTGGGGAGCTTCGACGGTGTGCACCGCGGCCACCAGCGGGTGATCGGAAGGACGGTCGAGGCAGCGGCGGACCGGCACTCCCGTGCGGCCGTCGTCACGTTCGAGCCGCACCCGATGCGCGTGCTGCGGCCGGAGCTGGCCCCGCGTGAGCTGTCCACGCCCGCGCGGCGGGCGGAGCTGATCGAGCAGCTCGGGCCCGACGAGCTGGTCGTGATCCCGTTCACCCACGAGTTCTCGCTCCTCGACCACGAGCGGTTCGCCGAGGAGGTGCTGCGCGACCGTCTGAACGCCGTGCACGTCATCGTCGGGAGCAACTTCCGCTACGGCCATCGCGCCCAGGGCACGATCGAGACGCTCGCAGCGTCGGGGGCGCGCCTGGGCTTCGACACCGAGCCGTCGCCGCTGGTCGAGGTGGACGGCACGCCGGTCTCCTCATCGCGCGTCCGCGACCTGCTCTCGGCCGGGGAGGTGGGGCACGCCGAGCGCCTGCTCGGGCGCCACCCCTGGCTGGACGGCGTGATCGTGCGGGGCGACGGCCGCGGGCGCGAGCTCGGGTTTGCCACCGCGAACCTCGAGTGCTCGCCGCACACCGCATTCCCGGCGACAGGGGTCTACGCCGGCCGGGCGCACGTCCCCGGGGGAAGCCACCTCGCCGCGATCAGCGTCGGGTACAACCCGACCTTCACCGACGACCGCGAGCACCTGCGCGTCGAGGCCCACCTGCTCGACTTCGACGGCGACCTGTACGGCGCCCCGATGCATCTGGAGTTCACGCGCCGCCTGCGCGGCGAGGAGCGGTACGGCTCGGTGGAGGAGCTGGTGGAGCAGGTGCACCGGGATATCGCGGCGGTGCGCGCGAAAACGATCTAGATGCGCCGCACGTCCAGCGCCGTCTCGCCCATCGCCTCCACGCGGAACGCCCGCCCGCCGTCTCGCTCGCTGATCGCCTCGTGCAGCTCCGTGCCCACGAAGTGCAGCCCGACGCCGTCGTCGGCCGCCCAGCCGGGCGGCAGCGCGCCCTCGGCCACCCAGCGGGTGTACGTCGGCTGCCGCAGCGGCTCCCCGTCGTAGTGCGGACAGAAGCTCCCCGGCAGCAGGCCCAGCCCGTCGTTCATGGGCCCCAGGCCCGCGCCGAACGAGTCCGTCGAGCAGCCCTCGAACCAGCAGTTGGCTCCCGCCGACAGCCCGCACAGGATCACGCCGGCCTCCCAGGCGCGCCGCAGCGCCGTATCGACGCCGTGCAGGCGCCAGACGGCCAGCATGTTCGCCGTGTTCCCGCCGCCCACGTAGATCACGTCCTGATCCCGCAGGAACGCGTCGATGTCCGAGACCTCGCGCCAGAACAGGCCCAGCACCGCCGTCTCCGCGCGGTCGCCGAGCGCCTCGTGGAAGCGGGTGATCTTCTCCTGGCTGTCGCCGGCGGCGGTGGGCACGTAGCAGACGCGTGGCCGCGCTTTACCGGTCAGTCCCAGGATGTGGTCGTCCAGTGCACGGCCTTCCATGGAGAACCCGCCGCCGCCCATGGCGACGATCTGCCGCGTGCTCACACGGCGACCGGCGTCACACCAAGGCTGTCGAGCGTCCGGCGCAGCCCCTCGTCGAGCCCGACCTTCGGCTCCCACCCGAGGATCTCGCGTGCGCGGGTGATGTCCGGCTGCCGCACCTTCGGGTCGTCCTCCGGAAGGCCCTCGAAGACGATCGGAGAGGTCGTGCCGGTCACGCGCTGCACCCGCTCGGCCAGCTCCAGCAGCGTCATCTCGTTCGGATTCCCGATGTTGACGGGCATGTGGTACTCGCTCATCGCAAGCCGGAAGATGCCCTCGATCAGGTCGTCGACGTAGCAGAACGACCGCGTCTGGCTGCCGTCGCCGAACACCGTCAGCGGCTTGCCCTGGAGCGCCTGGCGGATGAAGGTGGGGATGGCGCGGCCGTCGTGCTGGCGCATCCGCGGCCCGTAGGTGTTGAAGATGCGGACGATGTGGGTGTCCACGCCCTGCTGGCGGTGGTACGCCATCGTCATCGCCTCGGAGTAGCGCTTCGCCTCGTCGTACACGCCGCGAGGGCCGACCGGGTTGACGTTGCCCCAGTACTCCTCCTGCTGCGGATGCACCTCGGGGTCGCCGTAGACCTCGGAGGTGGAGGCGAGCAGGAACCGCGCGCGCTTGAACTTGGCCAGGCCGAGCGCGTTGTGCGTGCCGTAGGAGCCGACCTTCAGCGTGTGCAGCGGCAGGCGCAGGTAGTCGACGGGGCTGGCCGGGCTGGCCAGATGGAACACCGCCTCCACCTCGCCCTCCACGTCGATGTAGTCGACGCAGTTGTGGTAGCGGAACTGGAAGGCGTCGTCGCGGAGGTGCTTGACGTTCTCGAGGGAGCCGGTGTCGAGGTTGTCGAGGCAGACCACGCGCCAGTCGCGCTCGAGCAGGTACTCGCAGAGATGGGAGCCGAGAAAGCCGGCGCCTCCGGTGACGACTGCAGTGCTCACGCGGTCAGATCCTCCTGGTTGCCTGTCTCAAGCCTACAGGCGTCGACCGGGAGTGGAAGCACCCCTGTGCTACCCTGCGAGGCGACCGCACCGCGGATCGGCGCCGCTTGCCAGCGCCGGTCTGGGATGCAGGCGACTACGAGCACACGGCAAGGAGGTGGTAGGCGTGCCGCTTACCCAGGACCAGAAGCAGGAGATCGTTGGGAAGTACGGCCGGGACGGAAAGGACACCGGCTCCACGCGAGTGCAGATCGCACTCCTCACCCAGCGGATCACCGAGCTCACGGAGCACATGAAGGTGCACCAGCACGACCACCACTCGCGCCGCGGCCTGCTGAAGCTGGTCGGCCGCCGGCGCCGGCTTCTGACGTACCTGCAGAAGCACGACCTGGAGGGCTACCGAGCCCTTATCAAGGAGCTGGGCCTGCGCCGCTAGGGCGCAACGGCAGCTCATCGGAGGATGGGCCGGCGATCCGGCCGGCCCGCGGAAGGGACAGACGAGGACATGAGTATCGCAGTGGAGCCAGAGGCAACACGGCTCTCCGTCGCCGTGGGCGGCCGGGAGATTACGTTCGAGACCGGTGTGGTCGCCAAGCAGGCGCATGGCGCCGTGCTGGTGAGCCAGGAGGGCACGGTGGTGCTGGCCACCGCCGTCGGCCGCACGGAAGGGCGCCCGGGCGCGGATTTCTTCCCGCTGACCGTGGACGTCGAGGAGAAGATGTACGCCGCCGGGAAGATCCCGGGCGGGTTCTTCAAGCGCGAGGGCCGCGCCGGTGAGAAGGCGATCCTGACCGCCCGCATGGTCGACCGGCCGATCCGGCCGCTGTGGCCGAAGGGCTACAAGAACGAGGTGCAGGTCGTCGTCACGACCTTCTCCGCCGACCAGGTGCACGGGCACGACATCCTGGCGATGAACGGCGCATCCGCTGCGCTGATGCTCTCGCCGCTGCCGTTCCTCGGCCCGGTGGGCGCCGTTCGCGTCGGCCGGCTGGACGGGCAGCTGATGCTGAACCCGACGCTGATCGAGCTGAAGGAGTCCACCCTCGACCTGGTCGTCTGCGGCACGCCGGAGGCGATCACGATGGTCGAGGCGGGCGCCGAGGAGATCGACGAGGACACGCTTGTCGCGGCTCTCGAGATGGCCCACGAGGCGATCAAGGAGATCTGCCGCGTGCAGATCGAGCTGGCGTCGCAGGCCGGGCAGCCGAAGTGGTCCGATGGTGCGGTCACCGAGCGCCTGCGCTCGTCGCGGCTGGGCGAGCTCAGCCAGGCGATCCAGGAGGGCGGCCTGGCCGCGCTCCAGCCCAAGGCCGACGCGATCTTCCGCGAGGAGGCTCCCGAGATCACGGGCAGCTCCACCGAGGCGGACATGCTTGAGCGGGTGCGGGTGCAGTTCGCCATGGACGAGCTGGTCGTCGAGGCGCGCGACAACGCCGTCTACCCGAAGGTGAAGGAGCAGTTCGGCGACGCGATCCGCGCACTGTCGGATGCCGAGCAGGACTCCAAGGAGCTGAAGTCGGCGAAGCGGGCGGCGCTGCTCGATGAGATCGAGCACAGCATCGACCTGGGCTTCCCGAGCCGGGGCGAGCCCGACCACGAGGGCGTGGCGCATCTCGACCCGATGGCGCGGGTTGCCGTCGGCTCGGCCACCGACCGGCTCTACAAGGAGATCGTCCGCAGCAAGATCGCGGTCGACAAGCGCCGGCCGGACGGCCGCTCGGAGACCGAGATCCGTCCCATCTGGTGCGAGGTCTCGGTGATGCCGCGGACGCACGGCTCCGCCCTGTTCACCCGCGGCCAGACGCAGGCGCTGACGCTCTGCACGCTCGGCACCGGCAAGGAGGAGCAGCGCATCGACGATCTCTCGCTGGACGAGACGAAGCGCTACATCCATCACTACAACTTCCCGCCGTTCTCGGTGGGGGAGACCGGATTCATGCGGGGGCCGAAGCGGCGCGACATCGGCCACGGCGCCCTCGCCGAGCGAGCCCTTGTGCCCGTCATCCCCAGCGCGGACGACTTCCCGTACACGCTGCGGGTGGTCTCCGAGATCCTCGAGTCCAACGGCTCGTCGTCGATGGCGTCGGTCTGCGGATCGACCCTGTCGCTGATGGACGCCGGCGTGCCGATCAAGGCGCCGGTGGCGGGCATCGCCATGGGCCTGATCAAGGAGGGTGACAGCCACGTCATCCTGACCGACATCCAGGGAGCCGAGGACCACCTCGGGGACATGGACTTCAAGGTCGCGGGCACCGAGGCGGGCGTGACGGCCCTCCAGATGGACATCAAGATCACCGGCGTCACGATGGAGATCCTGCGCACCGCACTGGCGCAGGCCCGCGATGCCCGGCTGTTCATCCTGGACGCCATGCGCGAGGCCATCTCGTCGCCGCGCGAGGAGGTGGCGGCCCATGCGCCGCGGATCATCTCCACCAAGATCCACCCCGACTACATCGGCATGGTGATCGGCAAGGGCGGCGAGACGATCCGCTCGCTCGAGGCCGACTACGAGGTGCAGATCGA